>JAOZOO010000208.1 GCA_029933225.1 Bacteroidales bacterium | reverse complement strand
TCCGAAAAGAGAGGAAAAAATTCTGGTTGACTGGTGGAATAAAAAAATGGCTTAAATTAAAGGTCAGATACCCCACATCTTTATCTCACTGAAGGGCTTTTGCTATTTTTGCTCCCCCAGCCATTTGATCTCGCGCACAAGTCCATCACCATCAAATTTCAGCAAATACATCTGTTTGTGACCATATTTTTCGATAATGTACAGCCACTCCTCGACAATGCGCCATTCACCTACCTGCTTATGGTCTATACCGATAGTCTCACGTGATATCGGTTGACCGCAGGCAGCCAGAACTTCATATTTATGATCACCAACATCTACAATCTTTTTACCACAGCGCATTGCCCATAATGGTTCGGAACAGCAAAAGACAACTAGAACAATGCCAATGGCCAGCATGATTCTTTTCATTTATCCACCTTTTCCGCATATCGCTGCATGATGAAAATAAGCTTCAACGATTTAAGCGCCGATTCTCCCGGCTTCTTTCTGCCGAGCTCCCAATCTTTTACCGTTTGCGATGATACTTGTAAAGCGCGACCGAGGGCATCAGTAGTCCAGTTCAAATAATGCCGCACCTGGCGAATTGCAGCTGTGTCTTCCGAAGGATACCCTTTGTCATCCATAAAGTCAAAATCATGAGTAAGTTTAATCATTGGCATACCACCCCATTTTTCTCAAATCATCGAAAAGGTTATAATCCAAAACAGCTGGACTACCATCTTCATGGAATTCCCACGCTTCAGCCACTGCCTCCATTGAATAAATGAAAGAAGATCCAGCAGATGCTTTTTACACCCAAACAGCAGACCCTTTTCCAGGAGAGATATTTGCTCCAATCATCGGCCCGGCAGACACTGACACCGTTCCTCCGAACTTCTTCCTGGACAAATTCCCTGGCCTCACGGGCATATTTTTTTACCATTTTAATCATCGATCAATCCCCCACTCCTTTTTCGCCTGATCAAAACCCACCCATTCACCGTTACGACCAAGACCACGGGAAGCCATGGTTTTACAAGCTAATTCCTGAGCATTGGCAGCTCCGATAGCAAGTTTCAACAACAACTCCGTATGGATCGTACTAAAGACATATTCCGGGTTGAGATCATCAGATTCGTCCGTTTGATTTTCATTACTATCATCATAACTATCATCATGAACCTCATTTTTTCTTCCTTCTAAAATTTTCTGCAACAATTTCTGCGCTCGCTTACCAGGAAGATGATGACCTTTTTCCCATCCCTCTACCGTTCGGGCAGAAACCCCAACAGCAGCCCCCATACGCGCCCTACTCCAGCCAACGATATAACGTAGTTCCCTGATTCCGATTGGTGTCAACTTTATCATTTCACCCTCCTTTAAAGCTGCTAAACAACGATATCTATTGCTTTATTGTTTAGCTCTACCAGAACGGTTAATCAAGTCATTTCGACAATAAACTGCTGTTTTTATTCATTTATTTACAGATAATTATTGCTGTCAGGATTCAGGATTAATGGTAATCTGATTCAAATAATTTTCCATGGAAAGAAAGGATTTTGCCCGAGAAATCCCCAACCATCTCCAAAGCTAAATTCCATTGGTTCAGAACAATGGAGCTAGACAAGATGTAGATTTGGCATCTGACAATTATTCTCATAACCCATCAATCTTCATGGGTTATAAGAATAATTGTCAAGTAGAACTCAACTTTCAACTTGACATTTAAACCTGCAACCCATAATATTCTTATGGGAAACATGTTTTTTTATCAAGGATGTCCACTATGAAACACGAAGATTTCTTTCGTAAACATCCGGTTTTTACCGGAGAAGAAATGGCCGACTACCTTTCATCCTGCGGAGAAGTTGGTTCCAGGACCAAGGAAGCTTTGCTGGCCTACCACAAGAAAACAGGACACGTTGTTTCTGTACGGCGAGGGTTGTACGCTGTTGTACCGCCCGGCAGCAATCCCGTTTTATATTCAGTCGACCCTTTTCTCATAGCTGCGAAACTGACCAACGATGCTGTTTTGTCATACCACACTGCTTTGGAGTTTCATGGCCACGCTTACTCCGTTCACGAACATTTTGTCTATACAGCTTCCCGTCCGTTGAACCCGTTTACCTTCCGCAGCCACGTCTTCCGCGGAGTAAGATCACCTGAATCACTTCGTCGTGCTAACCAAGAAAATTTTGGAGTTGTCACAATAAACCGATCCGGTATGGAAGTTCGGGTCACAAGTCTGGAACGGACAATGGTTGACGTCTTGAACCGTCCGGATCTTTCCGGCGGTTGGGAAGAAATCTGGCGATCGTTGGAATCGGTGGAATTCTTCGACCTTGACATGGTGGTTGAATACGCTCTCCTGCTCGAAAATGCGACTACGGCCGCCAAGGTCGGCTTTTTTCTGGAGCAGCACCGTGAACCTTTAATGGTCGAGGAAAAGCATCTCAAGACACTTCACGGTCTCCGTCCGCGACAACCGCATTACCTGGATCGGGATAAGAGAAAATCCGGCCGCCTGGTTTCGGGATGGAACCTTGTGGTTCCCACAGAGGTACTTGAACGGACGTGGGCGGAGGTATTATGAGACTCTCAACCGAGAAACTTGTCGCCGAGGCGGAATCTACCGGCTTCAGACCGGAAGTGCTCGAAAAAGTCGCACACCTGCTGGGACTGCTCGATACCTTACAGAGCCACCCCTTTTTGAAAAAAAAGCTGGTTCTCAAGGGTGGAACCGCCTTGAATCTTTTTGTCTTTAACATCCCAAGGCTATCGGTTGACATCGATCTGAATTACGTGGGAGCCGAGAGTCGGGACGCAATGATTGAAGATCGTCCCAAGATAGAACAGGCAGTCCAGGCGGTTTTCAAACGTGAAGGTTTTACGGTCAGGCATATGCCGGAAGAACATGCGGGAGGAAAGTGGTCGCTCCGCTACCAAAGTGCCTTCGGACAGGGTGGTAAACTCGAAGTGGATATCAATTTCATGTACCGCGTACCATTGTGGCCGATAAAAAACATGGACTCTCACCCACTGGGAACCTGGCAGGCCACCAATATACCGGTGATGGATATCCATGAACTCGCAGCAGGAAAACTAGCAGCTTTGTTGTCACGGCAAAAGGCGAGAGACCTGTTCGACAGCCACCGAATTCTCCGCATGAACAATCTCAACCATGAACAACTCCGAATCGCTTTTACTGTCTACGGCGCGATGAACCGGAAGGACTGGCGTACGGTTTCTGTCGGAGATGTGGATCTCGATGCTACGGAATTGGCAAGCCAACTTTTTCCTACGCTTCGCCTCGGAGTGATACAGGAGACCGAAGAAGCTGGAAATTATGGAAAGACGCTTGTGGAGGAATGCCGGCAAGCATTGTCCGCAGTGTTGCCTTTCAATGATGCCGAACAGGAATTCCTGAATTTGCTGCTCGATAAAGGCGAAATCGATTCGACGATTCTGACCGCCAATGAAACCCTCCAAAAACGAATCCAACAACAACCACTCCTCAAATGGAAAGCCCTCAACGTTAGGCAATATAGA
>JAOZOO010000207.1 GCA_029933225.1 Bacteroidales bacterium | reverse complement strand
GTCTGTTTCTTTGTTGCCGGACAAAGAAATAGACAGCTAAATTATTTTGATGAAATCTGTTTATAGTACGATTATATCATTATCAGAAGTTCCATTGATGAAAACAGGAGGAATTTCGTCTAACTTTTAACAAAAAAAGTATAGAACATATAGCCGGCATAGGCTACAATCAATAACATCCCTTCAAGCCGTGAAATGGCTTTTTTGGTTTTGCCGATATCCAGTTTAACAAATGCCAGAATGAGAAATGTAGCGCCAATCAGTATAAATATCTCTGTATTCAAAGCATTTTCAAACGGGATGGGTTTGATCAGGGCGCTCACACCCAACACCAGAAAAATGTTAAATATATTGGAGCCGATCGCATTGCCGACGGCCATATCCGTATTTTTCTTCATGGCCGCCATAACCGACGTAACCAACTCGGGCAAGGAGGTGGCTGCGGCAATTATCGTCAGACCGACCGTCGTTTGTGAAATACCCATGTCCGTTGCTATGCGTCCGGCACCTGCCACGATCCATTTGCCTCCGAGATATAACCCGGCAATTCCGGCCACAATCAGCAATACGGACCATTTTAATTTGATTTTTTTGGGACGGATTCCTGCAGGCATCTTTTCGGGTGTCCCGCTTTTGAAAAATGAATAATAAATAAAACCGCCGATCAGAACGATCAGCATCAACCCGTCATACCAGGTGATGGAATGTTCACGTTCCCGTCCCCACGGCGGATTAACCATTATGAATAACACCAGGGTAGCGGCCAGACTAAACCAGATATTTACCGTACTCTTCCGTCCTGCCATACTGATGGGATAGATCGTAGCGGCCACCCCCACAATCAGCAAACTGTTGATGATGTTGCTCCCCAGCACATTTCCGATAGCCAGGTCGGTCCTGCCCTGTACGGATGCAAATACATTGATCACCAGCTCGGGCAGTGAGGTACCGAGGGCAACGATGGTCAGGCCGATCAGCAACTGCGACACACCAAACCGGGTGCCGATGGACGAAGCGCCGTCAATCAGCCACTTTGCACCCAACAGGAGTATGACAAATCCCAGTATGAATAAAAAATAAGTGATACAATTGAAATTTGATCGGACAAAGTAAACAATAATTTCCTGAACATTTCCAGGTTCTTATATGCTGACTAAATTTTATTTTATGTGCTGAAAACAAAATAACAATTAATTTTGAAAAAGATATGGAATAACTAAAATACTGAAAACCAAAATAGATCAACCTTTACACACATTTTGTTTTGACAACATTAAACCGTGAACCGGCATTACATGAAAAAAACAGAAGCCGAATTGAAAAATAAGGTAATAAGGTCAGTTTTAACTTTACAATGCATGGCTACTAAGGTAAATTTTCTAGTTTGTATTTAATACCGGAAATAAGGTTTTTTTAAACCGGAACCAGCCAAACTTCATTATTCCGGAAGTATCTCTCATGGCGTTATTAGAAAAAAAACCTTATTGAAAAAATAACACCTTAGTAGCTACCAGTACAAAATAAACACCAACCTTATTACCTTATTTGCCCAGAAAATGAAAGTCATTGAGCTTTTCTTTTCTATTATTTTTCAATGTATTTTCTATAAAATTATTCCAGAAAAAAATCTCTCAGCACATCAAAATAAAATTAAGCCTTTATGCTTTAAGGAATTAAAGCGAGGCTGAATATTACGGGACAGAGTATTTACTAATTTGTCCTTCCGGGATAAACTTTCAGTGCTTCCTCCAGCACTTTGACAGATGCTTTCAGGTCTTCCACTTTCAGCACATAGCTGATCCGCACTTCATCTTTTCCTTTTCCGGGTGTGGAATAAAATCCCGATGCAGGCGCCAGCATAACAGTCTGCCCTTCATAGTTGAAGTCTTCAAGCAGCCACTGGCAGAACCTGTCCGAATCGTCGATGGGCAGACGGGCAACCACATAAAAAGCGCCCGCAGGATTGGGGCAGAAAGCTCCCTCGATCCTGTTGATGCCTTCCACAACGGCATCCCGGCGGGCGAGGTATTCCTGTTTGACTTTTACAAAATATTCGTCCGGTGTATCCACGGCAGCTTCGGCAGCCACCTGCCCGAAGGTCGGCGGGCTGAGGCGGGCCTGCGCAAATTTCAGTGCGGTAGCAATCAATTCTTTGTTTTTGGCAGCCATCCAGCCAAGACGGACACCACAGGCACTGTAACGCTTTGAAACGGAATCGATCAGGATCACATTTTCTTCAATACCTTTCAGGTACATGGCCGAATATTGCTGCTTGCCGTCATAAGTAAACTCACGGTACACCTCATCAGCAATCAGGAAAAGATCATGTTTTTTCACAATGTCGCGGAGTGATTCCATTTCCTCCTTTGTGTAAAGATATCCCGTAGGATTGTTGGGGTTGCAGATCAGGATGGCTTTCGTCTTTTCGGTGATGTTCTTTTCAAAATCCTCGATGGGCGGAAGGGCAAAACCGGTTTCGATGGAAGAAAAGATCGGTTTGACATTGATGCCCGCATTCACGGCAAAACCGTTGTAGTTGGCATAAAACGGCTCGGGAATGATCACTTCATCGCCGGGGTCCATGATGGACTGAAAAGTAAACAGTATGGCCTCGGATGCGCCGGCTCCCACGATGATCTCTTCAGGGGACAGGTCAATGTCAACGGTTTTGTAATAATCACACAACCTTTCCCTCAACGACAACATGCCTGCCGAGTGGCTGTATTCCACCACTTTATGATCATAATTCTTAATGGCGTTCATGGCCACTTCGGGTGTTTCAATATCAGGTTGTCCGATATTCAGATGATAGACCTTTGTCCCCCGTTTTTTTGCTTCATCGGCGTAAGGAACGAGTTTACGAATGGGTGATTCAGGCATCAGGCGGCCTTTTTTTGAAATGTGTGCCATTGAAATATCTTTTAATAGTATAAAAAAGGGCTAACCATCAAACTCTTTTGTGTCTCGAAGGTTAACCCGTAAATTATTCTTTTTAATTTTTATTTATTGACCGGAGCAGCTCCCGTGCTGGTCTTGTTCTCGGGAAGCGCTTCTGCCGGTTTCGGGTTCACTTTCCCCTTGATACGCAAAACCACTGCCGATTTGTTTTTGGCATTGGAATAAACCGTCACCGTTTTGTTGAAAGCACCGATGTGGCTGGTATTGTATGTCACCTTGATCTTGTTGGTCTCTCCCGGCAGGATGGGCTGCTTGGGCCACGAAGGAACCGTGCATCCGCACGAAGAACGGGGCTTGGAGAGGATCAACGGTTCGTTTCCCGTATTGGTAAACTCAAAGTTGTAAGTTCCGTTGGCACCCACGTAGATTTCACCATAATCATGGAGCGTGGTCTTGAAAGATATCTGAGGGCCATTTTTCTTTTTCTTAACATTTTTGTCCTGCGCAACAACGGCACCGGCAAAAAGTAAAATCATTGCAAATAATACGATTTTTTTCATGATGTTCTCTTTTTATTGATTTGCCCTGCAAATGTATTAATTATTAAGGCCCATTGTATTTTTTAACTGTGAAATTTTCTTAAAGTAAAACAGCAATTTTT
>JAOZOO010000206.1 GCA_029933225.1 Bacteroidales bacterium | reverse complement strand
GAAAGAATGATCAAAATGATGCCTTTGATGAGGGGCATCCACCAGTTTTTAATGAATGTTGTTTCCATGGGTTTGATTTTTTATGGTTTATTGATTAAGGTTCGAATGCTTAATGACTCTGTTTCTGAACCGTTGGAGCCGGCAGAATTTGTGAGCGTAAATGTAACAAATTATTTGAACAGGATTTTAATTGGCAGGTTTCAACAATTTATAGACAGGATACGGATAAACCCCGCTGCCCCATTCGGGGACAAGATAGCGGTCGAAAAAGTTCCATTTCAACAACCCATCGTCCGACCGGGGTTCCAGCAGATATGCCGCCACACGGCCCATCGGCTGGGCGGTTTCGATGATAACAGTGCCCACAGGAAATTGCTTTTCGACGGTTTCAGAGTGACCGTTGACCTTATTCATGTAATGCCCCTGATAAAGCCGTCCTGCACATGTAAGTTCATCGATTTTAAAACTTTCCACCTTCAGAATGGTATCTTTTTCCAGATATTTCAGCCGGATGCCGTGTTCCTTCATTACCCGGATGATTTTCCGGTCATTGACAGTCATTAGATAAGCATAAGGCACCGGTGTGCTTTCCGTGGAATAATAGTCGGCCAGATAGTCAATGGTCACCGTCCGGTGGCGGTCGCTTTGTTTGAACCGCCGGTAGCCTTTCACGCCGGGAATGGTATCGGTTTCAATGGCTTTGATGGTCATTTTCCGGGGAATCGGATGTACTTTGTATTTTACGGCAAAAGAGTCGAAAACCACCGGCCTTGTTGAGGGGTCAGACATCATCCGGTCGGCAGTGGCAAGCATTTCTTTTATCTCCGTTTTATGTTGGGTGGCATAATCCAGTATGGAACGCAGAAAGTGATATGAAGCATTCACCCGTGTCTTAAAATCGGCGTAAACGTAATTTTCATTCAGGATAGCCAGCCGGTTGCGCAAACCGATGTAATTAATCAGGTAACGCGGCTGGGCGGCATACATCAGCCAGCCCTTTTCAAAATGAAAACGGTCAACGAAAATGCCGTAATATACATTTTCCACATTGTATTTCTTTACCAGTGTTTCGTGGACATCCGGCATCATTTTGTCACGCATGTAATTGATTAAACTGCGGTCGCCGTTGGGATTGAGCTGCCAGACGAAGGTGGTGGGTTCTTCGTGATAGGAGCCGTTGGTGGTGTGGCAGTCCACCGAGATAGCCGGGTCCCATTTGTTGAGAACGTTAACCACCACGCCCCTGATTTCCGGAGTTTCCAGCTTCAGGGCATCACGGTTCAGGTCGAGGTGTTGTCCGTTGTGACGTACACCTACGCTGGCAGGGCCGTTCTGGTTGGTGCGGTTTCCTGTGCTGAATTTTTCGTTGCCGTCGGGGTTCAGGATGGGGTTGATGAGAACTACCGCATTTTTCAAAATATTTGATTTCGGATTTTGCAGCAGGTCTCTGGCCAGCATCTGTGTGGCTTCTTTGCCTTCCACTTCTCCGGCGTGGATGTTGGCCTGGAGGTAAACCACAATGCGGTCGTCGTTTTTCAGTTCCTCCGGCCCTGCCGGCAACGGGTTGCCGATGAT
This sequence comes from Bacteroidales bacterium, assembly GCA_029933225.1. Lineage (GTDB taxonomy): Bacteria > Bacteroidota > Bacteroidia > Bacteroidales > F082 > JAADID01. The sequence goes on along the minus strand of JAOZOO010000206.1, from coordinate 1,989 downwards.
TAACAGGGGGACATATCTCCCCTCGGTTGTGACAGCAATGGTATCGAGCCGGGCATACGGCGATTGTTTTTGCAACCGGTCGAGGAATGCCGTCACCTGCGCATAAGTGGATGTGGAATCGTAATTTGTCCTTTCAGCGGTTGTCAGCAGCGTTTGCTGGGCATTTATCCGGAAAAGAAAAGATATTATCAAAATAAAAAGGATGAAGTGCTTTTTCATGGGTAAAAATAAATTTCCAAATGAGGCCGAAAGATACAAATGTTCCTCATAAATTCCGGTGACCTGTCCAAAGAATGAAACGTTCGCCGGAAATATAATTTTTATGTGTCACCGCCCTGTACAACAAATTTTGATATCAATTTGAAATCCATATCTTTGCCGCTTCATTTTATACTCAACTCATTATGGATAATATGCTGACAGACAGGACAGAGGTGAAGGTTCGTTTCGGAGAGGTGGATTCGATGGGCATCGTATGGCACGGTAATTACGTGAAATACATTGAAGAAGGGCGGGAGTCATTCGGGCACAGGTACGGTATCTCATACCTCGACTTCCAGGCCAACGGGCTGATGGCGCCTGTGGTCAGCATGCAGTTCAAGTACAAAAAGCAGGTGCGCTACGGCGACCGGCTGACGGTGGAAACCGAATACATTGACGATGAAGCTGCCAAACTGATCTTCCGTTTCCGCATCTACCGCAAGTCCGACGGTGAGTTGGTTGCCACTGCCGAAACCACCCAGGTTTTCCTCGACAGCAAAGGAGAAATGCTGCTGTATCCCCCCGATTTTATCCTCGACTGGAAACGCAAGGTGGGACTGCTGAAGGTGGCGGTGTGAAAGTCGCTTGTGCCATTGGGGAAAATTGTGGAAAAGTAATCTCATTTATATATTTTACAGGAAACATTTTGTCTGTCCCAAAAGTTTTGGGTATACAGGAAACATTTTATAAAAACATCAAAAGTTTTGGATATACTGGAAACTTTTGACAAAAAGACTAAAAGTTTAGGATATACAGAAAACATTTTACAAAAAACTGAAGAGTTTAGGATATACAGAAAACAATTCCCGACCGGATTTATTTCCGGCTTTCATTAGCTTTTTGATTTGAACCGTGTATTTTTGCACCGGTAACAATTATGAATTGAGTAAAAGAATTCACGCAAATTCGCAGAGTCGCAAAGTTTTTCGGACTTTTCTCTGCGTCTTGGCGTCTCTGCGTGAAAAAGAAAAAACATGGTTTATTTCATTGCTGACAATATCATTACCTCGCTGGGGTTCAATACCCCGGAAAACTTTGATGCCGTGAAGAACGGCCGTGTCGGCATTGAAATCATCAACGATTCGTCTTTTTACCCTGAACCTTTTCCGGCCTCGCTGGTCGATACCGGACGGCTGGAAAAAGAATTTGCCACAGTTTCCGCAAAAGGTAGTTTCACCCGTCTGGAAAAGATGCTCCTGCTTTCCGTGCAAGATGCTTTGGAGGCGGCAGACATTGACATCCGCTCAGAACGAACTGGCATTATCCTTTCAACCACCAAAGGAAACATTGATTTGCTGGAGCCGGCGAAAAAACGGATGTTTGAAGAAGACCGGCTGCATTTGTGGAGGCTGGGACGGGTGATTGCGGATTATTTCGGCAATCCTAACGAACCGGTGGTGCTTTCGAATGCCTGTATTTCGGGAGTGCTGGCCATCAACATAGCTGCGGGACTTATTCGGGAAGGAAAATATGACAATGTGGTTGTGACCGGTGGCGATATTATCACAAAATTTGTGGTCAGCGGTTTCATGTCGTTTATGTCTTTGAGTCCGAAACCCTGCCGGCCTTTTGACGCGGCTCGTGACGGGCTGTCACTGGGTGAGGGTGCGGGAACAGTTATTTTAAGCAACCGGAGCAGGGCAGAGGAGAATATCGTTTTCAAAGGCGGCGGGTCGGCCAATGATGCCAATCACATATCGGGGCCTTCACGAACGGGCGAGGGTTCGT
>JAOZOO010000086.1 GCA_029933225.1 Bacteroidales bacterium | reverse complement strand
CGTGAAAGTCAGGGTTTCAGGATAAACGACCTTGTTTTTGTAGTTTTTAGTCGGGGAGTGAAGTAAGAATTAGTCTGTTGCAGAAGATTCGTCATCCTGATGCCATTTGGCAGCTTTGGTCATTTCTTCTTTGTAAACTACCGAATAGAGATCTGTTTTTATGGACAGAACGGCAATATATTTGCCATGCTCCAGCCCCGAAGCGTCCAGGGTAACCGTATATTTACCCGGTCTTTGAAATTTATTACCTATCAGGTTAATACCAAAATTATCGCCTTTCTTATAAACGAAGAGGCTGACAAAACCTTCTTTGCGGACGATATAACTTATTGTCGTATAATCCTCAAAAGGATCCGGTGCATTTGAGATAATGTCCATGTGAAGGCCACCGATGTGCGGGTTTTGTTCCGTTTTCAGGGTTTCTGTTTGCTGGAGTGTTGTTTCATCCATCAGGGAGTTGTCTTTTGTGCAAGACCAAAACGTCAGTCCTGCAAAGACCAGTGTTACGAGAATAAAAACTTTTGCTTTCATGATAGTATTGTTTTTAGGGTTAGTTATTAATACAAAGATGCAACCTTCAACCCTGCTATTTTTAACCTTATTCGGTGATATGAAAAAAATAGCTGAATACAGCCAAAAGAAGGCCGGGATGCCGGATGATTGGGAATTGGGGAATTGGTTAATGGAGAATTGGTGATCGGTGATCGGTCATTGGTCATCAGTCATTGGTCATTGGTGATCGGTCATTGGTAACTGTTGATTATTGACTGATTAGTGTGACTTCCCACTGTGTACTCAACAATTGAACCATATAGCCATTGAACCATTAAACAGTCAAATCATAAAAAAGAAAAAAGTTCTTGACATGTATTGTTTTAAATATTTAAATTTGCAGCCGCAATTTTTCACTGCCCGATGGTGGAATTGGCAACACGTCTGACTCTGGATCAGAAGATTCCAGGTTCGAACCCTGGTCGGGCAACAAAAGGTCACTCGGTGAGAGTGGCCTTTTTTGCATAACAGGGTGACCTGCCTGAACTGGCGTTTCGGCAGGTAAAATATGAGTATAACCGACGGGTTCACCCGTCTGTTCCCAACAAATCATTTCAGTTGTTGTCTGGATACTTCACAAAAAAAACAACCCCGCAAGTGCGGGGCTGATGTAAACTTCCCATTTGTTTGGCCGGCAATAGCATTGGTTAACGGTAACCGAATGAAGTTTTTAGTTTGTTTTAGCTCTACCGTGAGACAAAGGTGCAACAGTCTTTCATGATTTCCTTCAGGGTATTCCGGTAAACAAAAAAAATAGTGGTTTTCCATGAGTGGCGAGGTACGGTGATACAACACCTAATACCGATTACAAATCAAAATGCGCCTTTGGTTCATTTCAATCCCAAAGGCGCTTTGATTTAGTAACGGCATTTACTCCCGAATATTCGGGATAAATTTTAAAATGCACTTCTGGCGCATTTTAAAATACAATTGGTATAACTCTTAACTCTTTCCCTCCTGACTCTTAACACACACCGGATAAAAAAACCCTGACGGTTACATCAGGGTTTTGAGGGCAGTTTTTGACGGTTTTCCCGGCGATGTGAGTTTTAGTTAGTCAGTGATCGTAGATTCATCATCCTGTTGCACAAAGGCGCTTTTGGTCATTTCTTCTTTATAAACAACTGACAGGGATTTGGTCCTGATGATCAATTTGGCAATGTATTTACCATAAGGCAACCCGGAAGCATTGAATTTAACCATGTGTAATCCCGGTTCCTGATATGCATTATTTACAAGAATGGTTACCAATTCCTGTCCGCCACCATAATAAACAGCAAGAGTTACTTTTGCCGGTTGACGGACAATATACCTGATCGTGGTGTAATTCCTGAACGGATCAGGTGTGTTGGAGATCATGTCTTTGCCAATGCTACCCGGTTCTTCTCCGGAAGCCAATTTGTTGAAATCAGTTTCCCCGTATGGGTGATCCCAATCTTTGACAAGGTCGGAGGGAGCATTCGGGGTTGAAATTGTTTCACTCTGCTGAAATGATACTTCATCCGTTAGAGAGTTGTCTTTCGTGCAGGAAGAAAATGTCAATCCTGTGAAGACCAGTGCTGCGATAATTAAAATTTTAGTTTTCATGATAGAAAAATTTTTAGGGTTAATAGTGATACAAAGATGCTGCGTGTAACCCGGTTATTTTTAACCTTAACCGGTGATTTGAAAAAAATAGCGGATTACCGCCAAAAGGGGAGGAGTGGGGGGTGGAATGATGGGAGATTGGATGAATGGATGGAATATTGGTATAAAGGAATAAGGGAATAGGGGTATAATGGAATAATGGATGGATTTGCCAGTGGTTGTCACGCCGGAGCGTGATTGCAGTGGGTGCAGTTGGTGCAGTGGTTGCAATGGTTGCAGTGGTTGTCACATCTGTCCCCCGCTGGCGGGGGATTAAGGGGGTGGAACTTGAAGTTATCCATAAATGATTCAGCTTTTATTATTTTCCATCAACTTTCAGAGGTATCACAATGGAGTAACGGGTTCCTTTTCCGGGCCGGCTGTCGAGTTTAACCGTTCCGCCGAGGTATTCCACCCGCGAACGGATACCGGACAGTCCCAGGTTTTTTCCTTCCGGCAGGTTTTCTTCCTCAAAACCAACGCCGTCGTCTGCATATTCCATTTTAACCCGGTCAGACTCTTTGATTAATGAAAAAGTGATCTTCGAGGCCTTTGCATGTTTCAGCGTGTTGTTGAGCATTTCCTGTATCACGCGGTAAAGCATGATCTCCATATCTTCGGGTAAGCGCTTGCCACCAAGTTCCAGCCGGAGGTCCACATTAATTTCGCCTGCATCTTCCACATCTTCAAACATATCCTCAATGGCATCCTGCAATCCGAATTTCGACAACACGCCGGGCATCATATTGTGCGAAATCTGACGCACCTCTTTGCTGGCCTCTTTGAGCAGCTTGTTGGCTTTTTTAAGCATTTCGCCTGTTTCCTTATCCGCTTTATCTTCAACGCTTGAAAAATGGATGCTGGCTGTTGAAAGCAGCACGCCGATGCCGTCGTGCAGTTCGCGGGCAATGCGCTCGCGTTCTTTTTCCTGTCCCACGAGTACAGCCTGTGCTGCCATCAGCTTTTTCTCATCTTCCAGTTTCTGTATCCTCTGCTCGGCAATGATCCGGTTCTTTCGGGCACGCATCCTGAAAAAGATCATCAGACCCAACAGAAGCACAACCACAGAAATGCCCACCCATACCGTTACATTCCGCTCGGCCCTGATTCGCTTTTTGTCCAGCTCTTTGATGCGGTTCAGGTCTTTCAAATGAAGTATCTCGTAATTGGTTTTGTGCTTCTCGATCAGCTTTTGCTTTTTCTCGTTAAACAGAGAATCCCGGTAAGCAGCCTTCTGCCCGGAATATTCCAGCGCTTTTTTATAATTTCCCTCCAATTCATAAATATTGGCCAGGTTTCCGGCAATGTTTCCCAACTCTTCTGTGTGGTTGAGTTTTTTGGCCAGCGCCAGGCCTTCAAGGTAACACGATTCCGCTTTTGAATAATCGTTTATCTCTTTATAGCATATTCCCAGATTGTTGAGTGCACGCAATTGTGCCCCCGGATCATTGATCTCTTTCGCAATGCGGATGGATTTTTTGGCCGATTCTATGGCCGCAGAATCATCACCCATCCGCCGGGAAAGTATTGAGAAATTGGAATATAATACAGTCAGGCTGGATTTGTTCCGATTTCTTTCTTCGATCTTAATAGCATTCTGATAATATTTTTTTGTCAGGTTGTATTCTTCTTTTGCTTTGAGCAACTCATTGTTTTCCATCAGTTGCTTTCCCAGCTTATAATGAATGACTGCAATATTGATGTATGAACTGACTATATATCTTTGGAAATCATTTTCAATGCTCAGCCGGTTTGCTTTCTCATAACAAGCCAGTGCAGTGTCATTATCATTTAATCTTTCATAGATATTTCCCAGTTGGATCAATGAGTTTACATACCGTTCGAGGTTACCGCTTTTCAGGAAAATATAATTAGCATGCAATGCATTTTCAAGACCCTTATCATAGTCGCCTGAAAATTTGTAATATACTGCAAGGTAATTATAAGCTGTGGCCATTCCCACTGTATCGGCCATTGAGCGATAGATATTCAAAGCGTTTTGGTAATAATACAGCGCCGAGTCGCTCTTACCGGTTTGCTGCAATACCCATCCCAGATTCAGCTCGGCAATTGCCGATATCGTATCGTTCCCCGTTGATTTTGCCTGTTTAAGCGCTTTATCAAGATAATAATCAGCAGAATCGTACCGGTGTTTTTTTAGATAAGCATATCCTTTCAACCGGTTGATGTGGGCAATGAATGCCTGATTATTTTCCTCTTCTGCAAACGCATAAGCACTATCCAGGCAGGCAATGGCCGAATCATATTTAAACCGCATATTCATATCACCGGCTTTACGGATCAGGCGATGCATGTCATCACTTTGCGGCATAGATAACGCCGTAAAAGAAAGAAAAGAACTAAAACACAGTAAAATACCGATATAAATAATACTTGCTTTCATATACCCTGTATTGAAAGGGTTAGTTTGAATTTTTCTTTTTTGCGATTGTTCCCTGTTGTCAGGTCGGATCGCCTATCGTACCTATAGATTCATTATCGATTCCCTGGCTGTGAAAAAGATAAACACTTGTGACATGCTTATAGCCAACGGGAATATCCACGGGGTAAGTAAATCTCCATGATTTGACCTTGAAAATTTGTTTGCTGTCCTGAATATTTTCAAAAACATCAAACTTCAAAGTCAGGTCACTGCTAATCGTTGTACCGTCTGGTGGTACCTGAACCGGGTTCAGGTCCCAGGCGTCATCCATGTGTGTTTCAAAATAGACAAGTATTTTCTTTCCGTCAGGATCATCGAAAAACTGTGCCTTCAGGTTGTGTAAATAAAGATTTCTCATAGTTGTATAATTTAAAAGTTAAACAATGTCGTTTTCGATGGCCCATTTGACGAGGCCGGCCGTATTTTTTACCCCTACTTTTAATAAAAGATTGGAGCGGTGCGTTTCCACGGTATTGGGGCTGATGAACAGCGTTTCGGCGATCTCGTTGGTATTCTTTTCTTTGCATATCTCTTTCAGCACTTCCATCTCGCGTTTACTCAGGTCGGGGAACAGGTAATTTGATTTTGGCCTGGCGGTATCGCCGAAAATGTTGGGCAGATCGGGGTCGAGATACATGCCGCCTTCGTGCACCATTTTGATGGCCTGTATCAATTCGCTGGCAGGCGAGTTTTTCAACAAATACCCGTTGGCGCCGTTTTTCAGCGATTGCTTGATAAAACGTTTCTCGTCGTATTGGGAAAAGCTGATCACTTTAATATCAGGGTATTTTTTCTTTACCAGTTTTGTGGCTTCTATGCCGGTTATTCCGGGCATGTTGATGTCCATGAGGATTACATCAGCCGGAGTGGTTTCCAGAATTTCCATCAATTCGGGGCCGTCGCCGGCAAAGCCGACAACTTCAATTTCTTTGTCCCCGGCCAAAATGGTTTTGATCCCGTCACGAATAACCGGATGATCGTCGGTAATAATTAATTTTATCATTTCTATTTAATGCAATATGTAGATTAAAATTGGTTTTGTAAATGTTTTTAAGATTTTCATTTAATCAGGACATCATCAGCTTTTTTTCTTCAATGGTATTGAAATAAAATACTTTGTTCCTTTTCCTTTGCTACTCACTAATTTTATTTCACCTCCAAGATACTCAACCCGCGAACGGATTCCGGATAACCCGAGGCTTTTTTCATCAGACAGTCTGGCTTCATCGAATCCGATACCGTCGTCTTCATATTCCATCCTGATCTCATCACTTTCTTTGATCAAAGAAAACCTGATTTTTGACGCCTTTGCATGTTTCAGTGTGTTGTTGAGCATTTCCTGGATCACCCGGTAAAGCATGATCTCCATGTCTTCGGGCAGCCGCTCCTCGCCCAGTTCCAGCCGGAGGTCAACATCCATTTCGCCTGCATCTTCCACATCTTCAAACATATCTTCAACGGTTTCTTTCAGCCCGAATTTGGACAGCACGCCGGGCATCATGTTGTGCGAAATCTGGCGTACCTCTTTCCCGGCTTCCTTGAGGAGCTTATTGGCCTTTTTGAGCATTTCGCTCGTTTCTTTGTCGGTCTTTGATTCCACGCTGGAGAAATGAATACTCGCCGTTGAAAGCAATACCCCGATGCCGTCGTGCAGTTCGCGGGCGATGCGTTCGCGTTCTTTTTCCTGTCCCACGAGCACCGACTGGGCTGCCATCAGCTTCTTCTCGTCTTCTAACTTCTGTATCCTCTGCTCGGCAATGACCCGGTTTTTGCGGGCACGCATCCTGAAAAAGATGAGCAAACCCAGTAAAACCACTACCATAAAAACAGATATCCAAAATGTTACATTCCGTTCGGCCCGGATTCTTTTTTTGTCTAACTCTTTGATCCGGTTCATATCTTTCAGATGCAGAATCTCATAGTGGGTTTTGTGTTCCTCAATGAGTTTTTGCTTTTTTTCGTTAAACAGCGAATCCTGATAAGCGGCGGCGAGACGTGAGTATTCGAGTGCACCTTTATAGTTCCCCTCCAGTTCATAAATATTGGACAGATTGATACTCGTTTTTTTTACGATTTCTTTTTGGTTGGTTTTTTTGGCTATCTGAAAACTTTCGAGATAACACGACTCTGCTTTTTTGTAGTTCCCGGTTTGTTTGTAAGCATATCCCAGGTTATTCAATGCACTGATCAGATTGGTAAGATCATTTAATTCCTTTGAAATGGCCACAGCTTTTTCAGCCGACCGGATCATTTCCTGCTCCTGCCCCCTGCGTCCATACAGAAAAGAAATATTGGAATAAAGCATAGCCAGTGTCCTTTTATCATCAATCCGCTTGCTGAAATCTATTGCACGCTGGTATTCGTTTATCGCTTTATCATACCATTGCCCGACTTTTTGCTTATCTTTTTCTTTTTTGCCGAGCCGGTAATAGATCACCCCCCTGTTGATAAGTGCAGAGACAGCCATTTTCGGTCTGTTGTTCTCGTTGCTCAGTTCATAGGCATTTTCATAGCAGGAAAGTGCGGTATCAATGTCATTCAGCTTTTCATAAGCATTGCCCAGGTTGATCAGCGAGCGGATATAAGCAGGGGTTTTATTGAGCTTTCTAAAAATGTAATGGGCATTCAGGGCACATTCCAGCTCTTTGTCAAAATCTCCGGTAACTTTGTAAAATATCGCCAGGGCATTATACGCCTTGCCGATACCTGCACTATCGCCGGCCTGTTCAAACAATCGCAGACTCTCATTGTAGCATTTCCCGGCAGAATCGGTCTGACCACTGCTTTTCAGCATATTGGCAAGGTTGATGTATGCGATGGCCAGCATGGTATCGTTGTCCAGTTGCTTCGACAGTTGGATGGAACGGTCAATATACACCTTTGCCGAATCGCTTATATGTGCGTAACGGTAAGACCTTCCTTTCATACAGTAAGCATAAGCCGTCAGAGCATTTTTTTTGCCTTTACCGGTACGCAGGATCACCGAATCGTAAAACATGATGGCGGAGTCGTATTTGAAATGACTCCGGTACGCATCGGCTTTCTTTAAAAAAACTTCCTGTTTTCCTTTTTCCTGCCCGGATAAGGTCATGGAAAAAAGAAACGTCAGCAGGAATGCGCCAAAAAATATGTTAACCGTTTTTTGCATGACAGCTCATTCTTCAATGTCGCTTGTGTTTTCAGATACTTCATCCACAACCACCCAGGCACCGTTCTCATCAGCTTCCAGACTTTTCAACCAGGTTTTGTGATTGGCCGGAATATTCTGGAACAGGTTGAATTCAACCCTGACGCGGTCTTCCGTTATCGGTTTTAACACACTGGTCCCGTCTGCAATGTAATACTTAACTTCTACCCGGTCAGCAAGAACGTCAATTTGTTTATGGTCAATGACTTTATTGTTGAGGTCCCAAACGGCGGTAATAAAAATATCGTAGGGTTCTGCTCTTCGTTTTTTAAATTCGCTTGTAAATAAATTAGACATGAGACTTTAATTTTATTGTGTACAATATACAAATTTTAAAAATAGTTATCCATAAAAACTTTTGCCTGTTTTACCTGTCAACAAAGATCAATCGTATATTTCGTGCAGGGGTATTGTGATGAAAAAACGTGTACCCTTTCCTGTTGTGCTTTCGATCCTGAGCAAACCACCAAGATATTCCACTCTCGAGCGGATGCCTGACAACCCGAGGTTCTTGCCATGGGGCAACTTTTCTTCGTCAAATCCTATGCCGTTGTCAGCATATTCTATTTTGATATCCTGATCTGTCTGGGAAACAAAAAACGACACTTTTGTTGCGTTTGCATGTTTCAGTGTATTGTTGATCATTTCCTGTACGATCCGGTAGATCATGATCTCCATGTTTTGCGGCAGTCGTTCTTCACGGCAATTGATGTTTAATTCCACTGCAATTTCGCCGGCTTCCTCCACCTCATCAAACAAATCTTCAATGGCTTCTTTCAACCCGAATTTGGAGAGCACACCCGGCATCATATTGTGCGATATCTGGCGGACTTCTTTGCTGGCTTCTTTGAGCAGTTTATTTGCTTTTCGCAGCATTTCACCGGTTTTCTTATCGGTTTTGTTTTCAACACTTGAAAAATGAATGCTGGCTGTGGACAACAGCACACCGATTCCGTCGTGCAGCTCGCGGGCGATGCGTTCGCGTTCTTTTTCCTGACCAACCAACACCGACTGGGCAGCCATCAGCTTTTTTTCATCCTCTAACTTTTGGATTCTTTGTTCGGCAATGATCCTGTTTTTACGGGCACGCATCCTGAAAAAGAAAAGAAAAACAACGAGAAGAATAACAAGTGTTGTCCCTATTCCATAAGAAAGGTTTCTTTCCAAACGGATTTTTTTCTTTTCCATTTCTTTTAACCGGGCCTGATCTTTATAGCGAAGCAGTTCATACTCCGCTTTATACTTTTCCCTTGCTTTTATTTTTTGTTCGTCTGTGATCGAATCATGGATGGCTACATATTTCCGCAGGTATTCATAGGCCTTGTTGAAATCGCCTTTTGCTTCATACAATAAGGTGATGTTATCATAAGCAATTTGCATATTCCACAGCAGATTATATTTTTCGGCTACATCAATTCCGCGGAGGTAATCCGATTCGGCCTGGTTAAAATTCCCTTTCTGTTTGTGATGCACACCGAGGTTTATGAATGCATCAGATAAAAGTTCCTGATTATCTGCCTGTCTGGCATACCACAGTGCCTTGTCGGCGTATTTCAGGGCTTCATCGCGCCGGCCGAGTTTTTTGGTGATGACCGAAACATTCCGGTACAGGTTCGACAACTCTGCCAGGTCATTGATCTGCTCGTTAAATTCGATAGCACTTAACAGTTCACTCTTTGCTTCCTCATATTTTGCCTGATAATAATAGATAACCGCTTTGTTATTGGCAAATTTTGCTGCCCGTTTTAAATCGTTAAGCTGAACATTGATTTGCTTTCCCTGTTCGTAGCAGGCAAGGGCGGTATCGTATTCTTCCAGGTTTTCGTAAATATTACCGAGGTTCATTAACGACCGGCAGTACAATTTCGTTTCACCGAATTGGTTGAAAATCCTGTTGCACTCAAGGGCATACTTCAGCGATTTCTCATAATCAACCTTTGACTGATAAAACATGGAAAGATTGTACAGTGCCCGCCCAATCCCTACAGTGTCCCCGACATTCTCATAATCAGTCAGTGCATGGTTGTAAAAATATTCTGCCGAATCGAGCAGTCCTTTTTCAGTATAAACATGACCAAGCCCGATATCGGCTCTGGCACATACAGTATCATTGCCTATGGTCAGCGCGTGCTGTTTGGCCAGCCTGAAAATCCTGCCGGCAGCATCGTTTTTCCCGTCATTGCGCAAAGCAGTACCTTTTAACCGCAGAATATGCGAAATCATGTTTTGGTTTTCTTCCGTTTCGGCAATAAACAGCGCCGAATCATAATTGAGAATTGCCGAATCGTACCGGTAAAGGTTAAAGAAGTTTTCAGCACGTGAAAGGTAAGCATGCATCTTGTCCTGCTCTCTTTCATTTATATGATTTCCTGAAAAAGCGGCATAGCAAAAACCAAGCAATAAGATTACTGATAAAACAACGCTTTTTATTTGCTGAACTGAATTCATGCGGGGAAGGCTTTTTGTTTTTGGGATTGCCCTTGATCTGAATACCGGATTATGAAATCAAAAAATCAGATGGTAATGCTTTCAAAGTTTATCTTTGGTCACGAGTATAACATCTTTTTCTTCATTGGAGCAGGTATAAAATCCGCCTTCGGCATAAGATGAATTTTGTGTTTCAAAGACTAAAACGGTTGTGGTGTGCGTTAAAACCGCATTGTCCAAATGAATGCCGTAGTTATTTTTTACATGATTGACCGGGATATTCGGCAATCCGTCCGAAAGAAAATATTCGATGGTAATGTTCCCGTTAATCAGAGGATGCGGGTCTATCTTGTCAACCACCGCAAAAGGAACGGTTTCAAATTCAACGATCAGTCTTTTTTCAAGAAAATATTTTTTCAAAAGTTGTTCATCTGACGAACCCGCCTGTTTCTTGTCGTTGTATTCAGCAGTTGTTAAATCCAGGACATTTACAATGCTGGTCCTCACGTTTCCCAATAATAAGTTACTCATAAGGCAAATTTTTTTTAAATGGTTAGACAATATTATTTTCGATAGCCCATTTCACCAGCCCGGCAACATTTTTCACGCCCGTTTTGAGTAAAATGTTTGCCCGGTGCGATTCAACCGTGTTGTGACTGATGTTTAAGGTTTTTGCAATTTCATGATTGTTTTTTTCGTTGCAGATTTCATTCAATACATCACGCTCGCGGGAGGATAGTGTTGAAGTGAAATATTTTGATTTCCGTCTGGAGCTTTCCTCAAAAATATTTGGCAGTTCCTCGCTGAGATAAATGTCACCTTTAACCACTGTTTTTATCGCCCGGATCATCTCCGTTGGAGAAGAATTTTTCAGCAGATACCCGTTTGCCCCTCTTTTAAAAACCTGCCTCACAAACCGTTTGTCATCATATTGCGAGAAGCAAAGTATTTTCATGTTGGGGTATCTTTCTTTGACACATAGTGTGGCTTCAATACCGTTCATCCCCGGCATGTTTATATCCATCAGAATAACATCGGCAGTAATGTGCATGAGCATTTCCAACAGGTCGTTTCCATTACTGACATAAGCCACAATCTCAATGTCTTTTTCTGTGGCCAGAATTGCCTGGAGGCCGTCTTTGACGATGGGATGATCATCGGTAATAATTAAGCGTACCATTGTAGTAAGTTTTTAGTTTACAGATAGTCCTATCCTGTATCGCAGGGCGGAAAACAGGATTCGGATAACAAAATTACGCCATGAAAACAGGGAAAATGAATTAAATGTATAAACGCCGGGGAAAAATGAGTGAACGTATGGGTATTCCGGATTAACGTCCTCGTTTTTGTGCCCCTGCCTTTAGGAACTTGTCTATTTGCTTCAATGTTTCCCATTACATGGAACTTTATTATTGTTCTTTACGGTTTCCGATCAATTGTTTTATTTATACATCAAAAACCTTTTTTCTGTTCTATATTAGTACTATGTCTGCATTTTCTTTTGCATTTACTTTGATACCTTTTAAACCTTCGGGTAACTTACCCATGTCAATTACTATTTTTATTTCAAATAGTACGTTTTCCTTTTTTGCCTGTTCTACCGGCTGGTTGATAAAGTCCAGTTCCAATAGTCCTCCGTTTGTTTTAGTACCGATTTTCGTTGTAGGTACAAGCTTTGGTACACCCGGCTGATCGAATTCAGAGGTTCCCTTCGCCTCGATCAGCATCAAACGGTTTTCAGAAACTTTTACATCCAGGTAAATCAAGCACTGCACCTTTCGTTCTGTAATCACTTTATGCTCGATATTTCAATTATTAATTTGTTTTACAAAAGGATAACATTTCTTTTAATAAACATAGAGGGGTTTCTGCCAAATAAAAAAAATAGTGGTTTTCTACCAGATGGAGAGGAGGGTGGAAGGAAGGGTATAAGGGTATAGGGGTGTCTTAATCGAGCCGTCGAGCCATCCGGCAATTGAACCATTAAACCATCGAACAATAAAAATTATCTTTGTATCTTTCGCAGGTATAACTTTATCATCTTTAAAAACTATCATTATGGCTACCGTAAGACTTGAATTTGAACGACTGGAAATACTGCTTAGAAAACGGAGATGGAAACTGTATTTTATCATCGTGGCCGAGCATCCGACAGAGCCTGACAAAATGGTTTTAACGACCATCCCGGCTGCTGGAGAAAACTTTTTTATGTTGAAAAAGAACAGCAAAAACGTGGTGGACTTCGAGCCGGTAGCTGCCGACAGCGGAGTGGACGGCCTGTTTGTCCTGGAAAGGGAAATGCCTGCCGACCGGACTATCCGTGTCAGGGCTTTCCTGAAACACAACCGCAAATCGGTCCGCGATGCCGGTGATATCCTGGGGAGCATTGAAAAAGGGCTGGGTGATAATGTATTGGGTACCATAACCAACATTCTTGGCTCTTCTTCACCGTGGATCGTCATTGCCAAAACAGCCATGGGGATCGTTGGCAAAGTGTTGAGTAATATCAAAGACCGTGACTTCGGTTACCTGAGCATGGACGAAGAATTCGGACCTGAATTCGAGGGAAAAAAAGAACTGGATCGCGTCAACAGGTTTACAACGGGTAATGCCAGGTTGCGGTGGAGTTGGAGGGTGAGGAATTAGGAGCTAATACCCCACCCTAAAGCCTGCCTGCCGGACGGGCAGGGATGGGGAAACTGATAGCGAAGCAAATAAAGCGCTATGAAACAAATCAGTAGCCCGGCCCTTTAGGGTCGGGGATAATAGATTTGAGGTAATAATATTTTTTTTATCATGCAAATCAAAATCATACCATACAAACCCGGGGATTATGACATCCTCACAGACATCTGGAAAAAGGCCGGGCTGCCTTACAAATCCAAAGGCCGTGACAGCCGCGAAAGCATTGAAAAAGAGATCAAACTGGATTGCAATCAGTTTCTGTTTGCGGTACATGAAGGAAAATACATCGGCGCCATACTGGTAACCCATGATGGCCGGAAGGGCTGGATAAACCGCGTGGCTGTTCTCCCGGAATACAGGCATCAGGGTATCGCCCGCAGGTTAGTGGAAGCCGGTGAAAAATGGTTAGATGAACAGGGCATCTACATTTATGCCTGCATGATAGAAGATTACAACGACGATTCGTTTGAAGCATTCAAAAAAAT
>JAOZOO010000017.1:32672-38673 GCA_029933225.1 Bacteroidales bacterium | reverse complement strand
TCTATTTGTAAATAAGAATAACCCCGACTGCCTTAACTTCAGCCGGGGTCTTCTTATCATTGTTCGGTTTGTTTATTTTTCAGGAACGTGCTTCAGCGTTTCAAGCAGGAAGTCCCAGAATTTTTGAACAGTTGCAATGTTTACTTTTTCGTCCGGAGAGTGCGGGTTGCGAATGGTCGGGCCAAATGAAATCATATCCCAGTTGGTGTATGTAGCTCCCAGGATGCCACATTCCAGTCCGGCGTGAATGACCTTGACTTCAGGCACCTTGCCGAATTTGTTGTTGTAAATCTCTTTCATCTCTTTCAGGATGTCCGAATCGGGATTGGGTTTCCAGCCGGGGTATGAGCCGCTACTTTCCGGCTTGAATCCTGCGGCTTCGAAAACATCTCTGACTTCCTGTGCAATTTTGTCCCTGTCGTCATCAACAAGGCTACGCTGCAACGTTTCAATATAAAACTTACCGCCTTCCGATTTGACAATAGCCAGGTTGGTTGAGGTTTCCGGAACGCCTTTCACTTTTTTGCTCATGGCGATTACTCCGTTGGGGCACCCGGCAACGGCATCGTAAAGACTTTTGGTTGATTTTTCATCAATGATCTTTTCAGGAAGATCAGCAGCTTCTGCAGTAACCATCACACCCGGATCAGCTTCTTTAAACTCATCCTGAACAATGGCTTCAAATTCTTTGACAAAAGTTTCAAAATCACCCTTTTTATCTTCGGGAACCACCACCGTGGCAAACGATTCGCGGGGGATGGCATTGCGGAGCGAACCGCCGTTGATTTCTGCAATACGCAATCCGTACTTTTCGGCAGCTTTCATCAACAATACGTTCATGATTTTGTTGGCGTTGCCTCGTCCCAGGTTGATGTCCAGTCCGGAGTGTCCGCCTTTCAGACCTTTTACGGTCACTTTGTAGGCCGCCATTCCTTCCGGAACATCTTCACTTTTATATTTAAGCTCACCGGTTGTGTTTACACCGCCGGCACAACCTATATACAGTTCGCCTTCGTCCTCAGAATCCATGTTCAGGAGGATGTCACCATCCAGCAAGCCGGGTTTCAGGTTTTCAGCACCGGTCATTCCGGTTTCCTCATCCACTGTAACCAATACCTCAATGGGACCGTGTTCAATGTCGTTAGCTTCAACAACTGCCATTGCAGCAGCCACCCCCATACCGTTATCGGCGCCGAGGGTAGTACCTTTTGCAGTTACCCATTCACCATCCACATAAGCGTCAATAGGATCCTTTTCGAAATCGTGATCCGTGTCGGCATTTTTCTGCGGAACCATATCCATGTGGCCTTGCAGAATAATCCCTTTGCGGTTCTCCATTCCTTCTGTGGCGGGTTTTTTAATGATGATATTTCCTACCTCATCCTCAATGGTTTCCAGACCAAGGTCTTCACCGAATTTTTTCAGGAATGCCCTGACTTTTTCTTCTTTTTTCGATGGACGCGGTATTTGCGTCAGTTCATAAAAGTTTTTCCACAAACTTTTGGGTTCTAAATTCAATATGTCTTTGCTCATTGTTTAATAGTTTTTTTAATTATTTCTCAATATTCGGTAATTCGAGGCCGTATCCTTTTCGTTTGTCCTCGATCTTCAATAAAAAGGCAAACAATAGCGATGAAATAGCCAGTCCGAGGAATATCATCATATCATAAAAATAGTCATACCTGATGTTCAGTCGTTCTTTTTCAATCGTTACATAAGCGCTGTCTTTGCCGACCTTGACTATTCTTTTTAAAACCTCTTTCTTTTCTCCCGACAGGTCAACATTGTCAAGTTTTTCAACAATTCCCGTATAAATTTCCTTTTCAACTTTCTTTGTGTCAACCTCTTTGACTGACAAAGGTACGTATTGCGTATATTGAACAACCGAATCGACGGCTGAACTGGACGCTTTTTCAACAGCTTTAAAAATTTCTTTTTTGGTAAATGATTGGTTATCCAGCTTTTCATTAAAAGCCGTTTCTATGGCATTCTTGATACTTAACTTATTCGGAGCAACGTCCGGGTTGGTCGCATTCAAAACGAAACCCAGCAGTAATGGAATCGCCCACAATCCGATGTTCTGAATCCAGAAAATGACAGCATAAGCCGTTCCCAGTTGCTTTTCGGGAATGATCTTCGGTACCGAAGGCCACATGGCGGAAGGAACCAGTGAAAATCCAACGCCGAGGATGATCACCATTGCTGTGGCAATCCACCAGAAGTTTAGCGAAGGAATGGAAAGCACACCGTGGACAAGGATAAGGATTATTGAACCGATGATCATAATGGTAGCACCTTTACCAAACTTGTCGTAAATCCCGCCAAATACTGGTGTAAGAAGAATTGTACCGAAGGGCAGTAACATGGTGATTGTCCCGGCAAGGCTGGGATTAACATTGTATTTATTGATCATCAGGTCATTGGCATAAAACAAGAACGGGAACACCGCCGAATAAAAAAGTACACATAAAATGGCGATATACCAGAATCCGAGATTACTGACTATGTATTTAATATCCGAGATTTTGAATTCATCTTCTGTTGAGACTACCTGTTTTTCCACACCTTCCGACTTATCCAATCTGATATCCATCACCGAGAAGGAGATGAAAGACAAAACGCCGATCAACATAACGATCAGGGCAAAAAGGATGGGCGCTGTTACCGTAAATTCTTTTGCCAATGGAATAGATATGGCCAGTGCAAGTGCCGTACCCAAACGGGCAATAGCCATCTGCATCCCCATGGCCAGAGCCATTTCTTTTCCTTTAAACCAGCGTACAACGGCTTTGGAAATGGTAATACCTGTTGCTTCGGTACCTACCCCAAATATGGCAAAGCCCAATGAGGAAAGTAATACCTGTGTTTTCATATCTCCAAGAAGCGGGATATGAACCACAGAACCTTCAGGGAACTGATGGGATACCGCCCAGTAGTTTAAAGCCGTACCCGCAAACATTACAACGGTAGCTCCAAGACCTGTCTTTCTGATTCCCAGTTTATCCAGAATGAAACCGCTGAAAATCAGCATAAATAAAAAGACATTAAACCAGGCATAAGCCGAAGTGTAAGTGCCGAAATCCTCACTGTTCCAGCCGAGGACACTCTCCAGCATCGGTTTGATGGATGAAAGGGCGTAATTGAAATAATAAGCCCCGAAAATGGACAGCGATGCCAGCACCAGGGCTGTCCAGCGCGCTGCTGTTGATTCTCTTAATGATTTTTGTATTTTTTCCGTCATGATCTTATTTTTATAAAAATAAAGTGCGAAAGTAAAACAATTTATCGAAGGTTTAAAACCCGATTATCTTCTAAAAAGATGAACCAGTTTTTTGGTTTCAAAATAAGGTTCACTGAAAAACTCTGACAGCTCAAAAATCTTTTTTTTCAGTCCTTTTACCTGCCGAAGTTCATCCTGCAAATCTCCACCTTTCAAATATAAAATTCCGTTCCGAATGTCATTGAATGATTTACGGTGAAACTTGTATTGCGTCCACCTGACAAAGTCCGGCAAAGCGGTAACAGCACGGCTGACGATAAAATCAAATGAGCGATCAACCTGCTCCATACGAATATGTTCGGCTTCCGTGTTTTTCAATCCCAGTTCCGCAGCTACCTGTTTGACAACCTTTATCTTTTTTCCGGTGGAATCTACAAGATAAAAACTGACATCGGGAAAAAGGATAGCGAGCGGTATGCCGGGAAAACCGCCGCCTGTTCCCGCATCCATCACCTCGGTAAAAGCTTTGAACTGAACCACTTTGGCTATGGCCAGCGAATGAAGAACATGGTGCAGATAAAAATTCTCAAAATCCTTTCGGGATATCACATTAATCCGTGCATTCCAGTAGGCATATAATTCATACAGTTTTACAAATTGTTCTTTTTGCTTCTGTGTTAATTCCGGAAAATACTGAAAGATTATTTCTGCGTTCATCTGCTTTTGTCGAGGGGGTAAAAGTAGGAAAAAACAAGCAACCTTACAGAGTACGCCACGGCGTACCTGGAAGAGTTGCGGGTTTAGTTGGTTTAAAAAAACTATCAATTACCAACAGTCTGTATCTTACTCTTCATCATCAATTAAGAATTCACCTAATTGTGACAAGTCGTGTTCCTCCTGGTGGAAATAAATGAAATTATCCAGGTCATCAAACCATTCAACAACGGTATCCTTATCAAGAAAAGATGATTTGTTTTCAGTAAATAAATTATATGAAACCCATGGATAATCAATATAATCTTTGGCAAACTTATGATGAATGGGATTATGGTGAATATAAAAAACAAGATGTTTGAGATATTCTTCGTTGTCAACTTCTTTCTTTCTATAATTTTTTTCAAACAAACTTCCCGTTCTATTATACTTGTGATTAAACCATTTCGTATATGAATTAAACAAATGTGAAAACTGGCGATAGGGAACCGGTTTCTTTAGTTTTTGATTATGAGTCTTTATTATTTCTGTATCCGTTGACTTAAAAGTTTTCCATTTTTCAGACGATTTAATATTAGTTCCTTGTGCCAAAAAATCAATTTCATCAATCTCTTTTATCCGAACAAGAAGATGAAAATGGTTTTTCATTAAAACATAACAATAGATATCAGCTATTAAAAGAAGATATTTTTGGATTAATTCAAGAAAATGTAAATAGTCTTTTTCTTTATCAAAAAGATTGGTTTTATTGATTCCCCGATTGTAAACATGGTAGTAATTTCCATATTCTATTTCTGCCATGAGTTTTTTATTTCGATTACTTACAAAGTTAAATGAATATTTTTAGATAAACCGTTTTAATGCCAGACTCTTCCAGGTGCAAGCACCCTGAAAGGTCTCTTTGATGCACCAAGCAACCTTCCAGAGTTCAGCGAAGCGAACCTGGAAGGGTTGCTTATTTGGTTGATTAAAATATAGTTATCCGAACCCTATAAAGAATCTCGGTTTTTAATCAGACTCTTTTAGGTCTCTCCTGCGTCGGGACTCCGGCAGGTCTTTTGGTGGATGACTTAACAATCTTTTGTTTAAAAAACCGTTCTCACACAAATACCAGATGAACCAATGCATTTATTTTTGCTCCCAAAGTTGAAAAGGTGTTGAGAAGGATTTTTATTTTATCGTTGTTGTTCCTGTCTTCCACCGGTTTTCTATCTGCACAAGGCAGGATGACCACGGAGGAATACATTGAGAAATATAAGGATGTGGCCATCAAAAAGATGAAAGAATACCACATTCCGGCTTCCATCACACTGGCCCAGGGAATCCTGGAATCAGGCAGCGGCAACAGCCGTCTGGCACGTAAGGCCAACAACCATTTTGGTATCAAATGCCACAAAGACTGGCACGGAAAAAAGTTCTACATGGACGATGACGAGAAACACGAATGTTTCAGAAAATACAAAAACCCGGCTGAATCCTTTCGCGATCATTCCCGCTTTCTGACACAAAGAGGTCGTTACTCATTCCTGTTTGATTACGACATTATCGATTACAAAAGCTGGGCTTATGGCCTGAAAAAAGCCGGTTATGCCACAAACCCGAAATACCCCAAACTGCTGATCGGGATCATTGAGCGGTATGACCTGTACCAGTATGACAAAGGCGGCAAAAAGGGAAAAAGAAGAAAAGAAACACCGGTGGAACCGGAGACTGAAATAGCCGGCGCTTTCCCTGATCTTTCGCACCTGAAACCCGTATCTGTATCCAGCAGTGGCCGTGATATCTTCGAAAACAACGGTGTGCCTTTTGTCATTGCCAAAGCCGGCGATACCTATACTTCGATTGCCAAAGATTTTGATATCTATTCCTGGCAATTGTATAAATACAACGAAACACCAAAATCGCATAAAGTGCAGGCCGGCGAACCCGTTTATCTTGAAAAGAAAAAGAAGAAAGCGGAAAAAAAATATAAAACACACATTGTCAAACAGGGCGAATCGCTGTGGTATATTTCACAACTTTACGGCATCCGCATGAAACACCTGATGAAAATAAACGGGTTGGTAA
>JAOZOO010000017.1:3852-32572 GCA_029933225.1 Bacteroidales bacterium | reverse complement strand
TCTTTCAAGACCTTAATGCGCGCTTCAGCATCCGCTTGTTTTTTACGTTCCTTGGTAACAACAACTTCGGGTGCATTGTTGACAAAACGTTCGTTGGAAAGTTTTTTCATCACAGAGTTGAGAAAACCTTCCGTATATTTCAACTCTTCTTCCAGTTTGGCAATTTCATCTTCCACATTGACGCTTTCGGTCAGCGGAATGTAATATTCCTGTGCTCCAACAATGAATGAGATCACATTATCCGGCTTTTCAGTCACCTCCTCAATTTTGTCAATGTTACCCATCTTTTGCAATACAGGGTAAAACATACTCTCGTCGTGCTCTCCTTTTTTCAGCAATAAAGTGATACTTTCCTTATTCGGAATATTTTTTTCTTTCCTGACCTTCCTGATTCCGATAATCACCTGTTCCGCCTTTTCAAAAGCGCTGATTATCTTTTTGTCGGAACGGCCTGCCTCAGGCAACCTGGCAACGATGATGTCATCTCCTTCTCCCCTGTCACGTAACAAATGCCATATCTCTTCCGTGAGGAACGGCATGAAAGGATGGAGAATCTTCATCAGGTCTTCAAAAAAGAGAACCGTTTTTTCAAAAGTTTTAGCATCCACAGGATGTTGATAAGGAGGTTTGATCATCTCCAGATACCAGCTACAGAAATCATCCCATATCAGTTTATAGGTAGCCATCAAAGCATCCGACAGACGGTATTTTGAGAAATAGCCGTCAATCTCTTTTAGCGTTGTATTGAATTTTGAACCGAACCATTCCACGGCCAGCCGGCTGCTTTCGGGCTGCTCAATCCGGTCGTCAATTTTCCATCCTTTGATCAGCCGGAGGGCATTCCAGATTTTGTTGCTGAAGTTCCTTCCTTGCTCGCATAATGCCGGATCAAAGGGAAGGTCGTTCCCAGCGGGAGCCGTAAGTAGCATCCCCACCCTGACACCATCAGCGCCGTACTTGTCAATCAATTTCAACGGATCAGGGGAGTTGCCCAGCGTTTTTGACATTTTGCGTCCCAGTTTGTCGCGGACAATACCCGTAAAATAGACATTTTTAAAAGGCACCTCATTTCGGTATTCCATGCCGGCCATGATCATGCGGGCTACCCAGAAAAAGATAATATCAGGCGCCGTTACCAGGTCGTTGGTCGGGTAATAATAATTGATGTCCTTGTTGTCGGGATAACGGATACCGTCAAACACGGTAATGGGCCAGAGCCACGAAGAGAACCAGGTATCCACCACATCTTCATCCTGGCTCAGGTCATCCAGCTTCAGACCGGGATTGTATTTTTCCCTGGCCAGATCAAGGGCTTCTTCTTTTGATGCGGCAGCCACCATGTTGCCATCTGGAAGGTAGTAAACAGGAATCTGCTGTCCCCACCACAACTGGCGCGAAATGTTCCAGTCGCGCACATTTTCCATCCAGTGACGATAAATGTTTTTGAACTTGGCCGGATGGAACTGAATTGTCCCGTTTTCCACAACGTCCAGTGCCCGTTTGGCCAGCTCGCCCATTTTCAGGAACCACTGCTGCGACAGGCGGGGCTCGATGACCGCATCGGTACGCTCTGAAAATCCGACTTTGTTTACGTAATCCTCGATCTTGACCAGGTTTCCGCTTTTTTCGAGGTCCTCAACAATTTCTTCACGAACAGCAAACCTGTCTTTTCCAATGTACAGTTCAGCAGCTTCATTCAGCGTGCCGTCATCATTAAAAATGTCAATGCTTGCCAGTTTATGCTTGATACCCAGCTCGTAATCATGCAGGTCGTGAGCCGGCGTAATCTTCAGCGCTCCGGTACCGAACTCACGGTCAACATATTCGTCAACGATAATGGGAACAGGACGATTGATTAGCGGCACCAGTACTTTTTTACCGTGGAATCTTTTGAAACGTTCGTCTTCAGGGTGGACACAAACCGCCGTATCGCCGAGGATAGTTTCGGGCCTGGTGGTGGCGATGGTTACATAGTCATTCTCACCCTCCACCTGATAGTTGAGGTAATACAATTTGGAATTGACTTCTTTGTAAATGACTTCTTCGTCTGAAATGGCTGTTCCGGCACTGGGGTCCCAGTTGATCATTCTTATTCCGCGATAGATCAGCCCTTTGTTATACAGATCGATAAATACTTTGATCACCGATTCGTAAAGCGCTTCGTCCATGGTAAAGCGTGTCCGTTCCCAGTCGCAGGAAGCACCCAGTTTTTTCAATTGTTCAAGGATAATGCCCCCGTGTTTTTCTTTCCATTCCCAGGCATGTTCAAGAAACTCATCCCGGCTTATCTTTTCCTTGTCGATACCATCGGCTTTCAGTTTGGCCACCACCTTGGCCTCGGTAGCGATGGAGGCATGGTCGGTACCCGGAACCCAACAGGCATTTTTTCCCTGCATGCGCTCCCGGCGAACCAGCACATCCTGAATGGTGTTGTTGAGCATGTGCCCCATGTGCAGCACACCGGTTACATTGGGTGGAGGGATAACTATCGTATAGGGCTCACGTTCATCCGGTTCAGAATGAAAATACCTTTTTGCCATCCAGTGGCCATACCATTTGTCTTCCGTTGCCTGTGGATTATATTTGCTGGGAATGTCCATATCTCTCGTCTATTGAGGGGCAAAAATAGTAAAATCAAAGTTTGAATGAAGAAGGAGAGAAAAACAGGTTTAGTCAACAACATAATAATCTTTATCAAAATACATGTACCGCGATTTACCTTCAGTGATTGTATCTTGTCCCGTAAATATAAACTCTTCGATATATCCGCTTAATTTAAACTGTACCTTTTTTTGATTTGCCGGAGGGCTTCATTATGCGAAATGGTTTTGTTTTGGTTAGCTTCTTCAATACTTGCCTCAAGTTCTTTTATTAAGTCATTGCTTGAACGCAAAGCCCGGTCTTCATCGTTTTCAGATTCTCTTAACAAAATGACTTTAATGGCCTGTGACAAGTTCAGATCACTGATTTTGTCAATCAGTTTGTGCAGGTCCGATTTCAATTCAGTTGCATTCATCTTTTTTTAAAATCTTTAATACACAGATACATGATTTAGGTAAAAAAAGAAAGTTTACCGTTTATTTTGAAACAGACGGGATTTCCAGTTGTTTACATATTTTATTGCACAACAGATCTGATAATTCACGATGTCTGCTCACCGACGATTGTTTTTTATTCAATGGGGTTTGATAAATTGAATGATTGGCTCCTTCGCTCAACAGAACACAGTCATGTTTTTTGAGATACTTAATAAACTGTTGCCGTTTCATAAATCAATCAGTAATTCCTCACGAAATATGATTTTATCAATATATTCTTTCTGGGTAAGTTCTTTATTTGCTTCCATCAGCAACCTGAAAGCGTCCGTCAGATTTTTTTTCAGTTCATCAATGGTTTTTCCTTGTGATATTACAGCGGGGAATTCCTCGATTTGGCCAACATACCAGCCATCTTCCGATTTCTCAATTATTGCCGTAAGTTTCATCCTTTTTACATTTTTAATTCTTAATTACAAAGATACATGAATTTACCAAAGAATGCAATCACTTCAATCGTCAAACCCCGGCCTTTTGAAAGCCCGTGCATTGGGGAACACCCTTTCGATTGCAGCGCGTAGTTGTCGCAGCAGGCGAATCTTTTCTCCCAGTTCGGGCTTCATGCTGTCCACATATTTCCAGATGGTTGTCCACGCCGCAATGGACTGGTCAATACCCAGCAGGGCCACTTTGGCCGAACCGTCGGAATCTTTCGGATAATCTGCAAATTCAGGATCATCCTCAAATTCCTCATAGCTGCTTGTGAGTGCACGGTTAACCTTGACCCATATTTGCAGGTGGTAATAAAATGCCACCTCCATGGCCAGCCCCAGCCGCCGCAAAATGACCGGATCGTCTATCCCGTCAACATTGAAAATGATCAGTTTGTCCCGTGAATCAGGGAAAACGACCACTCCTTCCTTATTTTTGGTTTGATACCAGTCATACACCCAATCCATATACCTTTTGGCAGCTTTCGCAATGGGCTGTTCTTCGGCCTTTTGGCGATGCTTTTTGTGTTCCTGTATCATTTCCGACACTTCCTCATTATCGTCATCATCAAAATCCAAATCCGGAAGCCCTTTATCATCGCCATATTCTTCTTCCAGTAAATCTTTTACATCTTCCACAGCCTCCTCCACCTGTTCCCAGAATTCTTCATTCTTTTTTTCACGATCTTCCTCATCTTCATTTTTTTCAAACCTCCTCGGGTGCATTTTGTAAGACAGACACTTCGAAGTAAAAAGGCAACGATCACACCAGCCGTCACAATAATTAAAAATACCGGGAATATTGTTGGGGTCTTTGGCCATTTCCCGGGCCTCTTCAAAATCCATTCTGAAATTTTTTTATGCTCATTGAGTAAATAGAGTTTCGAAATTATAAAATTTACTACAACGTTTTGCAATTTTTCTAATTTTGAGGAACAAATGTGAAAAATCAACCCTTATGAAAAATTTTTTATCCTTTCTTTTTATTTTCCTGATCATTAACGGTATCCAGGCACAGAAATTCAACAACCTGGCCCTCACCCCACCCATGGGTTGGAACAGTTGGAATTATTTCCAATGCAAAGGCATCAACGAGAAAGTCATCAAAGAGATTGCCGACGCCATGGTTTCCAGCGGGATGAAAGACGCGGGCTATGAATACATTGTAATCGATGACTGCTGGCAGGTTGCGCGCGACGAAAACGGCAATATTGTGGCTGATTCGGTAAAATTCCCGTCCGGTATCAAAGTACTGGCCGATTACATCCATTCCAAAGGGTTGAAATTTGGTATCTATTCTGACGCGGGAACCCACACGTGCGCGGGAAGACCGGGAAGCCGCGGTTATCAGTACCAGGATGCAAAGCAATATGCAAAATTGGGCGTGGACTATCTGAAATATGACTGGTGTTACAATGAAGGACAAAAGGCTGAAGCTGCTTACAAAACCATGCGTGATGCACTGTATGCCGCAGGCCGGCCCATTGTTTTCAGTATCTGCGAGTGGGGAACCAACAAGCCCTGGGAATGGGCGCCATCCATCGGGCACCTGTGGCGTACCACCGGAGATATTTATCATTGCTGGGATTGCGGCAGCAGTAAAACCAGCGGCGGGATCGTGAAAATACTTGACCTCCAGGAAGGACTTGAAAAATATGCCGGGCCGGGACACTGGAATGATCCCGACATGCTGGAAGTGGGTAACGGTAAACTCACTGAAGCTGAAAACAGGGCACATTTCAGTTTGTGGTGTATGCTGGCTGCACCGCTGATGGCAGGAAACGATTTGCGGGATATGGACAAACAAACCCGGAAAATTCTCACAAATAAGGAAGTCATTGCCATTGATCAGGATGAATGGGGAATTCAGGGTAAAGTCATCAAGAAAGCAGGCCTTATCCACATTTGGGAAAAAGACCTGCACGACGGCAAAGCGGTATGCTTTTTCAACCGTGCCGATAAAGAACAAACCATTACCATTCCATGGAAAGAGCTCGGTATTGAAGGCAATTATGACATTCGCGATTTGTGGCATCATAAAAACTCCGGGAATACACTGAAAGGGCCTCTCGCTGAATACACCATTGGCCCGCATGATGTGGTGGTTCTGAAATTAAAGAGAAGCATGTAAACCTGACAACAGCACTACGGGTTGAAATATCTAATAATTGATGAACACATAGTTACATGGTTAAAACAGCCAGATCGTCAGGTTAAATAATGTAACATAAAATTAATCAGGTGAAAATAGATTTTTTCTTTACATTTGCCCACCGTCGAAATTAATTATAACCAAAATCAAGAATTATGTTTAAAGGACATCCGAAGTCTTTGTATGTAGCTTTCTTTGCCAATATGGGAGAGCGATTCGGTTTTTATACCATGATGGGAATCCTGGTCTATTATTTGACAGCCAAATATGGTCTTACTCCCACAAAAGCCGGTGTGATTTACAGTGTTTTTTATGCATCCATTTACGGACTGGCTCTGGTCGGAGGTATTTTTGCCGACCGCACCAAAAATTACAAAGGAGTTATTTTCGTTGGGCTGCTGACCATGCTTCTCGGCTATGTTTTAATGTCAATCCCTGGACTGGGTCTGGCCTTCACGGTAACGGCACTTTTCGTTATCGCTTTCGGTAACGGATTGTTCAAAGGGAACCTTCAGGCCGTTGTCGGGCAGATTTATGATGACAAGAAATACGCTCATTTAAGGGATTCTGCTTTCAGTGTTTTTTATATGGGTATCAATGTGGGTGCATTGTTTGCACCACATGCCGCTGCCGGTATCATCAACTGGTTCATCAACAAACAGGGATACCTGCGAAATGACATTCTTCCTTCTTTGATTCATAAATTTCAGGACGGAACGATCACAGCCAAGGAAACCGATGATCTGCAGCGTATTGCCAATGAAGTATCACCGGCACCTGTCACCGACCTGGTTTCCTGGGCACCTCATTATCTGACCATTTACAGTGACGGTTTCAACTGGGCATTTGGCGTTGCCGGTCTGACCATGGTGTTTTCATTCCTTGTTTATGTATTCTTTAAAAAGATGCTTCCCGATGTGAAAAAGCAGGAGGAAACCGGACAAAGAGTTGTGGAACTTCCAAAAGAAGAAACCCGTCAGCGTTTAACAGCCTTGTTCCTTGTATTCGCCGTTGTGATATTCTTCTGGATGTCTTTCCATCAGAACGGGCTTACCATGAGCTTCTTTGCACGGGATTACACGGTACAGCAAGTGGGCCCTTTCGCCTATCTGTTTTTTAATCTCTGGTCGCTGTTGGCAATGATCGTGGGTTTCTACGGATTTTTAAATATGATTGACAAGAACAATTCCGTGAAGAATCGTATGATTGCAGCACTTTTCTTCATCGCCGGTATTTTCGCCACGGTATATTTTTACAATTCGTTCGATAAAGTCAATCCGTTCTCACCCGAATTGTTCCAGCCTTTCAACCCGTCGTTTATTGTTATTCTGACACCGGTGGTTGTCGGTTTGTTTGCCTGGTGGAGAAAGCGGAATATGGAGCCGTCAACCCCGCGGAAGATCGGAATTGGCATGCTACTTACCTCTGTGGCTTTTTTCGTTCTGTTGTTCGGTTCGTTAAACCTCGTACCGTTTGCCGATCTGACACCGGAATCACCACGTGTGGGTGTGGGCTGGCTGATCAGCACCTACTTCATCCTGACTGTAGCTGAATTGTTCCTTAGCCCCATGGGCATCTCATTTGTTTCCAAAGTATCCCCACCGAAATACCAGGGCGTTATGCAGGGTGCCTGGCTGGGTGCCACTGCTGTTGGAAACCTGTTTCTCGGAATCGGAAGTTATCTTTATGAGCGGGTACAAATATGGCAGGTATGGCTCGTGTTTGTTATCCTGACTCTCATATCTGCAGGATTTATCTTTTCCATTATGAAGAAACTGGATAAAGTATCAAAAGATTAAGTCTTTCTAAATATGATCTGCAAAAAGCTGTCTCCTAAAGGCAGCTTTTTTTATTCTACTTTTGGAACATGAATTATCCGTGGCAACATAACCGCCGTTACAATGCCTATGCGCCTTATTTTAAAAATCTTTTCGGCGAAAGGGTGCAAAAGATAAGCGTGGATGCGGGTTTTACCTGTCCCAACCGCGACGGGACACTGGCAAGGGGCGGATGCACCTATTGCAACAACAATGCGTTTAATCCCTCCTATTGCGACCCGGCCAACCCTATTGAACAACAAATCAGGGACGGTATCGAATTTCATAAAGTACGTTACAGGCGGGCCAATAAATACCTTGTTTACTTCCAGCCCTATTCCAATACGTATGCTCCGCTTTCGCATTTAAAGAAATTGTATGAAACGGCGCTTTCGCAACCCGGAGTTGTCGGGATAGTCCTTGGGACGAGGCCCGACTGTGTTGACGATGCTATACTGGGTTATCTGAAAGAGCTGTCCGAAGACCATTACATCGTCATTGAATATGGTGTGGAAAGCATCTATGATGAAACGCTGGAAAGAATCAACCGGAAACATACTTTCAAACAATCGGAAGAAGCGATAAAAAAATCGGCGGAATATGGTTTGAGCATCGGCGCCCATTTTATTTTCGGCCTGCCGGGAGAAAGCCGTGAAATGATGATGGATTCCATAGATACCATCAACCGTCTGCCGTTGAACAGCATCAAGTTCCATCAATTGCAGATCGTCGAAGGCACAGTGATGGCAAAAGATTATGCAGATCATCCTGAGCATTATGCCCTGTTTTCGTTCGAAGAGTACATTGATTTTATTATTCGTGTCACTGAACGGCTGAACCCGGCATTTGTCATCGAGCGCTTCGCCGGGGAGGTTCCACCACGTTTTCTAGCCGGCCCCGGCTGGGGAAAAATCCGCAATGATCAGATCAATATAGCCATTGAAAAGGAAATGGAAAAACGGGACACGTGGCAGGGGAAGTTTTTTATCGGCTAAAGCCAGTTTACACTGAACATTTTATCACGGCGCTAAAGCACCGTGCAAAAATCTTTTGCAGGAAAACAGTTTTGGCCCTGTCTTTTAAGACTGGGAACTGTAAATGTTGAAATATCCGGCTTTAGCCATTAATAAACCACCTGTTTACTTATCAATAAGAACTGCGACTGAAGTCACCGGTACAAAAAAAACCGCCCCGAAATCAGGGCGGTTTTTTTATCCGTATCAGGAATCATTATTCCTGAATGATCTCATAGCGTGGCACAGATTCACTCAAGATCAAATTGACGGTGTAAGTACCATCGGTATCAATAACGATATTCGATCCATCCTGTGAAAGTGTTCCGTCCGGCGGGTCGGTGGCATTACCGAGGTTAACGGTCCACTCTCCGTTAGCCCTCCATTTGAACTCGTCGCCGGCTTTAAATGTCATGGTCACGGTCCACAATTGGTTATCAGCATCCCATGTCAGGGGTTCATCGCAACCCCAGTCACAGTCGCCAAACGAGCCGATAAGCGCAAAATTCTGCAGTTCATGTCCCCAGGTGAGGGCGACTGTATCAATGGACAACAGATAATTCCCTTCGCCGGGAACTTTCAGGTTTCCTGCGCCGGGATCAGTATCCAGAACACCTTCTCCTCCAAATCCGAAATTGGTGTGGTTCCAGTCGGGAGCCGAAGTGAATTTGAACTCAAAAGTACCGCCTTCGGGGAAATAAATCCATCCTTTGTATTGCCCGTTGTTCTCATTGGAATACACATTGGGTGCCTCCGCCGGATTCCATCCCTGGTAGTCACCGGGAACCCATAAAGTGTCAGGACCAGAGCTTGGCTGGGTGGCTTTGTATGGAGTCATTTGCAGTGAATTAACCGCAGAATAGACCTTTGTGTCAGGATTATCCTGGACAAGATAGGACATCACCCTGAACTCCACCGCATAGGTTTTTTCAGGTTCCATTCCGAGGCCGATAAGGCGTTTGTTAAGATCTCCCTCTGTGGCCTCATAGGACAATGCTGTTGTACTCAACAGATCAACCGGTTTGCTGAAATTGCTGTCTGCAAGGTCCATCTGCAACACATAAGTTGTGTTCTGCAAATCTTCCACATTATATTGCGTTGCCGTCCACTCAAAAGTAATCACCGAATCTGCGTTCTCCTCTTTCAGGACGATATTAGCACCATCTGCAGGTTTCTGCAATACCGGAGCAACCGTTTTGCTCATATCCAGCACAGGATTGTTATTTTCCTTTTTACAGGAGCCGATCAATCCGATGCCGAAAATCAAAATCAGATAAATAACTATATTTTTCATAATTCAACTATTTTACTGTTAAAATTAATAACCCGGATTTTGCACAAGGTTCGGATTTGCGTTGACATCCGAAGCGGGCAGCGGGAACAAATCATACTTGCTGTCGGTGGCGACACCATCGGGCGAACCGCCTTTCCAGGGCCACAGGTATTTGCCTCCGGTAAATTTACCAAAACGGATCAGGTCGGTCCTTCTCGTGGCTTCCCAGTACAACTCACGACCACGCTCGTCAAGGATGAAATCCAGCGTAAGGTCACCATCGGAAATATTTCCACTGTTGTCACCGTAAGCTCTCTCTCTCAATGCATTGATATAATTCAATGCCTGTGCGCGGCTGCCACCGCCACCCCTCAATACTGCTTCAGCATACATCAGGTAAGCATCGGCAAGGCGGAACAACGGGAAGTCGGTATCGGGGAAGGTCAGGTTCTGGCCGGTCGTTCCGCTACGTGTAATATTCCTGAATTTGGTAATGGCATATCCGTCCTCGAATTTTCCGACATTTTCTATCTCTTTGGATTGTCCGTCAGTGAAGAACATAGCCCGTCCGTCGGTTTCGCCCGTTTCATCAGGGAACAGATCAACAAAAGCGCTGGTCGTACGTGTTCCGGCCCAGCCACCGTCAATACCGTATTCACCGGGCTCCATTTTGCCGCCGATGGCAGCGTGAATGATGAAAGTAGTACCGCCCCAGGTCTGTGTCTGCAAGCCGTCGAAATTGATGGATAAAATCACTTCACCCGACAAATTGTTATCAGCGAGAAATACCCACTGGTACTTTTCATCCAGCGAATATCCTGCGTTGATCACCTTCTCCGTATAGGTCAGGCAATCGGTGTACCTTTCTGTACCCGTATAAACCTTGGCATTTAAATAAAGTTTGGCGAGCAGCATCCATGCGGCTGCTTTGTCGGCACGACCATACTCATTGGTTTGAGCATCTTTGAGCTGATCGTTGATCTCAAGGAGTTCTGTTTCAATAAAATCGAAAAGATCAGCCCGGCTGATCTGCTGCGGCAGAAATGCGCCGATGGGATCGCTTTCCGTAACAAACGGTACATTGCCGAAAAGATCGAGTGCATGATAATAACTCAGCGCCCTGAGAAAACGCGCTTCAGCTCTGTAAACTGCAATATCTGTTCTGAGCTCTCCACTTACACCGCGATCATCAAGTTTTTCATCGGATGTCTGGCGCAGAAACTCATTGCATGCCGTTATCTGATAAAAGATACGGTAATACATGGCTGCTATGAACACGTCGGAAGAGCTCCATGTCTGGTAATGAAAGTCATGGATAGTCTGGTCGTTCCAACTGATGAGCGCTTCATCGGTCGGCAGTTCCTGGTGATACCAGAGTCCGCGCAAATACTGACCGAAACCCTCATCAATACCGCTGATATCGGCTTGTCCTGCAGGCCCCTGCTGTCCGGAAACAGCCAGCCCGGCATAGAGTTTGGCAAGCACTTGCTTGTACGAGGCAGGATCGTCAAATACGGTAGCTGCTGTTTCCTGGTCCCTGTCAAGCGGGATTGTGTCCAGGTCTTTGATACAGCTCGTAGTCACTAACATCAATCCTGCTATAGCGAGAAATATAAATTTTAATTTTTTCATGATTATTTATTTTTAAGTGTTCAGATGGTTAAAAAGTAAGGTTAACACCCAAAACATAAGCCCGGGGTCTCGGATAAATGTTGTTGTCAATGCCATTGAAGATTTCAGGATCAATTCCCTTGTATTTCGTAATGACAAAAACATTGTTGACCGTGAATGATAAACGCAGACTGGCGCGGCTGCCCCCCATGTTGGGGAAAAGGTAGCTTGCCGTCATGTAGTCCATCCTGAAGAAAGAGCCGTTCTGAACATAATAATCCGACAGGTACTGTGCATTCCGGAAATCGGTTTCAGTCACTGCGGTAATGATGTTACTCAAATAGGGGCCTTCGGGCCGGTACATTTTGTTCCACCAGCCGTTGTCCGATTCCACATTATTGTAAATGTAATTGTTGAAATTGGCCCTTCCCGAAAAGGCAAAGTCAAAATTCTTGTACCGCAGGTCCATGGTAATGCCGGCATAATAATTTGCGGCCGGATCTTTATACTGATAAAGGTCTGCCGAATTGATCTCGCCGTCACCGTTACGATCAACATAAACACCTTCGATGGGTTTTCCGTTGGGACCGTAAACCTGCTCATAAACAAAGAATGAATAGGCGGGGTAACCCACACTGTGTATCTGAACAGTATTTCCAACGCCACCGGAAATGCCACCCGTGTAAACACCCTGATAGGTTGAGTCGTCCACCGCGGTCAGTTTGGTGATTTCGTTGTCGTTATATGAGAAATTGAATCCAATGCTCCAGTACCAGTCTTTGTTGACAATCGGCCTTCCTTCGATGGAGAACTCCACCCCTTTGTTTTCCAGGTCGCCGATATTGGTCACAATGTAATTGGTCAGGTTTGACCCCGCAGGCACCGGAATGTAATTGATCAGGTCGGATGTTTTCCTGAAATAATAATCAATTGATCCGTAAATCCTGTCATCAAGAAATCCGTAATCCACACCGACATTCCATGTTGTGGTTTCCTCCCATTTGATATTGGGGTCGTATCCTTCGGCCCGCAGGGTGGTATAAAATTGATTGCCAAACTGATAATCGGCTGTGGGCTGGCTGTACGTGTAAATGGGCAGGTAGGGATAATCCCCCTGGTTAATGGCCTGCTGCCCGGTAACACCCCATCCCAGTCGCAATTTTAACTGTGAAATCACCTTGGAATCACGGAGCCACTTTTCCTGGCTCATCCGCCATGCCAGTGCAACTGACGGGAATAAACCCCAGCGGGTGTCGGGCGAGAAACGTGATGTCCCGTCATCCCTTATGGTAAAGGTGAACAGATAACGGTTATCGTACGAATAATTGAAACGGCCGAAGAAAGACACCAGGTAATATTCTGTGGCAAATTGGTCATCGTTAAACACAATCAGGGTATCAGTCGGTTTGTACGGTATGTTTGTGCCGTAATTGTTTTCTTCCCTGTAAAAATGCTGCCACGAATAACCACCCATAAGAACAACATGGTTCTTGTTGAAGGTCTTGTCATAAGTTATGTAAAAATCAAGCAGTTCATTTTTCCGGGTCTGATCATAAGTGCCGTCATACCCGCCACCGTTTTTTGCATCATAAGACCATGAAGCATAATAAGGTGTATAATTCATTCCGCTACTCGAGGAATAATCCATCCCGAGGTTCAGGGTGAATTTCAATTCCGGTAAAGGATGCAGCTTGTAATCAATCTTTGCATTGCCGATAAATGTATAAACATCCGAGTTATCATCTTTCAGATTGAGCAGCGCCACAGGGTTGGTGGTTGCCAGCTTGACCGGAGAGCCGTTGGCCTGTGTCCATGCGTAATAACCGCCGTAATCGATTGTGTCGAACTGATCAGAATCCGGAATGGGAATGATAAATGTTGAATCAGAATTGACCGGTTTTGTGGGATCAAACTGGGTAGCTGCACCAATTGAACCCTGATCGGCAAAGTGGTTTTTAACATATCCGAAACGGGCATTCAGGTTAACCGTCAGATGGTCTTTCAGGAAGCTTGGGTTGAGTGCGAATCCTGCTGTTATCCTTTTGAAATTATCGGTATTGATAATCCCGTTCTGATCGGTATAACCCAGTGAAAACTGGTACGGCATGTGTTTGGCTGCACCCCGGCCACTGAAAAAGTGGTCCATTCCGAGAGTGGTTCTGAAGACCTGATCCTGCCAGTCAGTACTTGTATTCCCAAGCAGACCGACCTGGTCGGGAAAGCGTTTCCGGATTTCCGCACTGAACTGGTCGGCATTCATCACATCTACTGTTTTGGTCGGTGTATAAAGTGTGAATTTACCGTCATAGGTAAACTGAAGGGGTTGACCTGCCTTCCCTTTTTTGGTCGTGATGATGATCACCCCGTTGGAGGCTCTTGAGCCGTAAATGGCTGTTGCCGAAGCATCTTTCAACACGTTCACCGACTCAATGTCGTTGGGGTTGATTGAGCTTAACGGGTCGCGCGAACCGCTGATACCGTCACTGTTCAATGGAACACCATCAACAACGATCAGCGGATCGTTAACGGCCTGCAGGGATGATCCCCCGCGGATACGGATTACAGCTCCCGAACCGGGGGCACCGCCGGCGCTGGTCACCTGAACACCGGGAATCTTTCCGCTGATCAGATTGGCCGGAGAAGTGATCTGGCCTTTGTTGAAATCTTTTGAGGTAATGGACGAAACCGAACCGGTGGCATCACTCTTTTTCTGCGTACCATATCCGATAACAACGACTTCCTCCAGTCCCAGCGACTCGCTTTCCAACGCTACGTTGACTACCGAACCCGGTTGTACAACAATCTCTTTTGTTTGATAACCAACGTACGAAAAAATCAACGTCGTATTGGGACCGACTTCTATGGAATACTTTCCATCCATATCGGTCACCGTCCCTGTTGTAGTTCCTTTCACTACAACTGTTGCTCCCGGCAGCGTGGAACCGTCAACGACATCGGTCACTACACCGGTAACCTGACCGGTCTGCGCCTGCATCGAAAGTACCATCAAAAAGAATAGCAACGGAAGCAACATTAATTTTGTGAATAAATGTTTTACCATAAGATTACTGTTTATTAGGTTATTAATATATTTTGGATTTTTTTTAATCTGAGGCAAATATAAAGGTTTAGATTATACGACAATCAGGTTTAACATGAAGAAAATAAAATGAAAACAACAACCGCCGGCACGAATGAAACATTCAAATGTCCGAATCAACGGTTTTGTTGTATTATTGTGCCTGTAATTACGAAAGTTGTCAATGAAGGAAGGCTGCCTCTATAAACCGCAAATAACTGATCTCGTTCTATTTAGAAAACTACTGACCGTCACTCTGTATGTCAGATATCCGATATTTATTTTGTCGATTTCCGCTACTATATAGCGTAACGGTTTATTTTATCAGACAACTTGTAAAGATTATGTTTTATTGCATAAACAAGGGTTAGTGAAAAGTAGTGCAAACGTTTTAAACAGACCATCCGGCCATGAAAAAAATCTCTTTTCTTTTTTTTATCATTTTACTCCTGTTTAATATGTGTGACCGTCAAAAAAACGATCGTTTTAACCAGCCGCCAGCCTGGGCAAAAGATGTTGTCTGGTATCAGATATTTCCCGAAAGATTTCACAACGGTGATCCTGCCAATGATCCCCGTCCCGAAAATATATACAGTGCTTCAAATTTCAGGCCCGTACCGGCGGACTGGTCGGTGACCCCATGGACACACAACTGGTATGCACAGGAAGAATGGGCGAAAAATATGGACGTGGACTTTTACAGCGGGCTTCAACTGCGACGCTTTGGCGGCGACCTGCAAGGGATTATCGACAAGCTGGACTATCTGCAAAACCTGGGTGTCACGGCCATTTATCTCAACCCCGTAAACGACGCTCCGTCTTTACATAAATATGATGCACGGAATTACCGCCATATTGATGTTAACTTTGGCCCCGATCCCGAGGGTGATAACCGGATCATGGCTTCCGAAACACCGGATGATCCTTCCACATGGCAATGGACCTCTGCCGACAAGCTGTTTCTGAAACTCGTTGATGAAATTCACAAACGCAACATGAAAGTCATCGTGGATTATTCGTGGAACCATACAGGCGTAGAGTTCTGGGCATGGAAAGATGTGGTGAAAAATCAGGAAAAGTCGAAATACAAAGACTGGTATGATATTGAGAAATTCGATAATCCGAAAACTCCTGAAAACGAGTTTGAATACAAAGGGTGGCTCAACATCAAAAGCCTGCCCGAGTTGAGAAAGGTCAACACGCCAAAGCACCATCAGCCCGGCCATCCTTTTGAAGGGGACCTCAACCCGGGAGCGAAAAAACACATCTTTGCCGTGACCACACGATGGCTTGCTCCCGACGGGGATGTCTCAAAAGGCATTGACGGTTACCGCCTTGATGTGGCCGATCACATCCCCATGGGATTCTGGCGCGATTACCGGAAACTGGTCAAATCCATTAATCCCGATGCTTATCTTGTGGGAGAAATCTGGTGGGAAGAGTGGCCTGACAAACTGATGAATCCCGTGCCTTATGTCAGCGGCGACGTATTTGATGCGGTAATGTTTTATCAGCTTTACCGGCCTGCCCGTTACTTTTTCGGGAAAATGAACGACAGCATCAACGCCCGGCAATTCAGGGATAGTCTTGAATTTCAGTGGCGCCGGCTGAAAAAACCTTTCCAGTACGGGATGATGAATGTAAACGCCACACATGATACACCCCGGCTGCCCACCTCCTTTGCCAATCCCACCAAATATAAATACAAAGCCAAACCCAATGAAAATCCGGATTATTTTACGGGAAAGCCGGATGAAGAAACTTACCGGCGGGTCAAACTGTATCTTATCCATCAGTTCACTAACGTTGGTGCACCACACATCTGGAACGGGGATGAAATGGGCATGTGGGGCGCAGACGACCCCGACTGCCGTAAACCCCTCTGGTGGCAGGAATATGATTTTGATCCCGAATACCGGAACAACATCCGGCCGGGGAAAAAAGAGTATGATCAGCCGGGATTCAACCACGAATTGTTTACGTTTTATAAAAAACTGATCTCCATCAGAAAGGAGAACAAAGTTCTTTCAGACGGAGAAATCAGGTTTATCACAGTCAAAGGCAAAAAGCTGCAATACGAAAGGTATGATAAAGACGGGTTGATCATTGTTCTTTTTAATCTGAACAAAGCACCCGGAACATTTCAGTTACCAAAAGAAGGAAATTATATTGATTTGATGGATAATTCCACGGTCACCGGCGGATCGGTCACACTGCAACCATTGGAAGGAAAAATTCTGAAAATGGTGACACACTGATGTAAAGAAAACAGAAAAGACAATTCCGGGGGGCCGGGATTGTTTTTAGAAATTTTTATTTATTACTTCTTTCCGGAAACACACAAATATTGAAGTATCACACTAATACTTAATCACTTCCCCCTCCCCTCTTAATAAATAGTAAAAAAAATATAGTACTATGTGTTGCATAGTATTATTTTTTACATTATATTTGCCGCATGAATCTTGAGAAATTAAATGCACAAATGAGAAAAGGGGTACTGGAATTATGCGTTCTGGCCGTAATTTCAGACAAGGAAGTCTATACTTCCGATATCATATCCTCACTGAAAGAAGCTGAACTGCTTGTGGTGGAAGGAACCGTTTATCCATTGCTGACCCGTTTGAAGAACGAAGGTTTATTGAAATACAAATGGGAAGAATCCACCTCGGGCCCGCCCCGTAAATATTTCAGTCTGACCGATAAAGGGCGGGATGTCTTTAAAACCATGCATCAAAACTGGGTAAAATTGAATCAATCCGTAAACCGGATATTGAAAAACAAAAAAATATAATAATGAAAAAGGTATTGAACATCAATATGAGGGGGATTATCCTCACCATCGAAGAAGATGCATTCCAAAAATTAACCGATTATCTTGAAAGCATAAATGATCACTTTAAAACAATAAAGGGATACGAAGACATCATGAGCGACATTGAAACACGCATTGCCGAATTGTTTCAGATCAAGCTCAAAGGCAACAAAGCGGCCATCACCATAGAAGATGTTGACGAAGTGATTTCTGTCATGGGACATCCCTCCGATTTCAACCTTGACGAAGAAGAAACTGCAACAGCTTCACCGGGCACATATCAGAAAAAGCGCAAAAGATTGTTCAGAGATGTGGACAACCGGATGATCGCCGGTGTATGCGCCGGTCTGGGTGCTTATTTTAATATTGACCTGGTCTGGTTCAGGATCGCATTTGTTGTGGCGCTGTTTCTCGGGGGCAGCAGCATACTCGTTTATCTCATTTTGTGGGTGGTCATCCCTCCTGCCCGGACACTCAGCGAAAAACTGGAAATGCAGGGTGATCCGGTCACCATCGAGAACATCGAAAATGCTTTTAAAGAAGAAATGAGCGGGCTAAAAGATAAGCTGAATGACCTGACTAAACAGGCAAAAGAAACATTTCAGAAAAAATAAACCCGAATTCATTAAAAAGTTCCCTTATTGTCGTTTTTACACTATCTTATTGTTTTTTAATCTATTAAGTACTCCTGTACCCTTTTTAAAAAGATTTATTTTTGAATTGTTAATATATTGTTTATATA
The DNA here is from genome assembly GCA_029933225.1 of Bacteroidales bacterium. Classification (GTDB taxonomy): domain Bacteria; phylum Bacteroidota; class Bacteroidia; order Bacteroidales; family F082; genus JAADID01. The sequence goes on along the minus strand of JAOZOO010000017.1, from coordinate 14,544 downwards.
AAATATGCATCTTATGTGAAAAACTCTCGTTTTATTTGCAACGTAAATGAAACACCGGTAGCACGAGGGTTTGTGAAAAAGACAGGGGTGGTTGAGTTTGGTTTTTGTGGTTAGTGAGTAAAAACGTTACCGGTTTTCATGAGACTCACAATGCCGACCCCCCAACGGCACGAGTGAAATCATACATTTAGTTTTTAGTTTGTTTTTCCCCCGATTTGCAACAGAGTAAACCGGGGGTTTTTTTATGCCTTTTATTTTCTCCCTCCTCTTCTTTCCTTCAGTTCATAATTCAACACAACCTAACAGATTCGGGAAACCAGGATAAATTTATTCCGATTGAGAGCAGAACAATATTGTTATTTAGTATGTTTGTTTTTGTTAAAGCAGGTTGCAACACATTCTGTAAACCGACAAAGATGAATTTAATCCATTGTTCATTGAGTTTGATAAAAACAGAAATAATACGTGAGGTTACAACAAAATTCAAACTCAAATAATGTGCATTACTTAAATCAGAATGATGAGTATCAAATCATAACATGAAAATTAAAGAGAACAAGAATTACCGCATTTCCGGTCTGAAAAAAGGGGTACTCGATTATATACTTGTCATAACGGCACTGATTTGCTGTTTTATCGTAACACGACTTTTGGAATTTACCTACATCAGATTCGTCCACACCGGAGATGTCTCTCTCGATATTTTAATCTTCCGAAGCATAAATTTCGACTCTTTGTTTGTCCTTGATTACAGCTATGTTTTATTGCTGCCTGTAATGGTGATAAGCATTTTCAGTCCCCGGATATCCGGAATCATTTCACGTATCCTTGCCTTTCTGCTGATGATTATTCATTTAGGTCTGACCCAGTTTTTTCTGATAAGCAACAACATCCTGACGGGTGTTGTTTTTGAATTCTCATTCAACGATCTAATGAAAATCGTATCCACCGAATTCACGTCTCATAATCTCATTTTATGGATCGGTTTTATTTTTGTTTTGGCACTTTCTTTTTATCTGTTGTTTTATGTTACTTACCGAATAAAACCAAAACGCATCATCGGGATTGTACTCATCGCCGCTTATTTTATCCTCGGTATCATTGCTTATAACAACATGGATTACACCCTTAAATCGATAAAATATTTTGACGATAACTATCAGTTCCTGGTGGGGAACTCAAAAGAGGTTTTCTTTTTAAAGAGTATTCGTTTCTCTAAAAACGACAAAGATTTTGATCCTGCCAGGTTAAAGGAAGCAACAAACCGGTATCACAGATACAACAACAAATATTTCCGGTTCTGTTCCTCTGAATATCCTTTTGTACATAACGAGGATTACAGAAATGTGCTGGGAAAGTATTTCAGGAGCGACAGTACACTGAAGCCAAATGTAGTGATCCTGGTTTGCGAAAGTCTGTCATCTTCCTTTTCAGGCCCGAAAAATTGCACGGACGGCAGCCTGACACCGTTTCTTGACAGTCTTTCGGCGCATAGCCTGTACTGGGAGAACTTCTTTTCCAATGCGGAACGTTCTTATGGCGCTTTGCCCGATATTCTGGCTTCCCTTCCTTCGGGAACGGTCAGCAGGGGTTTCATCAACATGAACAATGAATACGATGGTTTTAAAAAATATCCTTCGCACACCGGTATCATCAAGCTGCTGAAAGAAAATGGCTACCTGACAAATTATTTTTACGGTGGCTGGGGCGATTTCGACAACACAGGTTCTTTCCTGAAGGAGGACGGCATCGACAATTTTATCAGCGAAGGCGATTTTGATAAGAGCAAATACCATAAAGCCAAAGGTGAACTGGTTTGGGGTTATAACGACAAAGATCTCTTTGCCCTGGCCTTTGATCAGTTAAATGAAAACCATCAGGATACCGGTTATTTAAGCGTTTATCAGACACTTAGCCTGCACAGTCCTTTCAATCTTTCTGAAAAAGATTACTACTCAACGGAATATCTTGAAAAGAAATTTAAACAGCTAAAGCTGAAACCCGGGGATTACAAAAACATACCCGACAAGGTCTTATCCTCAATATTTTTTTCGGATGACGCCCTGAAAGATTTTTTCGACAGGTATAAAAAAAGAAAGGATTTCTCCAACACCATTTTCATCATCACCGGAGACCATAGTATTGAACTGTATCTTTGCAATAGCCTATTTGAAAGATTCCGGGTTCCGTTAATCATTTACTCGCCTCTTCTTCAGCAACCCGCTATTTTTAAAGGTGTTTGTTCCCACGTGGATATCTTACCCTCCATTCTGGGATTGCTGGAAAACAACTACGGTTTAACTTTCCCGGAGGCAAAACACTGGATTGGAGCCGGGCTCGACACAAGCTGTCGTTTTCATGCCGACAGGAATTTTCCGCTTTCGCCAAAAAGCCAGTTCCTGCCAAATTATATTTCCGGCTCCGATGCTTTGTTTAACGGTCAGGTGATAAAATTCGACTCAATGTTTAATTATAAACATGAACCCGATAATAAAAAAGCTGAAAAAGTAAAAGAATTGTTCCGTGATTATCTGTATTTGAATAACTTTGTTTGTCTTGAAAATAAAATATGGAATCGTGACATACAGAAGTGCGCGCAAACGAAGGATGAAAAAAAGGAGGTTTTAAAATGAAAAAGTTCTTTTTAATTCTGGTTGTTCTGGTTTCAATAAACTGTTTCGGTCAGAAATCAGGATTATTGATCATTGCACATGGTTCCCCTTCTGAACAATGGAACCAACCTGTCCTGAATCTGGAAAATCAGGTTAAAGAGTTATTGAAAACAAGAAACATTTCCGGTTTTGATGAAATCCGGGTCGCCTTGATGGAATTTACCGAGCCTTCCATCGCCACTGTCGTCAATGAAATGGAAAACAATGGCATTTCAGAAATATTTGCTTTGCCATTGTTTATTGCACCTTCGGGTCATTCGATTTATGATGTGCCGACCATACTTGGTTTATATTACAACGAAACAATGGTCAATGAGATCAGGGAAGAAGAGACAAAAATCGTTGAAACGAAAATTAAAATAACGATCGGGCCGACATTGGATTATAAGAATCCGATGAAAGACATTTTACTGGACAGGGTCAGAAAAGTATCAGACAATCCGCAAGAAGAAGCATTGATCATCCTTGCACATGGCGATGAAAACTTCATTAAATTATGGGAAAACCTGGTAGATGAAACGGGAGCTTACATTCTCGGGCAAACCGGAATAGAGTATTTCGACAAAGCCTTTGTTGAAGTCGGGCAGTCATTTGCGATCAATGGCGTTCAGCTCATTCTTAAAGCAAGCGGGAAAAAGAAAAAAGTTATCGTTATGGGTATTTATCTGTCAATGGGCGTCAGGAATATGGCGGATAATTCCGGTTATTTAATGATGGGCCGTGTTGTAAAATCAAATAAAATGTTTGAAGGAAAAAATATTTACTTTTCAGATGAAGGCCTGCTGCCCGACAAGCGAATTGCAGAATGGATCGCTGACAGGGCTGTTGAATGGTTAAATAAATAATACCGCTTACACATTCATTATGGTTCTATGAATATCCAAAACTTTTCCGGAAAAGACATCAGGACACTTTGTCTTTCGATTGGTGGTTTTTATACGATCTTCGGGACATTCTCGTATTTAATGATCAGGCTTCAGGCTTTCATGCTCTCCCGTTTTGAACCACCACCGGATGAAAGTTTCACAAACATCATGAACACGCTGCATGATATTTGGGGCGTTTACATGCCTTTGATGATCCTGCTTGGTGTCGGATATCTTTTGTTCGGGCTGTTCTTCCATAAGATTGGAGCTAAAAAATTTCAGGTTAATCTGGCGTTGAGTATTTTATCTTTGATCTGGGTGATTGCTTATGTCATCACCAATATCAAATACATGGAAACCTTCTTCGGTGTATTTAATGGCAACTTCGGAAGTACCAAAACCATTGCTTACGGATTTGCCGTTTTCGGACTGATCGCTGTTGTGGCCATGTTTACCGTCCCTCAATACATCATTGGTAAAAAGATCAGGGAACTCACGGAAAACACTGAATAACAAACATCCACCATTTATCATTTTCTGTTTTCCCCCATTAAATGTTAACAAATGTTAAAATATCTGGTATGTTAGTGAATATTAACTACGTTTGCAGCATCTTTATTTAAACTTAATGAATAATGCTGACAGACAGGCAAATAGAAATAATTAACAAATCCATCGATATCATTGCGACCAAAGGTATCCAAGGCCTGACAATTAAAAATTTATCAAAAGAGATTGGTATTTCGGAACCGGCAATTTACCGGCATTTTGAAAGCAAGACTGATATTCTACTGGCTATCTTGAAGATTTTTGAAGAGATGTCTTCTTTTATGGATGATGTTTTAAAAGACAGCAGCGACACGGCTATTGGTAAAATCGAATTCATGTTCACAAATATCATTGAAATATTTTCCAATGAACCTTCTCATATTTCTGTCATTTTTTCAGAGGAAGTTTTTAAAAACGAAGAAATCCTGAAAAATAAGATCGTTGAGATCATGAACACAAAAGAAAAAACAATTGAAGACATACTGTTGGAGGGACAGAATAAAGGTGAAGTCAGGGACGATATCGACAACAAAACCCTGGCCCTGATCGTGATGGGATCATTGCGCTTTATGGTAAAACAGGCGGATTTGAGAAATAAACATGAAAATCTAAAAAAGGAAAGTCAAAAACTGATTGACGGATTAAGACTTATTTTAAAAAAGTGATTTATCAGATAGCCACATCAGGTGGTTTTTTATTTAATTAAAAAGTTAGTTAATATTAACTATATAAACGTATAAAAATGGAAAAATTATTAAACAAACTGCTTGATTACAAATGGTGGACAATGCTTGTCATCCTGCTGATTTCAGCATATTTCGTTTTTGAGATGCGGCAGAATACCAGGATGGAAACCAACCTCGATAAATACATGCCACAGGATCATCCTGCATTTATTTACAGCGACAAGGCCGAAAGCTGGTTCAACATCAAGGACGGAATCATCATTGCCATTGAAAATAAAAAGGGCATCTTCAACACGCAAACCCTCGACACCCTGAAACAACTGACCAAACGGTTTCAGAAGTTCCCCGAGATTGACAAAGACGATGTCACCTCTTTATATACTGCCGACAACATCATCGGCACGGAAGACGGGATGGATGTGAAACGTTTTTTCAAGAGAGTTCCAAAATCACCCGAAAAACTGGCGGAACTGAAAAAGAATGTGGAAAACAACGAAATGGTTTTCGGCCGGCTGGTCTCCACCGATGAAACGGTAACCGTCATCATTGCCGAGATCGACGACGACGTGTTTTCGCAGGAGTTCTACAAGAAAATCCTGAAAACCGCCCAGGCATCCGAAACAGACGACATCAGGATATATGTGGCCGGACGCCCCATTGTGGAGGGTACCATGGCGCTGCTCGGACCGGAAGACATGAAGCGGATGGTTCCCATTGTATTGCTGGTTATTTTCATTGTGCTGTTCATCACGTTGCGTAGTTTCAAAGGGACGCTGATCACGCTGGGCGTGGTGTTCTTTTCCACCATCTGGGCTTTCGGGCTGATGGCGGCGGTTAACATCCCTATTTATGCGGTTTCCACCATGATCCCCGTTATGCTGATCGCTATCGGGGTGGCAGACGGCATTCACCTGTACAGTCACCTGCACACGTTTATTGACCATAATCCGACGGCAAGCAAAAAAGAAGCCATCCAGGACATGCTACAGCACATGTGGAAACCGGTTGTGATGACATCCATTACAACGGCTGTCGGGTTCATTTCGCTGCTGACCTCGCAGGTTTATCCGGTAAAATATTTCGGGATATTCACTGCTTTCGGCGTAATGGTCGCCATGGCATTTTCGCTGGTTTTTCTTCCGGCAGGTATCATGATCTTCGGTTTGCCGAAAGCACGGCCCATCGATCCCGATGAAGACAAAGGAGGCCATTCACATTCGCGTATCGCCAACAATTTTGCCGCCGCAGTCATCAAATACAAATATGTATCCGTTATCGGAACGGCTGTCATCATCGTACTTTCCGTTATTGGCATGCAGAAAATATGGATCAACTCCAGTTTCCTCGACAAATTTGAAAAAGACAGTGACATTGTGCAGACCGACAATTTCATCAATGAACATTTCGGAGGTACAAGCACCATCAACCTGATCCTCGATGCCGAAGGGAAAAAAGACACTTTCAAGAACCCGGATGTGCTGAAACTGGTTGACAAGATGCAAAAGGATGTGGACAGCACACTTTATGTAGTGGGAAACACCTTTTCGCTGGCCGATTACATCAACCGGATGAACAAGGTGATGAATGCCGACAAAGAGGAATTCAACACCATTCCCGACAGCAAGAATATGATTGCTCAATATCTGCTGCTTTATGAAATGTCGGGCGACCCGGAAAACCTGAATAAGGTAGTGGATTACGACTATGAGAAACTAAACGTAACCTTCCAGTTGAAAAGTGACAACTCGAAAGCCATCAACTCGGCGCTGGATGTGATCCACAAATACGAAGATGACTTTAAAAAATACGGCATCACCATGAACTATGCCGGGAGTGGATACAAAGGACTGGTATTTACCGACCTGATCCTTGAAGGGCAGATCATGAGTCTGATCCTGTCACTCATTATCATCATTGTCCTGTTGTCAATCATGTTCAGGAACATCGGCATCGGCTTAATCGGTTCTGTGCCCATCATCATCACCGCTTTGATCAGTTTCGGAATCATGGGTTTCCTGGGGATTCCGCTAAACACCACTACTGCGCTGCTATCGAGTATTGCCATTGGGATTGGCATTGACTATGCGGTACACTTCCTGGAGCAATACCGGCACAATGCGTCCAATACGAACGACAAGTTGGTGGCTGCACAAAAAACTATGGCCCATTCGGGGAAAGCCATCATTTATAATGCCATCGTGGTGATCGCCGGTTTCCTCGTGCTGCTGTTCTCGGTGTTCCCGCCGAACCGTGAGCTGGGCGCACTGGTATCGCTGAACATGTTCACAAGTTTCGTGGGCACACTGACCATCATGCTGGTACTTCTTTACATGTCGAACATATATTTCAAAAAGAAGAAAAAGAAAATAACAAAATAGAAAGCTCCGTGTCTTCTCTGTGTACCTTCTGTGCAATACCCGCCTGACTCGTCGGGCAGGGCTGTTACAATGAAGAACAACGAAGGAGACGCAAAGTGATACGAAAAGAGAAATCAGTTCAAATAAAAAACTTTAAATAAATAAAAATGAAAACATTAAAAATCACATTAGCAACAGCGGTAATTCTTCTGGCCGGCGGACTGGCCAACCGGATGACCGCACAACAACTCACCGGAAGAGAGATCATTGAAAAAGTTTACAATCTCCCCACCGGTGAAGACCAGACATCGGATCTGACCATGACACTGATCAACAAAAGCGGAAGCGAACGGGTACGAAAGATCAAACAGTTCACCAGGGACTTTGGGAACGTGGAAAAAAGCATCATGTTTTTTACCGCACCTGCCGATGTTAAAAACACATCCTTCATGAACTGGAGTTACGACAGTGACAAACCCGATGACCAGTGGATCTATCTTCCGGCTTTGAAAAAAGTAAAAAGGATTTCCAGCGACAGCAAAAGCGACTATTTCATGGGATCTGACTTCACGTACGATGACCTTGGCGATCGGAAAGTGGACGATGATACACACAAACTGCTCCGCGAAGAAACCATTGACGGCGTGGACTATTACGTTGTGGAAAGCATCCCGAAAGATGAGGATTACATGTACAGCAAAACCGTTACCTGGATCCGGAAAGACAATTTCATCGGCCTGAAAAAAGAGTTTTACGACGAAGACGGAGAACTGCTGAAAATTCTAAAGATCAAAAAGTTTGAAGAGATTTCCGGATTCCTTGTGATCACCCATTCCGAAATGGAAAATGTGCAAAAAAACCACCGCACCAAAATGGAACTTGATAATATTAAAATCAATACGGGAATTTCCGCATCCAAATTCACCGAAAGGATGATGATGAGAGGGATTTAGGACTGGCGATTTACGAATGATGAATTGTTCGTAGTTAACCTGTCAGGTCTCCGCAAGACAGTCGCACCGGCGACCTGACAGGTTTGAAATGGATTGGAAAACGAATTGCGAAAGAGTTTACAATACAGGTTTTTAAAAAATAAGAACCCATGAAAAATTTAAAAATAAAGATTTTATTACTGGCTGCACTGCTTGCTGCCAGTCAGTTGGCTGTTGCACAACCCAAAGTAGGCATCGACGGTTTTGTCAGAAATTACACGGGAATGCTTTATGAGAACGGGGATTTCAACATGCTTCAGAACACGCTGAACCTGAATTTCAATCTGATGGGCGATAAGATGGCACTGAAAGCCAACCCGATGCTCTATCTGTACGGCATTGACAGTCTGGATTTCCGCATGCGGGAAATCTATCTCGATCTCTATTTTAAAAGTGTGGACATCCGGGTCGGAAAACAGCAGATCGTATGGGGCAAGGCCGATGGTGTTTTCATCACCGACATCGTATCTCCATTGAACCTGACCGAATTTTTACTGCCTGATTTTGATGAGATCAGAATCGGCGTTTATGCTGCCAAGATCGATTATTATTTTGGCAACAGCACCCTTGAAGCGATCTGGAAACCGATCTATGCAGGGAACGAACTCCCCCCTCCGGGCTCAATATGGTACAAACCGCCTGAATTTCCGGCGCCGCCCACCTTTGATTACTCAAAAGAAAAGATCAAGCCATCACTCGATAACAGTGAATTCTATCTGAAATATTCGCTTTCTTCTTCTGCTATTGACTTTGATATAATGGGTGCTTACACGTGGGATCAGACACCAAGCATGTATATCGAAAAACAGATTGAGTTTGATTCACTCGGTAATCCCATCCTTACCGGACTGCTTATCACTCCGGAGCATCACCGGCTCTGGGTTGGCGGCGGTTCTTTTACTTCAACCGTTAAAAGCTTTGTGATCCGCGGTGAAGCGGCTTATTACAACGGAAAATATTTCCAGACGGCTGACCCGAAAGCCGAAGGGGCACTCGTGGAAAAAGATTACATTCATTATGTCGTCGGACTGGATTATGGCGTCGGCGATCTTACCCTGAGCGCCCAGTTCATCCAGAAAGTCATTTTTAATTATGACGATTATCTGGATGAAGAACATTATGCCAATACCATGACATTTCTTGCACGTTACGAGGCCATGCGCCAAACATTACATCTTGAGCTGTTTTCTTATATCGGCCTCAATTACGGCGATGCATTGATCAGACCCACAGTTGTTTACGATTTCAGCGACAGTTTTTCCATTAAGCTCGGCGCTAATATTTTTGTCGGAGACGAGCGCGGGATGTTCGGACGTTATGATGACAACTCCATGATATATATGAAGTTTAAATACAATTTCTGATTATACGGCAAAAAATATATCACCCCATTCTTTAAACATCCCTCTGCCAGGTCGGGATGAAATGCTGTGAGATGTTTATCTTTGCTGTAGCTCATAACAGACACAAAAAATGATAAACCAAATTATCAACTTCAGCATAAAGAATAAACTTATTGTCATTTTGTTCACGGTAACCATTTCCGCTTACGGCGTTTATTCCGTGTTTAACATTCCGGTGGGTGCCGTGCCCGACATCACCAACAACCAGGTACAGGTCATTACCGTTTCGCCGAACCTGTCCACACAGGATGTGGAGCAATTCATCACCTATCCCGTCGAACTGGAGATGTCGAACCTGCCGGGGGTGAATGAGATTCGTTCCATTTCAAAGTTTGGTTTGTCGGTTGTTACCATCGTTTTTGACGACAACATGGGGACTTACTTACCCCGCCCAGCTCATTGCCGAAAAGATCAAATCGGCACAAGCCAATATTCCCGAAGGATTCGGCACTCCCGAAATGGGACCCATCACTACCGGACTCGGAGAGATCTATCAGTACATCCTGGATGTAAAACCGGGATATGAAGACCGTTACAGTCCCATGGAACTCCGCACTATCCAAGATTGGGTTGTCAAGCGTCAGCTTGCGGGTATTCCCGGGGTGGTGGAAGTGAACACCTAGGGCGGTTACCTCAAGCAATATGAAGTTGCCATCAACCCCGAACGACTGAAAAGCTTTAACATCACACTGTTAGAGGTATATAATGCCGTGGCCGGAAACAACAGCCTCGCCGGCGGTGCATACATCGAAAAGCAAAACCTGACTTACTTCATCCGCGGTGACGGCATGGTGAAATCACTGGACGAAATCGGAGAAATCGTCGTCAAAACCGTTGATGACAAACCCATTCTTGTTCGCGACCTCGCCGAAGTGCATTTCGGTCATGCCAACCGGTTTGGCGCCATCACCGCCAACAGGGAAGGCGAAAAGGTGATGGGACAGATCATGATGCTCAAAGGGGCCAATTCCAAAAAGGTGATCAATGCCGTGAAAGAACGGGTGACCGAAGTCCAGAAAAGCCTGCCCGAAGGGATCTTCATCAACCCCATCATCGAAAGAAGCGAGCTAATCGGAAAAACGACAAACACCATTGTTGAAAACCTGCTGCTGGGCTGTATCATCGTCATCTTTGTTGTGATCCTCCTGTTGGGTAATGTCCGTTCTG
>JAOZOO010000017.1:0-3752 GCA_029933225.1 Bacteroidales bacterium | reverse complement strand
CTGGTGTTAAGCGGTGTGGAAGGCAAGATGTTCCGCCCGATGGCTCTCTCGTTCAGCTTTGCCATTATCGGCGCCATGATCTTCGGGCTCACGTGGGTTCCTGTGGCTTCAGCCCTGTTTTTGCGCCCTGCAAGACAAAAGAAAAAAAGCATCTCAAAATGGATCATGGACAAGGCTTATGCCTCCTTTTGTCCCGTGATCAAACTCTCTTACAACTATAAAGGTATCGTTTTCGGGCTGGCCCTTGCTTCACTGATACTTACCGGTTACCTTTTTACCAAGATCGGCGGTGAGTTTGTCCCCACGCTCGACGAAGGCGACTTTGTCATACAGCCTGTATTCAAGACGGGGACTTCACTGAGCAAAACCATTGAGCTGACCACGAGGATGGAAAACATTTTAAAAGACAACTTCCCCGAAGTGGATCAGATCGTTTCACGTATCGGGGCAGCGGAAGTACCCACCGATCCCATGTCGATGGAAGAGGTGGATGTGATCATTAAGCTGAAACCTAAAAGCGAATGGGTGACAGCCAAAACCAAGGAAGAGCTGGCCAACAAATTCAAGGAAGCCCTCTCGGTGATCCCAAACATTGATTATGAGTTTACACAACCCATCGAAATGCGGTTCAACGAGCTGATTACCGGCGTCAGAGCCGACATTGCCGTCAAGATCTTCGGCGAAGACCTGGATTATCTGAATAAAAAAGCAAAAGAGATAAAACGGCTGATCGATGATGTGCCCGGCGCAGCCGACGTGATCGTGGAAAAAACAGCAGGCCTGCCTCAGATGATCGTTAAGTACAAACGTAACAAGCTGGCCTGGTACGGCCTGTCCACTGAAGAACTGAACAGACAGATGTCCATGGCTTTCGGTGGCGCCATCGCCGGAAAAATATTCGAAGGAGAAAAACGGTTTGACATTGCCATCCGGTTTGAGGAAAAATTCAGAAAGAACATTGACAACATCCGTCAGATGAATGTTGCCCTTCCCAACGGCAATCAGATACCGCTATACCAGGTTGCCGACATTGAATATACCACAGGGCCTGCAAAAATATCACGCGACAATACACACCGCAGGGTCGTGGTCAGTGTCAACGTCAGAAACAGAGACCTTGAGTCTGTCGTCAAAGACATCCAGGCACGGATCGATCAGAATTTACAATTGGATGCCGGATATTACATTGCTTACGGCGGGCAGTTTGAGAACCTGAAGAATGCCACCAACCGTTTGATGTTTGCCGTTCCGGTTGCCCTTTTGCTGATCTTTATCTTCCTGCATTTTGCTTTTAAGTCCTTTAAAGAAGCCATGATCATCTTTACGGCGGTACCGCTTTCGGCAGTAGGAGGTGTCCTGTTCCTGTGGATCAGGGGAATGCCCTTCAGTGTCTCGGCAGGTATCGGCTTCATCGCCCTGTTCGGGGTAGCGGTATTGAACGGCATCGTTTTGATCGAATATCTGAAAGAATTAAAAGATGAAGGTATGACTGACATACGTGAACTGATCTTAAAAGCCACGCGCGGACGACTACGTCCCGTGTTGCTCACTGCTTCGGCAGCAGCCCTTGGCTTTTTGCCCATGGCCGTATCCACATCTGCCGGCGCTGAAGTGCAACGTCCGCTTGCTACGGTCGTCATCGGCGGACTGGTGACCTCTACCCTGCTGACCATGATCGCTTTGCCGTTGCTTTATGCCGTGCTGTTCAACGTAACAGGTGTCAGGTTGTGGCCCTTGGGATTAAAACGGAATAAAGCGCTGATCCTGATCCCGCTGCTGATCTTTGCCGGTATCAGCACACAGGCACAGGAACAGCCCAAACCGTTGACAATGAAACAGGCCATTGACCTGGCTCTCAAAAACAACAGGGAACTCCGGTCATATTATCTGATGACCGAACGGGAAAAAGCATTGATACACTCTGCATTTTCAATTGATCCGACACTGATCTACTATGATTACGATCAGAATAACATTGCAGAAAACGGTTATCCGCTGAATGTCTTTGGCCTGTCGCAAAGCTTTAAATTCCCCACGGTTTATACTTCACAAAGGAGGATGAATAACATGAACACCACCATTTCGGAAACGGTTTATAAAATCCGGAAAACAAAACTGTCCCGTGAAGTGGCACAGTCGTATGAAACCGTGCAATATTTCTTAAACAAACAATATTATCTTCAGAAATTAGACAGCGTATATTCCGATTTGCTGAAAGCCATGGAGATCAATTATGAGCTGGGCGGAATTACGCAGTTGGAAAAGCTGAACGCCGAAGCCAAAAAACAGGATATTATCCTCAAGAAAAAGCAATTGGAGTACGATCTGGAAATCGCCATGAATGAGCTGAAATCGCTGTTGCAAACCGACAGTTCTTTTGTGGTGAATTACGAGCCGATGAAACAGTTCCCGGTAAACATCGACACGGCCATGCAGTACGAAATATTGCTGGGCAGACAGTTGGTTACCCTCGAAGATGCCCGGCTGAAAGCTGAAAAGAACAAATTCCTCCCCGACATTGACCTTACTTACTTTAACGGAACGAACAGATATCAGAACGCAAAAAGATACAACGGCTATATGGTGGGGATTGGTGTCCCTCTTTTCTTCGCCGATAAAAGGTCAAAGGTCAACGCAGGGAAAATCTCTTTGCAGATCGCTCTGGAAAAAGAATACCAATTGCATGTTCAGTATCAGAAAAAAATGAAAGAACTGGAACAGCGGCTGAAAAAATACAACGAAACGATAAAATATTACAACGACTTCGGGGACAAGCTTTACCTCGAAATTGTGAATAACGCCCAGAGGAGCTACAAGTCAGGGCAAATCGACATTTTCAAGTATCTGCAAAGCATGGAAACCGCCATGAACATTAAGATGGGATACCTGCGCAACCTCTGGCAAAGCAACCTGATCATATTGGAGATTAACTATTTCACATTAAATAATTAAACAAATGAGATTTTATCATATTCCTTCCACATTTATTTTAATTGCAATAATGTTGTTTGCCTGCTGTTCGGGTTCAACGCAAAAGGCAGAAACGGAAAGCAGCAATTCGACTCATTTGGTGCGTATTACGCATGCACAGTTCAACGAGGAGCAAATGCAACTCGGTGACGCGGCCATGCACACCTTCACCCGGATTTACAGAACAAACGGGATTGTGACGGCTTCGCCACAGTCAAAAGCCGATGTGTATAGCTATATCTCCGGAATTATCAGGTCTATCTCGGTAAACCTCGGCAGTCAGGTAAAGAAGGGACAAATCCTTTGTACGATCGAAAGCAAAGAGTTCATCACGCTGCAGCAACAGTACCTCGAAACGCTGGCAAAGCTGAAAGCCACCGAGATGGATTATCAGCGGATCAAAACATTGTATGAAGAAAACATATCGTCGAAAAAAGATTTTATTGCCATCGAAAGCAAATACAAAATACTTCAGGCCACCATCAAAGCGCTCAAAGCCGAACTGAAGATACTCAATGTTAACCTCAATAATCTGGAAGCCGGCAATTTGTCAATGTACCTGCCGGTGGTGTCACCCATCAGTGGCACCATCACCATCCAGAATTGCAACCTGGGGCAGTTCATCGATTCGCAGGAACTGCTGATGAAGATCATCGACAATCGTGACCTGCAACTCCTTTTTTATGTTTACCAGGAAAATGTCAACAAGCTGGAGAAGGGGCAGTTGCTGGACATTTACACCCCTGACAAGCCCGAAGATATTTACAAGGCAACGATCATTT
>JAOZOO010000085.1:10612-13545 GCA_029933225.1 Bacteroidales bacterium | reverse complement strand
GCATGGGACAAAGCCGTTTACATCAGCAATTCGGATAACGACTTTGCAGAAGCCACCATCAATGTTTACGACCTGATGGGGCGTAAGCTGGTGAGCACACAAACCCGCCTCGGCAACCTGACCCGCATTCCGGTACAGGTAAGCAACAGCTATCTGGTTGTTCAGGTAGTTAAAGACAGTAACGTTGTAACCGAAAAGGTTTTTATTAAGTAAAACAAAACAGATTATAAACTATTAATACAGAAAAAACGATGAAGATGAGAAATATAATCAAAAGCGGAAAGAAACTGCTGGTAATCCTGACCTTTTCAGCATTAACTTATGGCGGGTATGCACAAACCGAACCGCCCCCACCTCCGGGAGGAGATGGGTCAACAAATACCAACGATGCTGATAACCAGCTTGGCGGCAAAGCCCATGTGGGAGGCGGTATCATGATCTTACTTACGCTGGCTGTGGCTTACGGTGGAAAACGTTTTTACGAGTTGCACAAGGAAGTTAATGCTTAAAATAGGGTAGGGGACCGGGGTTGTCGATCACCGGGAACCACCTATTCATCATAAAAAACGAGGACTGAATTTCAGTCCTCGTTTTGTTTTGGCAATACATGCACTCCTGTGGAGGAAGAGTGTGACCTGTTATAGGTTGAATTTCAAAGTTTCCGTACCCCCATTCAAACATCTAACAGATTGCATCCGCCCGGACGGGAATCCGGATGAGCGGAATCAAGCGTAAGGGAGTCATTTATCACTCACCATTAACCATTTTCCAGCATCCAATATCAAGTATCCAGTTAAAACTTATACAACCCGTCATCAATCAGTTTATCAGCGATTCTGCGGCGGGCTTCCTTGACGTTGATGGCATACGCTTTGGTCAGTTTTCCGAGGGAGTCACACAATGTTTTACGTTGGTCGCCTTCGGCAAATGATCCGATGACATCAAACCCCAGCTTATAAACTGACTGGGTCAGATCATGGGTCAGTACATCCAGCATATCTCTGTAAATAGCAATATTGGTTGTTTTGTGTACTTTCTCCATTTTCTCCACACGTAGTTTGGTGGATTCCAGAATGTAAATGTTCATGATCATGTCAGCGATGTTCATGAGTATTTCTTCTTCGAATAACAGTTTCCTTTTGAAAGTATCCGAAAGTGTGGGGATCAGCATCAGAACCGCTTTCTTTAGGTTGTTGATGTACTGCTGTTTGATATCGTAGTAATCGCCGTTAAACGGGTCAACAGGTTCGGTATTGTCGAGATTATTTAATACTTCTTCAGCAGCCTGATAAAGGTCTATCCTGTGCTTCATCCCTTTTTTTAAGGTGGCATCCACAGTGATCAGACGATTGATCTCGTTTGTGCCTTCAAATATCCGGTTGATCCTTGAGTCACGGTATGAGCGGTCGGCAGGCGCTTCGGATGAAAAGCCCATACCGCCGAATATCTGCACCATCTCATCCACGATGTAATCCTGCGCCTCGGAACCATATACTTTCAAAAAGGCACATTCGGGTTCATATTCGGCAACACCTTCGATATTGGCTTTACCGTAATCAATACCTTGCTCGGTCAGGCTTTCAATCGTATCTTCAATGTCTTTACTGACTCGGTAAACTGCTGATTCTGTAGCAAACATTTTAATGACCTGTTCGGCCAGTTTATGTTTAATGGCACCAAACTCAGCGAGGAACGACCCGAATTGTTTTCTTTCGGTAGCATAACTAACCGAGTGATTGATTGCCCTGCGCATACCGCCAATCACTGTAGCGCCCAGTTTGATCCTCCCGATATGCAATATGTTCAACGCAATACGGAAACCTTCACCGCGCCGTCCCAGCAGATTTTCAACCGGGACTTTTACATCGTTAAAGAATATCTGCCGGGTTGATGAACCCCGGATTCCCATTTTATGTTCTTCCGGATTCATTGAAATACCCTGCCATTTGGATTCCACCAAAAATGCACTCAATACGCGGTCGTTGTCTATTTTCGCAAAAACAGTCAGCAGGTCTGCAAACCCGCCATTGGTGATCCACATTTTTTGACCGTTCAGGATATAATGCTTTCCGTCTTCTGACAAGACAGCTTTGGATTTCCCGGCATTGGCATCCGAACCGGCATTGGGTTCAGTGAGGCAATAAGCGGCCAGCCACTCGCCATTGGCCAGGCGGGGCATGTATTTTTGTTTTTGTTCTTCATTACCATAGTAGAGCAGGGGAAGGGTGCCGATGCCGGTGTGTGCCATAAATGCCACCGAAAACGAATAAGCGGAACCAATGGTTTCGTTGGCACGCATGGAAGTCAGAAACGATTGTCCGAAACCTCCGTATTCTTCGGGAATGGAAATCCCAAGCAGTCCGAGATCACCGGCTTTTTTAAGCAAAGAAGGTAACAACCCTTCGGTATGGTTGTCAAGCGCATCAAAATTCGGTACCACTTCCGATTCAATAAAATCAGAACAGGTTTCAGCGATCATATTTTGTTCTTCATCAAATTCTTCGGGGATAAAGATGTCTTTGTAATCAACATCTTTGATCAGAAATTCAGCCCCTTTCAGTACTGCTTTGGTTTCCATATTATTATACGTTTTTAAAATTTCGGCAAAGATAATAAACTGAAGGAAAGGACAAATGAGTATGGTTCAATTGTTTGGTGGATTGATGGTTAAATGGTTCGATGGCTCAATTGTTCAATTGATTGATGTTTGAATGGTTCAAATGTATGTCACGGAGGTTAGGGGCGAAATGCAGAGTGCAGGAACTTCACCACTTAACTCTTTTCCTCAACAACTCTTAACCCTTTAACTCCTAACTCTTCTTATCCGGTTGGGGTTCGGTTTTATCTTCTTTCTTTTTTGGCGAAGTGACTTTTATTCTAATGCCATCCGCTTTTTCATCATAATCCACATAGATGACGTCACCATCTTTCAA
>JAOZOO010000085.1:0-10512 GCA_029933225.1 Bacteroidales bacterium | reverse complement strand
ACATCATCAATACGGTTAAGAAATTCAGGAGCAAAGGCCCGTTTCAAAGCATTTTCAATAACTCCCTGTGCATAAGTGCTTTTGCTTTCCCGTTTTGCTTTGGTTGTAAAGCCAACACCCTGCCCGAAGTCTTTCAACTGCCTCGAACCGATGTTGGAAGTCATGATGATGATGGTATTTTTAAAATCAACGCGTCTTCCCAGTCCGTCTGTCAGGACACCATCATCCAATACCTGAAGTAGAATATGGAAAACATCGGGATGCGCTTTTTCAATTTCATCGAGCAAAACAATAGAGTATGGTTTCCGACGGACTTTTTCGGTCAACTGGCCGCCTTCTTCGTAACCCACATATCCGGGAGGCGCACCCACAAGCCGCGAAACGGCAAACTTTTCCATGTATTCACTCATGTCCACTCTGACAAGCGCATCTTCCGAATCAAAAAGAAATTTCGCCAGCATTTTGGCAAGGTAGGTTTTACCAACCCCTGTGGGGCCAAGAAAAATAAACGAACCGATGGGTTTTGAGGGATCTTTCAGCCCGGCACGATTCCTGCGAATGGCTTTTACCACCTTCTGAATGGCCTGTTCCTGGCCGATCACTTCCTTCTGAAGCTCCGTTTCCATGTTGATCAGTCTCTGGCTCTCGCTCTGGGCAATATTAGATACCGGGATGCCGGTCATCATGGCGACAACTTCGGCCACATTTTCGGCAGTTACTTCTTCACGGTGTATTTTCGATTCTTCTTCCCAGCGTCTTTTTGCCCGTTCCAGTTCTTCGGTATAACGGCGCTCTATATCCCTGAACTGGGCGGCTTCCTCAAATTTCTGGCTTTTGATGGCCTGTGTTTTCTTGGCTTTGATCTCTTCAATAGAATTTTCAAGATTGATGATCTCGGCCGGCACATGTATGTTGCTGATATGCACGCGCGCTCCGGCTTCATCCAGCGCATCAATGGCTTTGTCAGGAAGATACCTGTCGCTGATGTACCTGTGGGTAAGCTGAACGCAGGCTTTAATGGCTTCATCGGTATATTTTACCAGATGATGATCTTCGTATTTTTGTTTGATGTTTTGCAGGATGACTTCCGTTTCTTCGGGTGTGGTGGGATCTACCAGAACTTTTTGGAAACGACGTTCAAGCGCACCGTCTTTTTCAATGTATTGCCTGTATTCATCAAGCGTGGTCGCACCGATACATTGCAATTCACCCCTGGCAAGTGCAGGTTTAAACATGTTGGATGCATCCAGTGATCCGCTGGCATTGCCCGCACCAACGATGGTGTGTATCTCGTCAATAAACAGGATGATATCGGGATTTTTCTCCAATTCGTTCAGAACGGCCTTCATTCGCTCTTCAAACTGTCCCCGGTATTTGGTTCCGGCCACAAGCGATGCAAGGTCCAGGTTGATGATCCGTTTGTTAAACAAAGCCCTTGAAACCTTTCTCGCTACAATCTTTAATGCCAGACCTTCGGCAATGGCTGATTTACCCACACCCGGTTCACCGATTAAAATGGGATTGTTTTTCTTTCTGCGGCTTAATATCTGTGCGATTCGTTCCAGCTCGCGTTCACGTCCGACAATAGGATCAAGCCGGTCTTCTTCGGCCATTTTGGTCAGGTCGCGGCCAAAATTATCCAGCACAGGTGTTTTTGATTTGGGGTCGGCAGTTTTTTTGGAACCTCCGAAAGGTCTTTCTCTTTGCGGCTCATCTTCCGTTTCACCGGGCAGCTCCGATTTGGGTTCCATGTATTGAGAGGTTTGTGACTTTTCTTTAATGATTGATAAAAGTTCTTCCTTGATGGCGCCGTAATTTACGCCGTATTTTTCAAGTTTACTTGTAACCAGATTATTATCATCTTTTAAAATAGCCAGCAACATGTGTTCGGTACCTACCAGTTCACTATGCAACGCTTTGGCCTCAAGGTAGGTGATCTTCAAGGCTTTCACTGCCTGGCGCGACATGGGAATATTTTCAATCTTCGGCGACGAATGACGCGGTTCTTTGATGGCGTCTTCAATGCTTTTTTTACATTCATTGAAATCGACACCGAAATAAGAGAGCAGTTGCACTGCCATTCCCTGGCCTTCCCTTAATATACCGAGCAAAAGATGTTCCAACCCGAGGTAACTGTTTCCCAGCCGGATTACTTCTTCCCGGCTGTATGTCAAGACATTCTTTGCGCGGTCCGTGAATTTTCCTTCCATATTGTCTTTATCGTTTGAGCATGCAAAGTTACAAAAAATGAAAGAGCCGGAATTTAATCCTGACCGTTAATTTATCAGGATCGTTTTATTAGACAAGATGAGTACCGTTTGAGTTGGCTGAACCATGAATTTTTAACAAAAAATCACTGACTTTTTACCCGGCATCTTACAAAGCACAATTTTTTCAAATATACATTGATTGTAAACGGTTATAAAATACGTGATTGTGATTTTTAAACACTTTTTTGTTAACATTATCGGGCCTTTGTGAACAGAAATGAAACAGGTAATTTACTAAATTCGTACCTTTGCAAACTTAATTTTAAAATATTAATAAAGAATAAGTTAATAGATGGACATAACAAATTCGGAAGATCGTATTATTAAAGTAAACATCGAAAATCAAATGAAATCAGCTTACATTGATTATTCGATGTCAGTTATAGTTTCAAGAGCGCTGCCCGATGTCCGCGACGGATTAAAACCGGTACACCGCCGGGTTCTTTACGGAATGTATGACATGGGCGTTTTATCCAACCGTCCTTACAAAAAATCCGCCAGGATAGTAGGGGAGGTGCTGGGTAAATATCATCCCCACGGCGACTCGTCGGTATATGACTCCATGGTGCGAATGGCGCAGGAATGGTCGTTGCGTTATCCCCTGATTGACGGCCAGGGTAACTTTGGCTCCATTGACGGTGACAACCCGGCTGCCATGCGGTACACCGAAGCGAGGATGAAAAAAATTGCCGAAGAAATGCTGGTGGATATCGATAAAGAAACGGTTGACCACCGTTTGAATTTTGATGACAGCATCTGGGAGCCAACTGTTTTACCGACACAAATTCCCAACCTGCTTATCAATGGTTCCTCGGGCATTGCTGTCGGGATGGCGACCAATATGGCGCCGCACAACCTTTCGCAGGTCATCGACGGGATCATCGCCTATATTGAAGATAACGACATAGATATTCCCGATCTGATCAAACTGGTTCAGGCACCGGATTTCCCGACCGGCGGCATCATCTATGGTTACGACGGCGTTTTAAATGCTTTTGAAACCGGAAGAGGAAGAATTGTCCTCCGGGGTGAAGTGACCATTGAGGAAACCAGTAACGGACGCGAAAGGATTGTGGCCACTTCGATACCATATATGGTCAATAAGGCAGAAATGATACGGAAGACCGCTGATATGGTCAATGAAAAGAAAATCGAAGGTATTTCGGATATCAACGATGAATCGGACCGCAACGGCATGCGTATTGTTTATGACCTGAAACGGGATGCCATTCCCAATATCGTTATCAATCAGTTGTATCAGCATACGGCGCTGCAAAGCTCGTTCAACGTGAACAATGTGGCGCTTGTCAAAGGGCGTCCGAGGATGCTGAATCTGAAAGACCTGATCAAATATTTTGTCGAGCACAGGCATGAGGTGGTGGTCAGGCGAACGGAATACGATCTGAAAGAGGCCAAAAAGAAGGCTCATGTACTTGAAGGTCTGCTGATTGCACTGGATAACCTGGATGAGATCATTGCTTTGATCCGGGCATCGGCCACACCTGACGAAGCCAAACAGGGACTGATGGCACGTTTTGAACTGACCGAAATACAATCCAGAGCCATTCTGGATATGCGGCTCCAAAAGCTGACCGGACTGGAAAGAGATAAGATCAAAGCGGATTACGAAGACCTGATGAAGCTGATTGATGAGTTGAATGAGTTGCTCGGGAGTGTTGAGATGCGCATGGAAGTGATCAAGAATGAACTGCTGCGTATCAAGGAAAAATATGGTGATGAACGCCGGTCACAGATCGTTTATTCTGCCGAAGACATCCGCATGGAGGACGTTATTCCTGATGACCCGGTTGTGGTCACTATTTCGCACATGGGCTACATAAAACGCACGCCTTTAACAGAATACAGAGCCCAGAGAAGGGGAGGGCGCGGATCGAAAGGAAGCCAGACCCGTGAGGAAGATTTTCTGGAATACCTTTATGTTGCCACCAACCACGATTACATGCTTTTCTTTACCGAGAAAGGCAAAGTATTCTGGATGCGTGTCTATGAAATTCCGGAAGGAACAAAAACATCCAAAGGAAGGGCTTTCCAGAACCTGATCAACATTGAACCGGATGATAAGGTGAAAGCGTTTGTCAATACGAAAGACCTTAAGGACCAGGACTACATTAACAATAATTACATTATTCTCTGTACTAAAAAAGGCATCATCAAAAAGACTTCGTTGGAAGCTTACTCTCGGCCACGGCAGAACGGTATCAATGCCATTTCCATCAGGGAAGGGGATGAGTTGCTTGCCGCTCGCCTGACCAACGGAAACAACGAAGTTGTTCTCGCTAAAAAGTCAGGGAGGGCCATCCGTTTCAATGAAAACACGGTCAGGCCGATGGGACGGAATGCGTCGGGCGTTCGCGGCGTTTCGCTCGAAAACGAAAATGATGAAGTCATCGGTATGATCTGCCTCGAAAACAACGAGCAGACCATCCTGGTCGTTTCTGAAAAAGGATATGGAAAACGTTCGCAGATAGACGATTACCGGGTAACCAACAGGGGAGGAAAAGGGGTAAAAACGATCAACATTACTGACAAGACCGGTTACCTGATTGCCATCAAAAATGTTTGTGAAAGCGATCACCTGATGATCATCAACAAATCGGGTATTGCCATACGGATGGCAATCAGCGATATGCGGGTTATGGGACGCGCTACGCAAGGGGTCAGGCTGATCAACCTGTCGGAAGGCGATGAGATTGCTGCGGTGGCCAAAGTGGAAATTGATAAAGAGGCTGAAAATGATCTGACTGACGAAGAGAACAACAATGTTGATGATGTAAATCAAATTCCTGAAGAGGATGTATAACAAACTTTGTATCAACAGCTCATGCATTTAGAAAATGCCTGTATTTAGAACATTTTTAAATACTATTTTATGAATGGTATAATTTATGTTTATGAATATATTTGCGAACCAATTAATAACAACGAAATCATGAAAAAACTTGTTTTATTTTTAAGTTTCAGCCTGCTTATTGCATTGAGCGCAAACGCCCAGAAAAACAAAAGGACAAGCGCGTACATGTACAATAAAAATGGCGAGTATGCCAAAGCTATGGAAGCCATTGATGAGGCAATCAAACATGAAAAAACGATTAACGATCCTAAAACATGGTTGTACAGAGGCGAAATCTATTACAATATTGCTGTCTCTAAAGATACTGCTATTCGGGCTCTGGCAAAAGATCCTGCTGCGATTTCCTTTGAATCACTGAAGAAAGCTAAAGAACTGGATGCCAAAGGGTCTTTCGATGGAGAGATCACGCTTTACCTTGTCAATCTGACGAATCTGTTTTATCAGCAAGCCAGCGACAGTTACCAAAACAAAGACTATGTTAAGGCAATACCTGAATTTGAGTACGCCTATAAGATTGCCGAACTGCAAGGGAATTTTGATACAATTGCCGCGTTCTACGTAGGTATGTCTGCTTTTTTTGCCGACAATGCCGATCTGGCTACCAAATATCTGAAAAAGGTTTATGATTCAGGCTTTAATGATCCGACCATTTACACCTTCTATAACAGAGCATTGAAAATGGAGGGGGATACAGCACAAGCTATCCAGGTGCTCCAGACAGGAAGGGAGAGAAACCCTGAAAATCTGAGTCTGCTGCTTGAAGAAGCGCAGATATATCTGGAAAAAGGGGAGACCGAAAAGCTTCAGGCAAGTTTAAAGCAGGCCATTGCGAAAGATACAAGCAATGCAAACCTGTATTTTCTCCTCGGAAAAACCTATGATGATGAGGGAAATAAAGTAGAGGCAGAGAAATATTATACTGAAGCAACAAGGGTAAATCCCGAATTCTTTGAAGCTTACTATAACATTGGAGCTATATACGTAAATAAAGCTGCCGAAGAACAGGCAAAAGCCAATGACCTTCCGCTTGACAAGGTTGAAGAGTACAATAAACTGATGGATCAGGCAAATGCAGAGTTAACCAAAGCACTGCCTTACCTTGAAAAAGCACATGAGCTGAATCCTCAGGATAAAATTACTTTCAATGCACTGAAAGAAGCTTATGTCCGGCTTAAAATGAATGACAAGTTAAAAGCGCTTAACGAAGAATAAAATATAAAAAGGGGAGGTTTAATTAAAATACCTCCCCTTTTTAATAAAGTTATGATTTAACATAATATTAATTATAGGACATTTTAATACGTATAATAATAAATGATTTTTTAGCCTGACTGAATCAATGTGTCCTCATCAATCTCTTTTTCATGATTTATAGCGTATGAAATGGCTTTCTTTACAAAATCATTCAATGAGATTTTCTTCTTTGTTGCAATAAATGCAGCTTTTTTGTGGAGATCAGTACTTATCCTGACATTAAAACTTCCTTTAAAAGTTTTATCAGGTATTTTACCTAATTCTTTACAAGTTTTCAGATAATCATCTACAGCTTCCCGAAAAGCATTTTTCAGTTCTTCTACTGAACTTCCTTCAAAAGTTATTAAATCATTAATGCCATAAATTTTTCCATGAAAAATATTATCATTAGCACTGAAATTAACCGTACCTATATATCCTTTATAGTTTAAAAAATCGTCCATAATCTTATAAATTTAAATGATTAATAATCTGTTTTAACACATAAGTTTTCAATGTTTTTTTTGGATGTGGTTCATGTAAACTGATAATATCATTTGACTCGTTTATAAACTTTCTTCGAGAACCCCCAGTTTTTCCTTTATTTCTAATTTCTTTATATCCATAATATTCCAATACTTTTTTGAGTTCATTCCAGGTAAAATCTTTGGGATTTGATTTTAATTTCACGATCAGTTTATCAATTCCCGTCACTTTCTAATTAGAAATTAATATGTAACTATATTTTAGTTGCAAACTTAATGAAAAATCTTTTACTTTAAGCTTAATATGCAACTATTTTTTCAATTTTTCGTAATAAATTATACATCCTGATTAAACCTAAAGCGCGGAAACATTTTATTAACATTTAAATTCTTTGCGCTATGAACCAATTAAGTATTTTTACAACCGACGATCAATTTAGAGGTGTACACATCAGAGAACTTGCCGAAGCAACCGGAATACCTGAAAATAAACTGAAAGTTGGCATAAAGTACCAGTCATTGCAAAAAGACCAGTTGTTAAAAATCCACAGTTATCTTAACGCTGAAAAAGCTGAGCGGAAAATTAAAATACCGAGGGTCAGCCTCTATACCCGTAAAGACTTTTCCCTGGCATTCATGAGTAGCAAGATTTTCTTGTAATCCATTATCGATTGTTTTTCAATAAATTAAAACAAGTCGTCAGCCACCAAACCTGTGCTGCAGGTAACCAGTACCGTTTATTTCAAGTGTTTTCCTGATTTTCAGTTATAATGATCAGTCTTCCAGAAACATCTTGATGCCACCAAAGAAATACTTCTCCCATCCGGTGGTAAACTCATCATAAACTTCATCCGGGATATTGGTATGTAGCAATTCAACGGATGTGTAGTGCTTATCAGGGTGGAGTTTGATAGTTACAATGGACGGTGCTTCATTATCGCCGAAATACCATTCTTCAACCACCTCTTTTTCGGGATCAAGTTTCAGTATTTTTCCTGCAATGTCCCCATCCCAGATTTCAAATTCGGTTCCTTCTTCCGGTGTAATTTTTGCCGGATAACCTGACCAAAGCTCCATCGTTACGGGATTGACAAGGCAGGCATAAATATCCTGGGCTTCGGCTTTTATCTTAAAATATTTTTTAAAGTCTTTCATTTTGTGACTTATTTTGGCTTCTTGATATCTTCTTTAAAAAGCTTCTCAAATTTTTCTACTTTCGGGGTAATCACAAAGTTGCAATAACCGTTTCCCGGATTGTTTCTGTAAAAATCCAGATGATACTGTTCCGCTTTGTGAAAGTTTTTGAAAGGCGCTATCTCCGTAACGATGGGATTATCCCAGATGCCCGCTTTTTCAAGTTCATCCCTGTAATGCACGGCCAGTTCTTTTTGCCGGTCATTGTAATAAAAAATGACTGAACGGTATTGTGGCCCCACATCGGCGCCCTGCCTGTTCAGGGTGGTGGGGTCATGCGTTTTCCAGAAGACTTCAAGCAGTTTGGAAAAAGAAATCACTTCAGGGTTGTAAATAACGCGGACAACCTCGGCATAACGGGTTGTACCTGTTTTCACAAGATCATAAGTAGGATTGGGCTCCTCCCCGCCCGAATACCCGGGCACTACCTCCATGACGCCTTCCAGGCGCGAAAAAATGGCTTCGCTGCACCAGAAACAACCGGTGCCGAAAATTATTGTGTCGTATTTTGTGTTGTCGTTGGTTTTCATTTCTGTTTGTGATCCGGCTGAAAATGTTAGATAAAAGAGTATTCCTGTAAACAGTAAAACAATAAATGAGTTTCGCATAAATGTCGTTTGTGAAAATACCTATTCAGATAAGCAGTAATTTTTTTCCGTAGATCAGTTCCTCCAGTTCCGGGTCAGGTCCCAGAAACTGGTCTCTGAAACCGTTCATTTCGTCTGTTGTTTTTTCGGACAATAATGCAGCCATCTGCTGCATGGCTGCTTCGCCAACGATCATCGGGGGCGTGTTCATCACCATCTTTTCACCGTTAAACTGTGCAACCAACTGATATTCTTTCATCTGGCTCACAGGATCTCCGGTAAAGAAACATTTTGACAACCAGGCGTTCAGATCGAAATGATTGATATCAATCACAATGGGTTGATTTCCTTTGTCCTCCATTATTTTCGCATAATACTGCTGAAGGTTGAACACCGACTCTTTGGACATGGTTCCCTGAATTGTATTGTGACAATCCAGACACACTGCATATTCAAAGATCGTTGTGTGAAATTCGTATCCGTCGTAATTCTTAATGGCTTTTTCAATAAAATAAGAAGTTCCATCATCTAACAGATATTTTCCGCAAATCTTGCAATGGTCAAAGGGCTTGCCTTCTTCATCGGAATAAAACCGATCGGGAATATCCGTCAATAATTCATGCTGCCACATAATAATCGTAATTTTAAGAACAAAGATAAACGTTTTTAATTGCTATTGTCATTGTCAGGCTATCCCGTTTTGCAGTTAATTCATTATTTTTGTATAAATATTTTAAACACCTGCAAACTATGAGCGTTGAATTAAAAGGAAAATTAATACAGAAACTGCCTGTTGAAAGCGGTGAGAGCCGGAACGGAAAATGGGAAAAGCAACAGTTTGTGATTGAGACAGATGAGCAATATCCCCGGAAGATTTGCATTGCCGTTTGGAATGACAAGCTGCCCATGCTCGAGCATGTTGTTGAAGGCGATGTGGTAAGAGTATTTGCCAATATTTCATCGAGGGAATTCAATTCAAAATGGTACACCGACGTGGTGGCCTGGCGCATTGAGCGTGAATCCGATGTGGAGGCCTCCCCTGCCCCGGAATCCGGCGAAATACCGGATTTGCCCGAAAGCCCGGAAGACGACCTGCCGTTTTAAAATATATTTTAATCCCGATGAACCCTGATGGCCGGTATAAAAAAGAACCTCGTTTTAGCACACCTCGCTGTCATAGGTGCAAACATTATTTACGGTATTAACTATGTGGTAGCCAAAGGCATCATGCCCGACTATTTCCCGCCGCGTGTAGCGATCATCTTCAGGGTGGCCGGCGCCGTGGCCATATTCTGGCTTGCGGGTATGTTTTTCCCGAAAGTCCGTATCCCGAAAAAAGATTATCTGCGGCTTGCCGTTTGCGGGTTTTTCGGCATTGCCCTTAACCAGATCATGTTTTTTGAAGGGCTCAATCTGACGACGCCCATCAATGCTTCCATTATCATGGTGGGTATCCCTATTCTCGTGCTGATCTTTGCGCACTTTATTTTGCATGAGGGTATTACAAAGAATAAGATCGTTGGCATTACCCTCGGCATGGGTGGTGCGGTGTACCTGATATTACAAGGTGCCGGCGGCTCTTTTACCTCCGGAACTTTCCTCGGCAACTTCTTTATCCTTATCAATGCCTCATCGTATGCCCTGTTCCTTGTCCTGGTCAAACCCCTCATGAAGAAATATCCGCCCCTTGTGATCATGAAATGGATCTTTACTTTCGGATTGATTTACGTAATACCTGTATCTGTCGGCCTGCTCGGTAAACCCGATTATGCGCATATTCCTTTTTCGATATGGATGTCGGTGGCCTACATTGTGGTTTTCACCACGGTAGTTGCTTATTTTCTGAACAATTATTCCCTGAAGAACATCAG
>JAOZOO010000205.1 GCA_029933225.1 Bacteroidales bacterium | reverse complement strand
AATGGTTTTCTGACCGACTTTTTATAGTTTTAGCCGCTGAATTCATCAAACAATCATTCATGAAAATCCAAAAGAAAATATTCGGGCTCACACGGCACAATAATAAGGCATACCTGTTCACACTCTCAAACGACAACGGAATGACTGTAAAGATCACCAACTACGGGGGTATCATTACCGGCATTTTTATCCCGGACAAAAACGGGAAAGCCGAAAACGTTGTGCTGGGTTTCGACCGGCTGGATGATTACGTCTCCGAAAAGTACATTGATGACGGACCTTATTTCGGCGCTATCATCGGCAGGGTAACCAACCGCATCGCCGGGGGCAGGTTTACCATTGACGGCACGGAATACAGAATCCGGTCCAAAAACCAACTGTATTCGCATCATGGCGGCATCGAAGGATTTGACAAAAAGCTCTGGGAAGCCGAAACCAAATCAGGCGGGCATGAAGTTTCGCTGGTTCTGCGTTATTTAAGCAGGGATATGGAAGAAGGTTACCCCGGAAACCTTACCGTAACGGTAACCTACACGCTGAATAATGACAATGCGCTGATCATTGACTATGCTGCCCGTACCGACAAAAAAACCCATGTCAACCTGACCAACCACGCCTATTTCAACCTGACGGCCTGCCGCGAGGATGTGTTGAACCATGGACTGATCATCCATGCAGATCAGTACACCGAAACCGATGAAAATTTTATTCCCACGGGAAAGCTGCTTCCGGTAAAAGGCACTCCGCTTGATTTCACTGAAAAACATCTTATTGGTGAAAGAATCCGTTTACAGAAACATGGGAACGGTTACGATCACAATTATGTGCTGAATGATTACCACGGACAAATCAGAAAAGCGGCGGAAGTCACCGAAGCTGCCAGCGGCCGCAAATTAGAGGTTTATACCACGGAGCCGGGCATGCAGCTATACACGGGCAATTATCTTGACGGAACCTTCAGAAACCGCGACATTATTTTCTCAAAAAGGATGGGCGTTTGTTTTGAGGCCCAGCATTTTCCCGACTCTCCGAACCATCCGGGGTTTCCTTCCACACTGCTGGCGCCAGGCGAGACCTTTCACTCGGAAACCGTTTTCCGTTTTTCGTGGTAAAAAATTCTGCCTCAATCCGTAACCCGGAAATCTCCTGTACGTAAAAGTTAGAAAAGAGACAAAGAGGCTGTCCCAAAAAAGTAATTTCACGCAGCGTCGCAAAGTACGCAAAGAAATTCTTTATTGACACTTATTCATTCAGGCGGGCGTGAAAGAATAACAAATTCTGACCTTTTGAGACAATCTCCTGTATCAACAAAACGTTATGAATAAAAAGACAAAATCAGGTAACGGAAAAAAACAACTTTTAACTATCTTTGGCTAGTTTACACAATTATGAGAAAAACATTTTTATTTGCATCGGCACTGGGTTTTGCAGCCACTTACTGGTTCTTCCGGCTGCCATTCAGCTACGGGTCGCGGCTGAAGGGATATGTTATCGCTATCTTCAGGAATAACGGCGACATCGTTGTCAAGTTAACTCACGACCATCACGACTACATCATCAGTAACGGAAACGCGCTTGGAATTGATGTTGAAAAACTGAAAACCAAACTGATCGGTAAACAGGTCAACCTGTGGTTCACACATCCCAAATGGCCTTTCAAAAGGTCTCCTTACGTCACACGGCTGATCTGCGATGACAAACTTGTCTATGCAAAATGGTGATTTGATTCTTCATCCCGGATATTTTTACTAATTTTACTACTTCTTAATGGCTAACATCACTAAACATGCCCTGATGAAAATAACTGTCGGAACTTTTAACCTGAACAACCTTTTTTCACGTTACAATTTCAAAGCCAGCATCAAATCCCTCAAGAAAGGTACGCTTGTTGAATACGTCTTTGAAGACGAAGAAAATTTCAAAATCAGGAAATTCCAGGGCAGGCTCATCAAGCCCAAAAATAAAAAAGATACGGAGAAAATCGCCGACAGAATCCTGGAGATAGGTGCCGATATTCTGGCCGTTCAGGAAGTGGAAGACATCAACATCCTGAAAAAATTCAACAAAGATTTCCTCGGCAGCAAAGCTTACAAATATGTGACGCTGATCGAGGGAAACGATCCCCGGTTCATTGATGTGGGGCTGTTGTCAAACTATCCGCTGGGTGGTGTCACTTCGTGGCAACATGCAGTATATGACGGTGAAACACGCGAAATCTTCAGCCGTGACCTGCTACAGGCGGAGATTCTGAACAAGAGCCGAAGCAAAACACTGTTCACGCTTTTTGTCACCCATCTGAAAAGTAACTTCATCTCCCACACGAGCAAGGATCCTGACGGCGCCAGGGCAAAGAACAACCAGAAACGACTGAAACAATCTGAGGTCATCGGAAAAATCATCGAAGACCAGACCCGCCCCGACAGCAAATACATCCTGGTCGGCGACATGAACGACACGCCCGATTCCCCTTTCGTGGCCGGATTCGGCAATTACCCTGCAATCAACCTGCACAATGCGCTTGAGAACATGGAAGAAAAAGGCAAAATGAACAACACAAGATTCCCGCCGGACGACCTTTTCTGGACACACCGTTTCAGGGTTGCAGCCGGCGTTTACGACTATAACCTTTACGACCAGATATGGATCAGCCCGGCACTGACAGATAAACTGACCGGCGCATGGGTGGCACGCCGGAAAAGCGTTAACGGCGACGGCAGCGACCACGACCCGGTGTGGATTGAATTGAACCTATAGACAAAATGCTGAATTGTAACTAAAAACAACTAACATGAAAAAATCAAAAGAAGAAAGACGTGCCCGGCGCAGGGCAAAAAAAGCAGAACGTAAAAAATTCAAAAAACTACGGAAAGAAAAATTCAACGAACTGGTTTCAGCCGCCTCGAAAGCCGATTTTGACTTTAACCCCGAAGATGAATCCCTGAAATTTACGGATATTTTCAATCAGTGGTGGCCCGTGCTGAAACCCGCTCTGGAATACGCTGAAGTGATCCGGATCACCGGCCCCAAAGCGGATAAGATATTACGTACGGTGATCGACCTCGGGCAGCGGATATCGACCGGTGACGCCAGTGAGGAAGAACAGACCCGCTTCCTGACCTATCTCGACTCGATCTGGGATATTGTGGAAAAAGTGCTGGAAATTCTGAAAACATTCACCAGCGATAAGACCGACGATGTGATCGATCAGGTTATTGAAATCGGGGAATGGCTCACGGATAATGAAGACGAATAGCAAATAAAAGTATTATTTGAATTCCGCTTGCTGTCATTTCGACGAACGAAGAGAGGAAACCCGCCTGCCGGGCGGGCAGGAATCTCCAAGGCAAACCCCCTTTTCCCGGGGGATTCCTGCCCGACTGGCGCGGTCAGGCGGGTCTCACCGCCAACACACAAACCAACTCACATGGTTCGGAATAACAAGGTTGTCTTGTTTCTCAACTTACCAAGCGCAAGTACAACTGCTTTAAGCGGGACGCTTAAAGCAGGGTATTATGTTTTCCTGCGTCCTTTGCGAAAACTTTGCGCTCCTTGCGGTTAAACCCCGGAGGGGCTATATCCCCGAAGCCAGCACATCCACAATGTGGGCCACTTTGATGGGCAGCTTG
>JAOZOO010000001.1:66195-99268 GCA_029933225.1 Bacteroidales bacterium | reverse complement strand
ACCTGGAACCTTCCATTCATCCATTCCCTGCACCCCGCATCCCGTAACCGCAAAATTCCAAACTCAAGACTCAAAACTCCAAACTCAAGACTCTTATCTCCTTATCGTCTGATCACGGTCAGGCCCGACGGAGATGATCTTTACGGGCACATTCAACTGCTCTTCGATAAATGAAACGTAATTCTTTAATTCTTCAGGAAGGTTTTCATATTTTCCTTCGGGTGAGAGTTCCGTATTCCACCCTTTCAGCGTTTCGTAAACGGGCTCTATTTCCACGCCGGTTTCGTCGTAAGGAATCTCTTCTGTTATCTCGCCGTTCACTTTGTATTTTACAGCCACTTTGATTTCATCAAACGGATTCAATACATCGGCTTTCATCATCATCAGCTCGTTTACGCCGTTCAGCATGACGGCATATTTCAGTGCAGGCAGGTCGAGCCACCCACACCGCCGCGGTCTTCCGGTTGTTGAACCGTATTCGTTACCGATGTCCCGCAGTTGCTGGCCGGTATCATCGAAAAGTTCGGTGGGGAAAGGACCACTACCCACGCGTGTGCAGTAAGCCTTGAATATCCCGTAAACTTCGCCAACCTTTGACGGCGCCATCCCCAGTCCTGTGCACATCCCCGCCGTGATGGTGTTGGAAGAGGTGACAAAAGGATAGGAGCCGAAGTCAATGTCGAGCATGGTGCCCTGTGCGCCTTCGGCAAGGACCCTCATACCCTGCGCAAGGGCATTGTTCAGGTAATACTCACTGTTGATCTTTTTTAATCCCCGGACGGTTTCCAGCGCTTCAAACCAAACATTTTCATATTCCGTAAAAGGCATTCCGTCAATAAGGACGGATTCAAAATCCTGCTGGTAAATTCGGACGGTTTTCAGGTGACGCTCGCGGGAAGCATGGTAGAGTTCGTCGAAGTTTGCTTTTTCCAGATCACCGATGCGCAACCCGTTGCGGCTGATCTTGTCGGTATAGGTCGGGCCGATGCCTTTCAGTGTGGAACCGATCTTTTTATCGCCTTTGGCTTTTTCATAAACGGCATCCAAAAGGCGGTGTGTCGGCAGGATAAGATGCGACTTTCTTGAAACCAGCAGGTTGTCGCCTACTTCAATACCACCGTCGGTCAGTTGTTCGATTTCCTTTTTGATTACATACGGGTCGATGATGACCCCGTTGCCGATCACATTTACCTTGTCATTACTGAAAATACCGGATGGAATGGTATGCAGAATAAACTTCTTGTTGTCGAATTCAATGGTATGTCCGGCATTGGGTCCGCCCTGAAAACGGGCGATGATGTGATACCCGGGGGTAAGCACATCCACAATTTTGCCTTTTCCTTCATCGCCCCACTGGAGGCCGAGTAATACGTCTGCTTTTGTCACATTAATATCATTACTGGGATTGTTTGAAAGAGTGTGTTATTTCACGCAAAGCCGCAAAGAACGCAAAGATTTCTTTTTGAATTCCGGTACGAACATTTCGCCAGACCCTGGCGTGAAACCTGACTCTTTGGGCAATCCCGGTTAAGTACACAAATTTAGGAAAAATGTTGCGGGGCCGATAAGAATAGTTATTAATTTTTACTCACCGCTGCTTTTTTTGCCGTCTCTTTTTTAGCGGCATCTTTGTGGTTCTTGCATTTGCCGTAAAAGGTTAACGAGTGGTAAGTTACCTCCACGCCCAGCAATTTTTCAACCGACTTTTTGATCTCTTCCACCCGCGGGTCGCAAAACTCCAGCACCGTACCGTCCTCGGTACAGACAAAATGGTCGTGTTGCTTGAATTTGAACGAGCGTTCAAACTGTGCACAACTGTTGCCGAACTGGTGTTTGGTGACGAGGTTGCAATCCAAAAGCAACTCGATGGTGTTGTAAAGTGTGGCCCGACTCACCCTGTATTTGTTGTTTTTCATTCGGATATACAGCGTCTCTATGTCGAAATGGCCTTCGGTTGCATAAATTTCCCGGAGGATGGTATATCTTTCCGGTGTTTTGCGGTGTCCTCTTGATTCAAGGTATTCGGTGAAAATCTTTTTTACCGATTCAAAAGTGTCTTTTTTATTATTTGCTTTCATGCCCTTCCCATTTGGGTGGTAAAAATACGATAAATAATTTTTATATGGTTTAAATAGAAATAAAAAATTATCAGTTATTTATTTCCAAAGTCTCAAATCAATGCATAAGTTTGTAAACGAATGAAAACTTTACTTTAAAAACACGGTCATGTTCGGGAAAAATAAAAAATCATATTATAAATTTAAAAGTCTGCGCCCTTATTCGTGGAGTAAAGCGCTCACTAATGTGAAAAAATTCAGGAGATTGTATGAACGCTGGGAGA
The DNA here is from genome assembly GCA_029933225.1 of Bacteroidales bacterium. Lineage (GTDB taxonomy): Bacteria > Bacteroidota > Bacteroidia > Bacteroidales > F082 > JAADID01. The sequence goes on along the minus strand of JAOZOO010000001.1, from coordinate 96,927 downwards.
TCAATTATATAAGCATTGAATTAGCATTTTACAATAAGCTGTTTGACGAAAAGGACTGGGAGACAGAGATTACACTGAAGGCATATACAATTGATGACGGTAAAAAAACCATTGAGCATTGTGTTGAGAAGAAAACAATTGAGGTAAAATCGGATCAGAATGTCGTAACAGTAGATTACGGCTGGGGTAATGAGGAGTTCGGGAAATACTGGCAAAAAGGGAGCTACCTCTGGGAAGCTTACATCGAAGACGAGCTGGTGGGGACGGCAAAGTTTTACATCGAAGACCACGGATATGTATCGGAAAGCAATAATCCCTATTTCAAGGTTTTGACACTGCGTACTTATGAAGCGCCTTACGGAGATGTGGAAATCGACAAACGAAAATATTACAAGAAGTTTGACAGGAACAAAACCCGTTACATCATGGGGGAGCTCAGATTTGAGAATAAGCTGCCTGAAGAATGGCTGAGTGAGTTCTTTTTCAACATTTATGATGACACGGGGCAGTTGATCGGCTCCAGTGATACCATGATATTGATAACCCCTGAAGAAGATGCCGGAGAAATTTTTACTGTCGGTGCGGGATGGGGTTCCCGCGAACCGGGTTTCTGGATTGAGGACAATTATACCATGGAAGTGATTTTTATGGATACCGTCGTTGCGATAGTTCCTTTTTCCATTGGAAATAAATTCGTGGAAAGGATCAGCGATTACGAAGCGCTTGTGAATGAAGAAGTACATCAGCAGTTCTCCGGGGCCGCTTTAAAAGATTCAACGCTTACCGATGAAAAACCGGAAACGGAAGAAAAAATAGAAGAACCTGTTTCAGACTCTAAAAATCAGGAAACGGAAAAAGAAAACATCATCATTGACGACCGGCCGCTGGAAGAGATCATGCTTGACCTCGACAAGTTGGTGGGGCTGGAGACCATCAAGAAAAAGATAAGGGAGTACGTTGATTACATGAGCTATTTGCAGATACGTGAAGAAAGAGGATTTGAAGAGGAAGACGAAATCACACTGCATGCGAGATTTACCGGAAACCCGGGCACGGGCAAAACGACCGTGGTTAAATTGCTGGGCAGGATTTATCATGCGATTGGGCTTCTTTCCAAAGGACATGTGCATACCGTGGAAGCCACCGACCTGGTTTCGGGCTATGTAAGACAAACGGGAAAAGATACCAAAGCGGCCATTGAAAAAGCACGGGGTGGCATTTTGTTCATTGACGAGGCGTATATGCTTTATAAAGACACCGGCGGAAGTGATTTCGGCCCGGAAGCCATTGCTGCACTGATCACGGAGATGAGCGACGGCGACGGCGATATTGCCATTATCATGGCGGGCTATCCAAAGGAAATGGAAAATCTTATGAATTCCAATCCCGGTTTGAATTCAAGAATAAGAAATCATTTTCATTTTGAAGATTATACGCCGGATGAACTGATGAAAATTGCCGAGTATGCAGCAAAGGAAAGAGACGTTTATTTTTCGGCGGGAGCCAGAAAAAAGATTGAAAAGATAGTTACCGCTGCCTACCGGAAACGGGACAGAACTTTTGGCAATGCCCGCTTTGCCCATGCCCTGGTGGATGAAGCCAAAATGAACCTCGGTATCCGGTTGATGAAAACAAACAAAACGGGAAATTTTACAAAAAGAGAACTGTCGGAGATCAAAATGGAAGACATCGAGGACATCAGCGTCATGAAAGATGATAAAATACTGCATCTTCCCATTGACCAGGAACTGCTGAAGGAAGCACAGTCAGAGTTGGATAAGCTGATCGGACTGGAAAACATCAAGCAGGAAATCACCGAACTGGTTAAGCTGACAAAATATTACAAGGAAATGGGGCGCGATGTGCTGAAAGTTTTCTCGATGCACAGTGTGTTTATGGGAAATCCTGGGACAGGGAAAACAACGGTGGCCCGCATCATGGGCAAGTTTTACAAAGCGCTGGGCCTGCTCGAAAGGGGACATCTCATTGATGCCGACGGCAGCGATCTTGTGGCCGGGTATGTGGGACAGACAGCACTCAAAACCATGGAGGTGATTAAAAAAGCACAAGGTGGTATCCTTTTTATTGATGAGGCCTATTCGCTGACTGAAGGCCATAATAATGAATTCGGGAAAAAAGTGGTGGTCACACTGATCAAGCAAATGGAAGACAACCGGAAAGAATTCGGGCTGATCGTTGCCGGCTACACGCAAAACATGAAACGTTTTCTGAAATCCAATCCCGGACTCGACTCCCGTTTTGACCGTAAATTCCATTTTCAGGATTTCACGGAGGAAGAGCTTTACACCATCGCTCTGCGAATGCTTGAAGACAAATCGCTGAAACCGGATGAACAAGCTGGCGACCATATCCGGGAATATTTATCGGCACTTTATGCCAACCGCGATAAGTTTTTCGGTAATGCCCGTGCTGTCAGGAAGATGGTGGAAAAAGCCCACCGGAACCAGGAGCTGCGTATGGCTTCATTGCCCAAAGAGAAAAGAACGCCGGCAGCCATGGGTACGCTGATGCTGGAAGATGTCCGGGAGTTCAAAGCAGAAAGCTCACGCAGGAATTCAGGTGTGGGATTCAAATTTGGAAGTTGAAGCGATATAATTGGCATAGTATAAAGGTGTAAATTCCACTTTTCCGTATTCGGCTTTTCCGTATTCGGCATGCGAGAGAACATAGGCCTTTTTAATGTTGGGATAAAGCTCAAGTAGCAAATGCAGACTTTTCAAACGCCCGTAAGCACTGTTTTTAACCTCAACAGGGCAAATATCATTTTCGCATTGTAACAAATAATCCACTTCGGCATTGCTGCTTTTGGACTGTCTTGACCAGTAATAGAGATTTTTTTGTCCTGCCGCCAGAAATTCCTGCCCTGCAAATTGTTCTGCCATTGCGCCATTGAATACAGAGTTTATGTTGTGCTTGATTTCCAGGTAGCTGTTGTTTAGCCCGTTGATGTGTGCCATCAACCCGATATCCAGAAAGACGGATTTAAATATTTTTTCGTTGGCTCCTGCTTCCAGAGGCAGTCCTGCCGGACTGGCTGCTTTTACTTTTCTGACCAACCGTGCATTTGCAAGTGCTGTAAAAGCGCTTTTAATGGTAGGATTTGAGAAACCTTCAGCCAGCCGGGAGTATTTTATCTGGCTTCCAACGGATTTACCCGCCGAAATGAGTACCATATATAGACAATCCCGGTTCACGGCAGGAGAATATTTGGAGAAGTCCTGAGTGTATGTATAAATCAGATCGGAATGGATCTCAAAAATCTCTGAAATTCTTCCTGTTTCAATATAATGCCTGACGGCTTCGGGCATGCCGCCGACAAAAAAGTAATTAAAAACCTCTTCAAGTATTGTTTGGTGAATTACCGGTGAAAGCTTTTCAGGAGGTGATGTGACGATATCATATATTTTCTCTTTACCTGAAGCTTTTAAAAATTCCGGAAAACTCATGGGCAGCATTTCCAGGGTTTGAACCCTGCCTACCGGAAAGGAGATGTTTTTTAAAGCAAATTCAAGAAGCGATCCCGCAGCTATCAGGTGAACTTCGGGCAATTGTTCATAGAAATACCGTAATGACATAATAGCGTTCGGGCAATTTTGTATTTCGTCAAAAAACAAAAGATCTTCTTCAAAGTTTATTCTGGAATTAAGTAGAACCTCCAGTTCTCCGAGAATTCTTTCTGCGTCCAGATCCGTTTCAAAAACCTCTTTCCATTTCGGATTTTTCTCAAAATTGACTTGATGCACTTTTTTATAATGGGTTTCCCCGAACTCCATCACGCTATAAGTTTTCCCCACCTGGCGTGCTCCTTTGATCATCAAAGGCTTACGTATTGTTGAGTTTTTCCATTCAAGAAGTTTTTTGTGAATATCTCTTTCCATTGCTCATTAATTTTCAAGCAAATATAATGTAAATTTTAAAAATACAAGGTTAAAATTAAAACGCTACTTTAAAAATACAGGGGTAAAACTAAAGTGGTGCTTTAAAAATACAAGGGTAAAGTCATTTTCATTTTGTGAAAATGGGCTGTTCAATTATTCATCTTCTTCCAGTAACTCTTCAATCACCCTCGCATCAGCTTCCGCTTTTCCGGTTTGCCCCAGGGCGGTGTAAATTTTGCGCCGCAGATAATAAGCGCTGAAATACCGGTTATCAATTTTAATGGCTTTATTGCAATCGGATAACGCTTCATCTATCCTGTTTAAAGCGAAAAATGCTTCGGCCCTGCCGTTCAGGTAATAAGAATCGCCGGGTTCAAGCTTACAGGCTGAGTCGAGGTCAATGAGTGCCTGCCGGGCTTTTTTCAGCGACAGCAGCATGCTGCCGCGACAATAATAGGCCAGCGCCAGTTTCGGGTCCAGTTCGAGACTTTTTTCGAAATCAGCCAGCGCTTTTTTATACTGCTTCAGGTCAGCATAGGCATCCCCCCTGATGGTGTACTTAATGGAATTGTCGGGAAATAGTTCCAGGTAGGCGGTCGTGCGTTTAACGACTTCTGCGGGGTCGTCTTTTTCTTCCTCTCTGTCGTTGAGCCGTTCAAGGTAGGTTTCAACAGTCGCCTCCGATTGATTTGAGAACAGGTCAGGATTTCCTCCTCTGTTGTAAAAGTCAATCAGGAACTCCGTAAAATTTTCAAAAGCCGCAAACCAGCCGGAAGCCGGGGTATCGTGAAAAGCCGCAAAGACTTTTGATTCTTCCTTTTGAAGCGAATTGTCAATAAAAATCAGTTTCTCGTTTTCTGCAGTGATGCAAAAAGGAATGTACGGATAAAACCCATCAAAATTTGGTTCCAGTTTCCAGTCGTCAAGATAAAGGTTCTCATATTCCTCGATGATTTCATCAATGCTTAAGATGCGGGTGCTGTTCCATTTCGCCTCTTCCATTTCCCCGGCCTGTATCATGTTTTCGGTTTCCCGGTCTGCGATGAACAATCCGTCGAAATTGCGGAGGAAAACTTTGAATGAATAGGGGAGTTCCACGCCGAATGCCTGTTCAAAAAGCCCGATCTTTTCTGTGGAATCGGGCGTTCCGTAATATCCCTTCAGCCGTTCTTTTGAGAGAGCGTCGGAAAGTTTATTAATGACATCGTTAATAATCTCTTTCTTCTTCATTAAAGTTTCTTTTTTGTCCGGTAATTTCGGGATTGTGAAATAGCTGTTACACAGAGGTACGCGGAGAAGACCCAAAGGTTCACAAAGAAATATTTAAAAAAACAGGGCGACTTAACATATTGAAACATAATATTATACTGTGTAATTATAATTTGTTTTGATTATTTGAGATTTGGGATTTTGTTATTTGTTTGGATTTTGGAATTTGATATATGGAGATTGTTTGATATTTGTCGTTTGCAATTTGGAATTTGTTTGTCATTTGTCATTTGAGATTTGGAGTTTCCCTCAGTCAGGATGCAATCGCGGGATGTCATCATCGAAAGTAGTTGTTCGTTTGATCTTCGGTTTTCTTCTGCGGATTTTCGGTTTGTGTTTCGGCTTTTTCGATTTGGTTCTCCTCACTCTTCCGGCTTTTAATTCCTGTTCCCACGCTTTCACCTCCGCTTTGAACGGGGTAAGACCTTTTTGCCATGTTTCCGTTAAGGTCTCGTCATCGTCCTCCTCTTCACGATGACGGGATCTTTTGCTTGAAAAGAAAATAAATTTAATGATTTTCAGGATAATATAGATAACCGAAAACAAAACAATCAGGCCGAGAACAATGATGGTCAGGTCAGCCATCAGAAAGCTTAAAACGGTGTAAATAATTATCCTGACCGGAGAATATGCGCCGTGCATTTTTATACTTTCAATAACGACCAGCACAAAAAGAACAAAATAGAGCAGGGTGATTATGTTCAGGAACCAGATAAAACTGCCGGATGTGAAAAGGGCGGTAAATCCGTGTTGTTTTACAAAAGCAAGGGTGAAATAATCATACACTGCCGACCGGCTTTTCAGGATGGCAAGGGAGAGCAATACCGAAATAAAAGCCGATGTCTTCAAAGGCCACCAGTTGGTTTTGAAATAATTGTCCCTGCCGATGACGAGATAGAAATAATATTCCGGAATAAATCCGACAGAAAACGGAATGCGGTAATACCAGTTGAATCCGGTGAAGCTTCTGTTTGATTTTGCTGTAAAATATTCATCGAGCCGTCCGGCGCTCCGCAAACCATAGCGGATGGAAACGCCCAGCAGAAAAACGGAAGCGGCAAAGACGACGATGGAAATGAGGAAGTTTAGCATGGGTTATTTCTTTTTGTTATTTTTTTCATTTATTTCTTTTTGACATGTTATCGTAGATTGTGACCCATCAACCCTTATACCTCTATACCCATTACACTTTTTATTCTTCCACCATTCCATTAACTAATTCCCATTTCTCCATTTTCCCAATTCTTCAATTTCCTTAAAACACTCTTCCAGGTCCTGCGGACTCTGGAAGGTGTTCGTTCCCCCTTATACCCTATACCTCTATACCTTTATACCCTTTAATCGATCTTCATCCTCCTCCGCCAGAATCTGATAAAGTAAACCAGCATCAGAAAGGCCAGCAACAAAACGATCAACAACCCTGCGTATAGTCCACCAAAAAAGAACCCTGCGGATAAAAGTACGAATATTACAAACCGGATCAGCCCGATGCGTTTTCCGAAGCGGGAGAAACTTTCATACGCAAGCAGGGTCAGCAGGATGAGAGAACTAAAAACCAACCCCCATTCCGGCCAGCGCCAGTCGGCAGGATTTGGTTGCATGCCCCGTGGAGAAAAAACATTGTAAAGCAAAATGAACATGCCCAGCATCAAGGCAAAAACCAGTGGCCAGGGTTTTCCTTCCCAATTATTCCCTGTTTTGTCCATCAGGTTCAGTTTTCTGTCGATCAGGAAAGCATACTTTTGGATAAAATACAGCACCACCAGCATTAGGAAAGAAAGAAAATAAAAAGTCCATCCATCAGAAAAAACATCACCGGTAGCTGCAGCAGTATCCACTTATACTCCGCTTATGGTTCCCACCTTCTGTCCTGTACTACTATCCACAACATCATAACTTTTCCCGCCTCCTCCTAAAATCGATATAATGAAAATAATGATGGCGATGATGACAATTAATCCGCCGGAGGCAATTCCAGCGAGAAAATATAATGACATTAAAACCAGTGCAATGATCGCATAAAGAATGGCAAAAACAAGGGAAAAACGAAAGAAGGGTGTGACTATTCCGGCGATCAGGTCAACGGCAAAAAGCAGACAAAGTCCCCAGAGTATCCAATCCCAAAAAGTCGGGTAATTGGCCCAAAGTCGGAGACCTTCATTCAGAAACCATTCGGTTTCAGCCGGTTTGAAAAGCATTATTCCGCCAATAACAATTCCAAGCAAAGCGGCATATTTGATAAACCAGGGCAATTGTGCATTCGATTCATTTTTACCATCAAGCCGGAGCATCCACCGGTCGAAGCGGGGAAAAAAGAACCAAATAGCTAACAATAAGGCCAGAATCAACACATATATACCAACCATCGCCCATCGTGATAAACCCAGTTTTTTCCTGTCAAGGAAATGAAATTTCGTGTATTGGTTTTTTTCCCGTTTGCCTTCGCTGATATCATTCAGCACTTGTTTTTTGGTAATTCCGGGACTGCCGGCCAGCAGATGTTTTTTAATAAGTGCGGTTTTCCCATCCGGTGTTATTACCTGATAATAACCGGGATATTCCCCGCTTTCACTGATAAAAATCATTTTTTTCAGGTAGGAATAAGGCCCCAACCGTGTGGAAAAGTCTTCCGGATTTTCATAGGCCCAAACGCGTTTGTAAAGAATTTGCAAACTGTCACCTTTTTTCAGGACGGTTGCAAAACTGCCTGTTGCAAGCAGGATAATGATAAGGGATAATATAAAATGTTTCATAATCATTTGTTTTTTTTTGATAATTTTCTAAGCACTCTGCAACACCTGACTCAGCAGGGTGATGGTAAATATTGTTAATAAAAACCAGCCGAGAATACCTTCGATAACGGAAAAATATTTTGCAAATCCATTTTCGGGCAGGTTGCCGAAACCGACCACAACAAAGCAGTTCAGACTGATCATAAAAGAGGCAATAAATTTAACTACAAGTACATAGGCGAAAAAGAGAATGGAAATGACACTGATCAATATAACGGTAAGCACTTTGTTGATTCCATTGGTTATTTTCCATTTTCCGGGCCGGAAGTTGAAAAACCGGATCAGTCCCGGCATGATTGTGTACCGGAATTTTCCAAGATGATAAAGCAGGTTGCCCATTAACCTGATGACTACGGGAGCTTTTTTGCCTGCCTGGATGTATTTCTCTTCAAGTGATTCAATCTCTTTGAATTGTTTTTCATAGTCCTCCCCGTAAACATCTTTAATGTTATTAGGTTTCTCCTTGAGGTATTGCGAAAAACGGGAATACTGAACAATAAAATAGTTATAATCCATGTCATCCCACTTCGAATAGGTAAGCATGTATAAAACCGTAAAGATAATAAGTACCCACACCGATTTAAGTAAAGATTTTCCGGGATTGGTGGCAAAATCCGAGAAATCGCTTAAAAATACATTCAGTTTGTAATTGATGTAAACATTCAGGTCCCATTGTTCTTCCAACAGATACTTTTGCCTGCGGGTTTCTATGGTTTTGATCTCAACATACGACCGGTTGGCCGAATAAATGTCGCCCCGGCTGTGGTAAATGGTATTGAACTTGTTGTATGCGCTTACAAGATCGTTGTAAAGCAAAGTGTTTAACAATTGATTTTTTGTTTTGGCCTGATAGGGAATGATCTGATCAGACTCTGAAAACTGGAAGATGGCCAGCTTTTCTCCGGCAATATTATACCACGGTATGTTGGTGTTCGACTCCGGGAAGTCGAAATTCTGCACCCCGATAAAACCGGACACGTTCAGCGAATCAATAAGTATTGACTTTTCTACCTGTATATCCGTAAAATCAATGGATGCCATTTTATTATTCAGCAGGGTGATCTTTTCCACTTCTGCACCTTCAAAACTTAAAGAATAAAGATTGTTTAATCCGTTGTTTCTGAATATCGTGTTGGTAATGGTAATATCCTCCGCTTTCTGCCCGGCGAAACTTAACTGAAACAGGGTTCTTCCTTCGATACTTCTTCCGAATTTCAGGGTGTCGGCATCAAAAACACACTCATCCATTTCAAATTCACCGGGTTTGGTTTCCACCAGCAATTGTTTTCCGAACCTGCAATTAAGAAATTGAACGGAGGTCAGTGAGTCTTTTCCTTCAAACTGCAGATTGTCATAAAAAACGTTGTTCTCAAAACGCATCGGGTAACGGCCTGACTGTTTGCAGTTTTCAAATGAAAAATCAGTCTTTAATTTACAACCGATCATGTTCATCTTTCGGAACTCCCAGCCCTCGAGGATCAGCGGTGCTTTTTTACCGGTGTTGAAATCACAATCGTAAAAATAAATCCGCTTGGCCCCCGGAGATGACGGTTTGATACTGTAAACCCAGTAAAAGACTTTGTTTTGCGCATATTTTTTATCGCCCGGCCTGAACTCAATAACCACATTACTGATCTCTATGGGATCGGTGTCGGCCTGCATCCGTTGGATAAGCTCCGATATGGAAATGGTGTCTTTTTCGCTTTGCGGGAAAGCACTGCCTGCGAACAACACATTTAATAATAAAAACAATAACACAGGTATAACCTGTGTGAAAACGCGGTTTTTAAAACGAAGGTAAAAGTAGCGTAAGTCGTTTTTCATACGGCTGACATTCTTCCAAATCTAATTCAAATGTAGTAAATCTTCCTTTAGATTGACCTGTATTTTGGTGTGGTCATCATCATAATCCAGCAACAAATCGCCTTTTTCCTTTGAAAGCGAAACGCTGTTCATGTCAAACCGCGCTTCGCCGGTCGGATCCACAACCTCAATTCCGGAAAGTATATCGAGTTTTGAATTCCCGTTTTCGTAAATGATGACCTTGAGACGTGCATTGTTATTTATTCTGATAAACCCGAAATCAACCGGTGCCCGTTGTTCGGTATTGATGACCACAATGCCCGTGTTGTTGATCACAAATTTCATTTTCCCCATGTTTTTGTAAAAATCAGCGGCCTGTTCAATAAAAGGTTGGTTGTGTTTTTCAATTGTACTCTGAAGTGCTGAACCTTTCAGTTCGAAGCTGTTGAACCGGATGAGGCGTAAAGCCGCAAAAAGTCCCGCTATGGTTCGTTCGTAATTCAATTTTGAGTGGAGACGGTAACTGGTATCATACAAAGCGTTGGGGATGTTGAATTCGCTGCCGAAATTGTAATTCTCGAAATCCGTTGTATTCAGCCCGGTGGTGGCATAAAACGATCCGGTGATCACGGCGTTGCCGTTACCGTCAAGGTTTAACCCGTAAAAATCAAAGTTTTTGGTTTCGTTGTAAAGACGGGCACTGGTCTTTTGGCCGGCGGGGTTAAAAACAGCGGAAAACATAAAATTAGCCGAATGGTCCACCTTGTCAATACCTGCCTTGGTTACCCAGCGCACATCCCCGTTGGGGGCGTAGCGTGTTACAAATACATCCGGCGCACCGGTGGCTTCGATGGTTTGTCCGCCGAAATTCAGTGACTCTTCAAAGCTGCCGTAAACATAAAGAATACCCCTGGGGTCGAGGGCAATACTGTACGCCATGTCGTTGCCAGGCCCCGTGGCCGTTTTCACCCATACCGGATTCAGCGCGGGATCAAACTTGGCGATGAACATATCGCGACCTTCGAAATCGGATGCAAGATGAAATTGCCTGAAATTGGCTTCTTTGACAAAATATCCGCACACGTAAGCATTGCCCGAGGGAGCAAACACCACATCCTGCAAAACATCTCCCCGGTAACCGCCGTATTTCCTGACCACATCCCATATTTCCGCTGCCTTATTCCGGTAAATCACATCCTGTTTGACCTCAATGATTTCTGCTTCCGATTTGTTGATACCCGGCATCAGCATACCTACCGGAGCGCCGGTGAACGTGGGATCGGCGATCACGAACTCTTTCCGTGCATACGAAATGTATTCACCCGGAGGATTTTTCAGGAAATGAACAGCCGTGGCTACATGCCCCGGAAAAGTGAGTCCCGTCACCTCGAGGTTCAGCAACGTTCTGACCAGATAAGCATACAGCACCGAACGGTCTTCGCAATCGGCATAAGGATAATGAAGCAATTCGTCGGCAAACATATATTTTTCCTTTCCGTAGGCATCCTGGTCGGTTTTGTAGGCAAAGGCCTGCTGTACAAAGCTGAGCAGCAGGTTTGCCGCTTCAATTTTTGATTTCCCTGTAATGAGCGGACGGAAAGCCCGTAAAACCGAGTTTTTGGTCTCAGGGCCGGGCACGCTGTTGAAATAAAGACTCAAATCGGCCAGGGGGCAGGTGTTGTAAAAGTCAATCAGGTTTTGATTGTAACTTAACGAAACCTCATAATCTCTCCCGCCATGATTAAAATGAAATGGTTTGTCAACCTTTTTCTCTGCCAGGTTCATCGGCTTTGAGATGCTCATGTCCAGTATCTTATCCGCTTGCGGAAAATCTTTTGCATAGGTTTTTGCCTGGCCGAGATCCTCACCCGGCAAATAATAATTAATGTTGTTCAGCCGGACATAGCTGCCGGCCAGCGGATAGACTGATGATATTAAAACGTAGGTGTGTAAATTACCAAATGCAATACGGTTTTTATACCCTGAACGGGTGAGCAGAAACCATGTCAGCAGGTTTTGCATGTTTTCATTATCCGGGTAAGCGGTGGCTGAAAATTTCCTGATCATCTGATAATAAGCCCAGTCGTTGAGGTTCAGAACCTGACGGTAGTTATCGAACTGGTCGAGCAGCGGGTTGTACCAGGTTTTACTCATCTCCTCCCAGTAGGCAGCAATGTCTCCGGCCGAAAGGATATTGCGTGCAGGGGCAATGATATTCACATCGTAAACAAATTTCAATGGTGTGCCGAAAAAACCGAAAGCCAGCTTCCGGGTCTCAAAATCCGTTATTCCCTGTTTTTTTACTACAGGCAAAATCACTTTGTTTTCTTCCAGGGTCTCTGCCGTTCCCGTAACTTTGATCTCCTCCCGTTTCTTTTCGGGGATTTCCGTGTAACGGGGGACTTTGTCAGGTTTGGGCCCGGTCTTCTTTTGCTCTGATTTTTGCAGTGTGTATTCCTTGAAATTGGCAGCAAGATAATCGGCAAACTCCTGATCGATTTTTTTTACATAATCATCAAAAATCTTATCCGTTTTTTTCTCGAACGCAGCAAAATCTTCATCAATCTGTTTTTCAAACTCATCGAAGGTTTGTGCCGCAGTAGTTAAAATAGAGAGCAGAAAAACAGATAAAACAATACATAGATTTCTAATCTGCCGGTGGCCTGAATGAATGGAACTCATCTTTGAATTAAAAATCAAGAATATCATCCAGTTGTTTGGCATTCACATCGGCCTCGGCTTCCATTTGTTTTCTCAGCTTTTCTTTGGCCAGTTTCATGGCTGCATCATAGCCGTAGGCGAGTGTGATGAACACTTCGGTGTTTTTCCCGATGTTTTTGGAAGCTTCGAACAGTGTGAGCATATTGCCGATGTCGGCTTTGACTTTGGATTTGAAACTGCCAACGGTTTTGGTGATGGATGCCGCTTCTTCGGCATTCAATTGCGAGTTGGCCAGTTTGGTTTCAACCAGTCCGGCCACTTTTGAGCCGATTTGTTCCGCAATGTTGATTTTGGCCATTTCGTATGCCTGCATCTTGGCAGCAGAATGCGTTTCACCTGTGGCCCGGGCGTCGGCAACGAAATATTTGGGGTTCCCATCATCAGTCACTTCATACCTTTTTATCCATGTGTTCTCGATTTGTTTGTCCATGGGCAATTGTCCCGGCGCAACCGAAAAGCCGTCTTTTTTCAGCCGTTTGGCTTCTTTCCGGGCATCTTTCAAGGCTTTTTCCTTGATCTCTTTTTTAAGTTCTTTTTCGCTCTGGGCAAAGGCCGGGACAGCAATCAATGCAGCAAGAACAAAAATGAATAAGTAATTAATTTTTTTCATGTCTTTTAATTTCATTAAGTAATTTCTCAAATATAAGAAAATTACATATTTCAATGAATGGCATTTGCTATTTTAATCTGTTCTAAACAGAAAATGTATTCTTTTTTGAAGAAACTAAATACAGTTTTTTTATTTAGACATTATCCAAACTATTTGCGGCGGGGCATAAAATCAAAAAAATTAGATAATTTTATCTGATAAATTAGTAACCAAACCAAATCAAAATATGAAGTCATTTAAAAAATTTTTCATGTTTTTATTGATGGGATTATTGATCATCCCTTCAATAAAAGCACAAAAGGTTGAAACATTTATTCTGAAGGCGCCGGAAAAACCGTTTTACAATATGAAAAAGATCGGTGTGCTCAAGTTTGAATGTTCTACAAATCGCCGAAAAGACATTGTGCTGACCAATTACATTGTGGCCGACCTGCTGAACCAGCACCGGGGAATCTACAATAAAAAAGGTGGTTTTTATGGCATGGGGAAAGGAACCGAAGGAAAGACTTTTGTGAAAGGTGTGACAACGGATTTTTATGAAGTGATTGAGCGCGAGCAGCTTGAAAAAATAATGAAAGAGCAACGGCTTGCCCTTTCGGGAGCCATTGATGAAAACTCTGCTGCGGAGGTAGGGAAACTCCTCGGACTGGATGTGCTGGTTATCGGTAATGCAAATTATACGCATAACGATGAATGGTCAAACTCGGAACTGACGGGAAGATGCCTCAAACGTACAGTAACTGCCAAAGGAACCATGAAAATCATTTCGGTGGAAACCGCACAGATCGTAGGAACAAGAACGGCATCAGCGTCATTCAAAGACAGTGGTTGCGGTGATAAAGTTTCGGGCGTGATGACAACCGATCAACTGGCGGATGTCTGCCTGAAAAAACTGGCCGAGGAATTCGTGGACTATTTCACACCCGGTTATGAGCACATTGTTTATAACATGGAAAAAGTAAAACTGAAGGAGTTCAAGGATAAAGGTAAAGAGGCCATGAACTTTTTGAAAAAAGGTGATCTGGATCATGCTTTTCCAATCGTGTATGCCATGTATGAAGCAGATTCGTACAATCCGAAAACCGCTTATAATCTTGGTGTTTTGTACGAAATGGTAGGGGCTTACGAACAGGCAGCCGAATATTACGGCATTGCGTATGAGCTGGATTATACAAACGAAAAATACCAGAAAGCTGCCGAAAGGGCAAAAGCGGGCATTGACCTTGAAAAATATCTCGAAGACATCGGCAGACCTATTCAGCCCTATTCATTTACCGGTGGCGGGGCAAATGCTCTTGCCGAACGAGTGAAAATAAGAGGTGGCAGCGCCGACCGCATTGAAGTATTTGAATTCCCTGATAAATCTTCACAGGTTGTGGCCAAAGTGCCCGGCGGGCTGGAGTTTAAAGTGCTTGGCGAAGAGGGTAAATTCATTAAAATACAATTACGGGGAACAAAAACCGGCTATGTTCCGAAATCGGATGTGAAATAAGTTAAGTATATATTTTATCCAAACGGACGGGTTAACCCGTCCGTTTTAAAATAAACGCAAACAAATGAAAAAATACAGCATAAACGGATTACTCTTCATTTTGATGTTTGTTTTTCCGACAGGCATCATGGCCCAGCAACCTGCATGGGTGGATTATGCCAAAAGAAACTCGATGTATCCCCAGTCTGAATACATCACCGGGTTTGTGTCGGGGCACAACAGCCAGAATGAAGATCCCGGAAAGCTGATGGACAAATACGAAGAAATGGCCAAAGCCAAAGTAGTACAGTCCATCCAGGTGAGCATCGAAACGAATACCTCGATGGTTTTAAGCAATGTGAACGGAAAATCCTCTGAAGAGTTTAAATCCGAAAGCGCTTCGGTTTCCAGTGCCACCGTTACCGGGTTAAACGTGGAAAGATATTACGACAGGAAAAAGAATGATGTGTATGCATTTGCCTATGTCAGTAAAAAAGAGCTGGTTTACTACAACCGGAAACTGATTGCTTCAAACTTGGAAAAGATTAGCGAGAAACTGAAAGAAGGAAAAAAATACCTTGCTTCAGGTGACAAACAAAATGCTTTGAAAAGTTTTTACGAAGGGATGCCCCTGG
Source organism: Bacteroidales bacterium (assembly GCA_029933225.1). Lineage (GTDB taxonomy): Bacteria > Bacteroidota > Bacteroidia > Bacteroidales > F082 > JAADID01. The sequence continues at coordinate 81,727 of JAOZOO010000001.1, read as the reverse complement.
CAACGGAAGCCGAGCAGGCGCAGTGGCTTTTGCTGGCCATTGACCCGAAGCAGTTTGTTGCGGATGATATGAAAAAGATACGCAACCTGAAAACGGAACTGAACATAGAAATTTCAAAACTGCAGCAATCGAAAGAGCTGAACCTGGGCGAGACGGCCTATTTTATTGCCTTTGGTTTGTCACTGCAACTGGGGGAACAAAAAACTCCGCTGGCGCTTGACCGGCTGACTTTTGAAAATACGGGACTCACCAGCGACTTTTCCGATAAGTGGAATACGGAGATTAAAAATGCACTGATCAAAGCCGGGAACTACCAGATAAAGGATTTTAAAAATGCAGCGGACAACCCGCTTATAATAAAAGGTAACTACTGGAAAGAGGGCGATAAATTGCGTATCCACGTTCAGGCCCTGAAATTCAATAAGCTGGTGGCAGCAGCCGAAGGCGTTTTGCCGGTTTCGTGGGTGAATGCCGAAAAGATAAATTATGTTCCACTACCGGTTAGAAAGATCGGATTGCTGGAACATGTGAAATTACAGGAAATCGATGCTCCCGACAGTGTGAAGATCGGGAAACGCTCCGACCAACCGGTTCAGGTCAGGGTGTTGATTGAAAAAGGAGGTGTGACTATCCCGATGGAAAATGTACCGTTGATTTTCAGTACGGTTGACGGCAAAACGGTGGCCCGGGGAATCAGCAACAGCAACGGGGTGGCAAAGGCTTATTTTGAAGCAGTACGCCTGCCAGAAGGTAAAACTGAAATCAAGGGACAAATCGATCTTGCCGGATGGGCAAAATTAGACACCAATTCGGCGTATTATGTCACGGCAGTGAAAAACAATCCTGTAACACCGGTGATTTTTACAGTCAGGTTCGTGCCGCAGACGTATTACATCACGAGTGAGGAAACCCTCAATAACACACCTGCACAAATCAAAACCATCGAACCGGAGATAAAAAACCGGCTGGCAAAACAGGGATATCATTTTGTCAGTAAAAAATCCGGTGCCGATTATACCATCTCCATCAAGGCAGCCAATACCACCGGTACAGGTTACCAGGGTGTTTATTTTGCCTATGTGGATGCTACCTTGTCGGTAACGGACAATGCTTCCGGTGATGAAGTTTTTAAAACATTCATTGAGCAGGTAAAAGGCGCCGGGCAAAACACCAAAAAAGCAACCAAAAAGGCACTGATCACGGCATCCGGAAAGCTGACGGAAAAGCTGATGGAGTATCTCCGGGAAAAGTAGGCATTTTTAAAAACTGCCCGAAAAACACTTCTCCATTCGTCAAAATATGACAGAAAAACACTTTTCTATTCGTTAAAAAATATAGAAAAAACACTTTTGCATTAGTGAATATGTTATTTTTGTGTGAAATTCTATGTTATGGAACGATTTTATGAAATATCATTTAACCGGTTAAAACAGACCCCGACAAAATTTAAAAGATACCTGTTAGACGAAATACACTGGAATGACAGATTGATTGGCATATCGGGGGCAAGAGGATGCGGGAAAACCACCCTTATGTTACAATATATGAAATCGTTGCCTCAAGACACAGAGGCATTATACATTAGCCTGGATGATGTTTATTTTTCGACAAACCGGCTGGTTTATTTTGCTGAAGATTTTTATAAAAAAGGGGGAGAATATTTATTTATTGATGAAGTTCATAAATATGAAAACTGGTCACAGGAACTGAAAAACATTTACGATAATCTTCCTGATCTGAAAATTGTTTTTACCAGTTCGTCGGCACTTGATATTTATAAAGGAACACATGATTTAAGCAGGCGCGTATTGGTTTATCATCTTCCGGGCTTGTCGTTTCGTGAATTCATTCACTTCAGATATGATATTTATTTTCCTGCAATTTCGTTGGAAGAGGTGATAAACCATCAACCGGGAGATACCTGGAAATATCTTGGGAAATTCAAACCGCTGAAAATATTTCCCGAGTATCTGAAGTACGGTTATTATCCTTTTTTTATTGAATCAATAGAAACTTATTCGGAACGTCTCCTGGCAACAATTAATCTGGTCATGGAAACCGATTTGCCACCTGTTTATCATCTGGATTATTATTCCGTACAAAAGATAAAAAGCATACTGTCGGTTATTTCCCGTATTGTACCTTTCAAACCCAACATCAAAAAACTGACTGAACAGGTAGGTACAACACGTGACACTTTATTGAAATACCTTTTTTATCTTGAAAAAGCACAACTTCTGAAAAGGTTGACTACCACTGCAAAGGGAATCAACTATATGAATAAGCCTGACAAATTGTATTTGAACAACACAAACCTGATGTATGCCCTGGCAGGAAATCATCCGGATACCGGAAATCTACGGGAAACGTTTTTTCTGAATCAATTGTCGGTAAATCATCAGGTGTATTATCCTGATACAGGTGATTTTCTGGTGGATGAAAAATACTTATTTGAAGTGGGCGGAAAAAATAAAACTATAAAACAAATCGCAGGTATTGATAATGCATACATCGCCGCCGATGATATTGAATATCGCGTTGGAAGTAAAATTCCACTCTGGCTGTTTGGCTTCCTGTATTGATCAACTGAACTTATCCTGCCGTGAGACCTTGATTACCTCTTTCATTTTTTTGATCTTGCTGATCAGTTGTTTCAACTGGGTGGTATTGTTGATGTAAAGGGTCATGTTCAGGTTGATCAGTCCTTCGACGCTTTCGAGGTTAAATGAGCGTATATTTAATTGAAATTCATCGGCGATCAGTCCGGTTACCTGCCTGATGAAACCGATCTTGTCCATGGCCGTGATTTTTAGCCCGGCCACAAAAGTGATCCCTTCCTTTTGTTTCCATTTGGCTTTCACGATATTTTTTCCGTATTGCGACATGAGCCGGATGGCTTCATCGCAATTGGTTTTGTGTATCTGGATGGGTTCGTTAGGCAGGATCAGCCCGATGACATCGTCGCCGGGAATGGGGTTGCAACAGGTTGAAACCGAATATTCAAAAGTGTTGATTTCTTTGACCTTGCTGCCCGGTTCAATTTCGATGGCCGACTCCTTGTTTTCAGATTTATCTTTTTCGGAAACAACGTCGGGGAGTTGTTTTGGTTTGACAAACGGGAAAAACAGGTTCCTGCGCATCCAGCCGATCTGCGATTCGTTTTGAGTGAGCGTTTCCTTTACATCTTTGAAACCGATCTTGTTTTTGGCAATGAAATAATAAAGGTCAACAATTCCGTTCAGTTTATATTCCTGGTTCAGCTTGTTGATTACGTGTTTTGTGTTCTCAATCTTCAGTTGTTTCAGGTAATTTTCCAGTTTCTTCTCGCCTTCTTCCCGGTATGATTTTCTGTCTTTTCTGATGGCGTTTTTAATTCTGGATTTGGCGCGGGCGGTCACTACGTATTTAAACCAGTCTTCGTTGGGTTGCCGTATCCTCGAAGTGATGACTTCCACCTGGTCGCCCGATTTGACCTGATAATTGATCGGTACCAGCCGGTGATTCACGTTTGCCCCGATGCAATGATTCCCCAAGTCGGTGTGGATGGCATAGGCAAAGTCGAGAACGGTGGCGCCTGCCGGCAGGTTGATCATGTCACCGTCCGGTGTGAAGACAAAGATTTCTTCCGAAAACAGGTTATGTTTAAAGCTGTTGATAAAAGCAATGGCTTCTTCATCGCTCTCATTGAGCAGTTCACGTGTTCTGCTTAACCATTCATCCAGGCCGGTGTCAAGATGGGTTTCCGTTTTGTATTTCCAGTAAGCGGCATAACCTTTCAAAGCAATTTCATCCATTCGCCGGCTGCGGATATGGACGTCTACCCAGTGTCCGTGCGGGCCCATAACCGTCGTGTGAATGGCTTCATAACCATTGGCCTTGGGCGTGCTGATCCAGTCGTGAAGCCTTTCGTTGTTGGGTTTATACAAGGTGGTTACAATAGCATAAGCACCCCAGCATTCCAGCTTTTCTTTTTCGGGTTTGGCATCGAGGATGACATCCACGCTGTAAGTATCGTTGATTTCGTTGAACGGCATTTCGTGCTCCTGCATCTTTTTCCAGATGGAATAGGTTGTTTTTTCGTTGTACAGAATCTGAAACGGCGTATTTTCTTTTTCCAGCTCTTTTCTGATGGGGGTAATAAACTCTTCAAAATATTCATTCAAGGCAGGACGGACGGAATTCATTTTCTCTTTAATGTCGCGGTAGATTTGTGGTTGCGAGTATTTGAAAGAAAGGTCTTCAAGTTCGCTTTTGATGGGGAACAGGCCAAGCCGGTAAGCGAGCGGTGCATAAATAAACAGCGTTTCAGAAGCGATTTTCAGTTGTTTTTCACGCGGCATGATCTCCAGCGTGCGCATGTTGTGAAGCCGGTCGGCAAGTTTGATCAGGATGACCCTGACGTCATCCGAGAGGGTGAAAATGATCTTTTTCAGCGTTTCGGCCTGGGCGGTGGTGGTGCTGTCGGATATCTCGTCAATTTTCGTCAGTCCGTCAATGATGCGTGCCACTTCCTCGCCGAACATGCCCTGAACATCTGCGAGCGTTATGTCTGTATCTTCAACAGTGTCGTGCAGCAGGGCTGCAATAATTGATGTCCGACCCAGACCGATCTCACCGGCGGCGATTGTGGCTACTTCAAGCGGATGGAAAATAAAAGGCTCACCGGATTTGCGGCGCATATCGCGGTGTGCATCGGCAGCGAGACGAAACGCTTTACGCACCATCCACCGGTCAATAGTATCCTTCCGCGTATCCCACACCTCGATAAGGCGGCGATAACGCCTGAGAATCTGCAACCTTTCATCTTCCTCTTTGGTCAAATGTTTCTTTTTCTCTTTTTTAACCTTCGACCTGACAGTTACATCTCCTCCGGATTCTATTTCTTTTTCCAAACGCTTCATTTCTTCCGGTATAACTTATTGTACAAAATTAGTGAAACTATAGGTTGGTTGTGCATTTTCACTGAATTTTGACAGATTATAAATCACATAAATTAAAGACCCTTTAAAACGGAATGAGGTTGCACGTTGCAAGCAGAAAAACGGCCGCGATAACTTCTATGTTGGCTAAATCTTATTTTGAGGTCAGAAAACGAAATAACAGATATCATGGAAATCAAAAATAATAACCTTTACACATATTTTGTTTTTACAACATTAAACAAGAAACCCATAATCCCTGAAGAAAATAAGGTAATAAGGTCAGTTTTAATTTTACAATATATGGCTACTAAGGTTAATTTTCTAGTTTGCATTTAATCCTGGAAATAAGGTTTTTTTAAACCGGAACCAGCCAAACACCCTTATTCCGGAGGTATCTCTCATAGCATTCATCGAAGAAAACCTTATCGAAAAAATAACACCTTAGTAGCTTCCGGTACAAAATAACCGCAACCTTATTACCTTATTTTAACAGAACAGGAAAGTCGTTGAATTATTTATCTTTTCTATTATTTTTTTACAATGTATTTTCTATAAAATTATTCCCCGATCAATAAAATCTCGCAGCACATCAAAATAAAACTTATCCCTAAATTTTCCTGTGGCATTGGTTTTGTAATAATTTGTAGTTTTGAAAACCACAGAACGAAGGGATGAGGAAAGTAATTTTAGTTTTTGTTTTTTTGATATTTCTTGCAAGCCAGGGGTTTGCGACTCATCAACGTGCAGCCGAGATCACCTATAAACATATTCAGGGACTGACTTATGAGTTCACCATCACAATGTACACACGGACATCCAGCCCGGCTGACGATACGCGTACCTATATGCCCATCAACTGGGGGGACGGGACGGGTGATGAAATAAAGCGCATTGTATTTGAGCCTGTTCCCGGTGTTTTTGACATTACCTATAACCTTTACAAAGGCCAGCATACTTTCCCGGCGCCGGGTAATTACACCATCTCGGTGGAAGACCCCAACCGGAATAACGGCGTGATCAACATCCCCAATTCTGTCAATGTGCCGATGTATGTGGAAACCGAGCTGGTGATCAATCCTTTTCTGGGGTTCAACAATTCGGTACAGTTGCTTAACCCGCCCATTGATCAGGGCTGCGTGGGGAAGACTTTTGTTTACAATCCTGCTGCTTATGATGTTGACGGTGACAGTTTATCCTATGAACTGGTCATTTGCAAAGGTGCGGGAGGTATGGATATTCCGGGTTATACTTTCCCGAAAACACAGCCCGGCGGCATTTTTAAGATCGATTCCATAACGGGTGAGGTTTACTGGGAAGTGCCCGTTTTGCAGGGAGAATATAACATCGCTTTCGTCATTACCGAATGGCGTTTCGGGATAAAAGTGGGATCGGTGCGACGGGACATGCAGATCAACATTGTGGCCTGCGACCATGATCCGCCGAATTTGTTTGGCATAGATGACACCTGTGTGATTGCCGGTGACTTTTTACAGTTTGACATTACGGCCACCGATCCCGACGGAACCAACGTGGAGTTGACGGCTTTTGGCGGGCCGTTTGAACAATCAACCAACAAAGCCTATATTGAACCGGATCCGGCTACCGGAAATGATACGGTGACCACTACATTTAACTGGCCGACAACCTGTTCTCATGTACGTTTCAAACCTTACTCGGCTATTTTTAAAGCAAGGGACAGTGGTTTCCCGGTCAGTCTGGTGAATTTTAAAACGGTTTTTATCAGTGTGATTGCTCCGCCACCCGAAAATCTGGAAGCGGAATCGCTTGGAAACGGGATCAACCTGCAATGGAATAAAAGTGTCTGTAAGAATGTCACGGGATATAAGGTTTACCGGCGTAGCGGGCCGTCGGGCTGGGAGCCCGGCTATTGTGAGACGGGTGTGCCGTTCTATACCGGATTCAGGCTGATAAAAACACTGGAAGGCATCGACGATACTACCTTCAGGGATGATAATGAAGGTATCGGCCTGGTACACGGGATCAATTATTGTTACCGGGTTACTGCCTTTTTTAATGATGAAGCCGAAAGCCGCGCGTCCAATGAAGCCTGTGCCTACCTGAAACGGGATGTTCCGATTATTACAAATGTAAGTAATGATAGTCTGAACCTGCAAAGCGGGAATGTGCTGGTGGCCTGGTCGAAGCCGACGGAATTAGATACAATCCAGTATCCCGGACCTTATAAATATGTGCTTCAGCGCAACAACGGGCTGAACTGGGATAACCCGCAGAAAGTTACCGAACTGCCCGGCCTGAACGATACGACATATAAGGATAAGTCGGTGAATATGAATACCAATGACGGCCCTTATGTTTATCAGGTTGATCTGGAAAGTCTGACGATTGGCTATATCGGGAGCTCGCAGAAGGCATCTTCTATATTTATTCAAACCGAACCCACAGATATGGAGATCAAGCTGATTTGGTTGCCTGTTGTGCCCTGGCAAAATGAGTATTATGCAATTTACAGAAAAAGCCCCGGCGAATCTGTGTATGATTCCATTGGCTCCTCTTTGTTCGGAATGTATCGTGACCAGGAATTGGAAAACGGACAACGGTATTGTTATTTTGTTAAATCGGTCGGACATTATTCCCTGCCGGGATTGCTCGATCCGTTGATCAACTTTTCGCAAATAGCCTGCGATGAACCCATTGATAATATTCCACCCTGTAAGCCTGTTCTTACCGTGGAAACCGATTGTGAAGAGGTCACCAATACCCTGATGTGGATATTACCTTACGATTCATGTAACCAGGATGTTGCCCGGTATGAGATTTATTTTACCGGTACGAAAGGTGAAGAAATGGAACTGATAAAAACGATCGACAATCCTTATGATACGAGCTGGATTGATGAAGATATGCAGAATGTGGTGGGGTGTTACAGTGTTACAGCCATCGATTCAACCGGTAATGTGAGTGAGATGAGCGATACGGTCTGTGTGGATTACGACACGTGCCCGCCATATTGTCTGCCCAATGTTTTTACACCGAACAATGATACAAAGAATGACTTTCTTGTACCAATGGGATGTCTCGAAGGCGGGCCCATCAATCCGTATGTGAATGTTGATCGGGTGGATATGAGAATATTCAACAGATGGGGGCAACTCATGTTTACGACGGATGACCCAATGATCAAGTGGGATGGTAAAAACCAGAGCAACAACCAGGATTGTCCTGCCGGCGTTTATTTTTATACCTGCGAGGTATATATCATCACAATCAACGGACTGGAACAAATGACGTTAAAAGGATCGGTAACCCTTTTCCGGTAACCTGTTGACGCAGGTTTTTTATCTGATGCAGATTTTCTTTATTTGATGCAGATTTTCGCTGATTGATTATGATTTTTTAAATAACAGTTGACTGCCGACTGTTGACTGAAGATTGCCGACTGCCGACTTTATCAGATGCAGATTTTCGCTGATTGATTATGATCTTTTTCCACAACTTCATCCTCGTTTGCAACGAGGATGCTTTATCTCCTGCATTTGTAATGCTTCCAACATGCATATTTACAGCAAATAAGCTGTATTTCAGGTGCAATGCATAAACTTGTCTCGTTGCAAACGAGGACAAAGTGCATACGTAAGAGTAGAAAAAAAGCCACCCTGCAGGATGGCTTTTATTAGATGTAGATTATCTTAAAAATTCAGCTTCTCGATCAAGTCAACCACGCGGGCCGAGTAACCCCATTCGTTATCGTACCATGATAACACTTTAACGGTTTTTCCCTGAACCATCACACTTTCCGAATCAAATATTGATGAGTGCGAATTGTGAATAACATCCACCGAAACGATCGGGTCTTCGGCATACTCAAGGATACCCTTCATCGGGCCTTCGGCGGCTTCTTTCATGGCGGCTTTTATTTCGTCTTTGGAGGCTTCCGTTTTCAGATTGGCAACAAGGTCAACAAGGGAACCTGTCGGCGTGGGAACGCGGACAGCCAGACCGTCTAATTTCCCGGCCAGGTCGGGGATAACTTTTCCCACTGCCTTGGCGGCGCCTGTTGTGGTGGGTATTTGCGATACGGCTGCCGAGCGGGCTCTTCTCAAATCGGAGTGTGGTGCATCGAGGATACGCTGGTCGTTGGTATAGGAGTGAATGGTGGTCATGAAACCGTTCTCGATACCGAACCGGTCGTTCAGCACCTTGGCAATGGGCGCCAGACAGTTGGTCGTACAGGAAGCATTGGATACACACTGGTCTTCGTCACGGAGCTCATTGTCATTTACACCGAGGACGATCATGCGGTCAATTTCATCTTTGGCAGGAACGGTCAGCACCACTTTTTTGGCGCCGTTTTTCAGGTGGTCACCATATCCGCCTTTGTTGCTTTCGCGCTGGCGGAAAATGCCGGTGGATTCAACAACAACATCCGGAGCCGGATTCCATTTAATATCTAACGGCATCCTTTCGGCAAACACAGGATATTCTTTTCCGTTGACCACAAGAGCCGTATCAGTATGCGTAACAGTGCCGTTGAATTTCCCCTGGGTGGAATCGTATTTTAACAAATGGGCAAGTGTTTTAGTGTCGGTGAGGTCGTTGATGCCTATAACTTCCAGGTTATCTCTTTCAAGTATTAATTTGAACACATTCCTTCCGATGCGTCCGAAACCGTTTATTCCTATTTTGATCTTTGTCATGGTTTATAAACTTTAAGTTAAACAATCTTTTTTGATTTTATCATTACCTTATCTTTGTAAGGTTTATTTTTTGCTTGTCAAAAGTATAATAAAAAATTGTTAAAAAACGCTAAAAAAACGTTTCATGAAAGAAAAACTGGTGTCGAAAGCTCTTGAAGCCAACCTTGCAGAAACACGTTACAAAGACATAAAAATATTACCTGAATATCAAGACTTTATAGACCTGTCAAAAAAATACTTTGGCATCAATAAACGTGCAAACGATTGCATAATCGAATATCAGCATCCTTTTTCCAATAAAAAGTTTGTTGCCGAGGAATTGAGGGGCATTTTACTGACCGATTACTGGTTTTATATCGGAAGGGAAGACCCGGTAAAAGCATTTAAAATCCCTCTTCAGATGATGCGGAATTTACTGCTTACGGAAGGCGACAGCGACCTGCATGTGATGATCATCAGAACCTTGCTGGAATTCACCCGGAAGATTTTTTCTGAAAAAAAAGATTTCAACGATCTGGTGAGCTACAATTGCGATACCATCCGGCAGGCATTTAAAAAAGACCCGTACAGCTTCATCCTGTCTTTGAAGTATTTTAAAAGATACATGGGCGATATAGCTTCATCGAAGACCTTTTCTGCGCAGTTGTTTGAAACAACCAAGGCCATTTATGAAGAAAACATCCGGTTTTGGGAAAAAAACTCGAACGTTGAATCTTGGTTAGAGGAAAAAAAGGAAATTCTTTCCGTTGATAAAAAACAACTGATCGACAGGATCGGAAAGCCCTGGTTTAGCTCGTTACGACAAAAGCTCAACGACGCCGTAACATGGAAAGAGATGACGGAAGCAATGCCCGATTTCGATGAAATTGCAGAATGGTTCGCCCTGACGATAGATATGTTTGCTTCGTTTGTCGGAAAGTTCTATTTCATTTTTTACCTGATGCATCTTCAGGGCATGGAACAGTGGCGCGAACGGCTGATATGGAAACTCAACAACATGCTGGTGCACACCATCGATGAAATCGACCCGAAAGATCTCAAGACCTTCATTGACCGGATATTCGATTTTGCAAAGGAGTTAAAAAAAGAATACGGCTCCTCTGTGCTGGACATGCTGCTGACCGTGGGTAAAAAGGTGATCGATATTTCAAAAGAGAACAACGACAATCAGCTCATTTATTATTTCGAGAACAAATTGATCAATTTCGGTTTTGAAACGCCCGGCATCGTTTATGTTAACGAGGACTGGCAACTGTCGGTCAATCCCAATCACATCAAGAACATCAGGGTGTGGCTTGAGCTTATCGAATATTCCGGGTCGGAAATGGAAAGGCTGTTGTCCACACTCATTGTAAACCTTCAACTCGGCGGGATATTTATCAGTGATACCGACCTCTTCCAGCGGGACATCACCAAAATACTTAACTCCAACATCGCACCTTTTTACAAGAAGGTAAAACAACTGACGAGGATCTTTCCGGTTTTTTTCAATGAGATTGGCGCTGAAGGTGAGATCAGAAATGTGACGACCACAATAGACGAAATATCGCACCGTAAGGATAAACTTGTCCACTTTTTGCGCAAACAGGTACATACCGAAAGCAACAATACACTGATTGATCTGACCAAAAAAGTATTCCGTTTCTGGTGCGATGGCAAGCTGGAAGCGCTGAAAAGTTCGCTGCCCAAAAATGTGTATAACTCAATAGATAAAAAGAGCGAGTGGTTTGCACCCATCCACAGGATGGTTGTTGAAATGTGTAAGATATCGGGTTATACCCCCGACGAGTTGCTACGCATTGAAGACAAAGAATATGAAGAGATACTGGAAAAACTTACCGAAACTAACCAGCGTGACCTTGAAAGGCTGCGCGATATCAAGATTCTGTATGCCTACCTGAAAGAAAAGTATTCTTTTGAAACCGTTGATATTACGCATTTGTTGCGACGGTATTCCTTCATCGAAGAAAGCGAGATCAAAAAGCTGGGTACGGCGCTCGACAATGATGATTTTGAGAGATCACTGAAACTGATCTATTCGTTCATGAACCGTTTGAAAGCAATCATTTTCAACCCTAAACCCAGCCAGAGCTGGGAAAATATCTACCACAAGCGTCACATCGCCATTGGAATACCTTCGATGTACGGTGTTTACAGGGAGCCGAAATTCGAAGCGCTTGGACTTACTTTCCGGCTCGAGCATGTGACCACGCGGCTGATGGAAAAAGTGGTTTCGCGTATCAACCTGAGTTATATTTCGGCAAAAACGCTGAGCGATATCTATGAAATTCTGGAATACTTCCGCGAGGGACTGGAACTGGACGGAATCACTAACCAGAGTTTTAATGCCAACCTGCTGATGTTAAAATTCAGCCTTCAGTCAAAAAGTTTTTCTTTCGACCAGTACATCAATATTTTCCAGTTTATTGCCGAGGACATCAAACGGATAATCATCAAACATTTTTTAAAAACTTACGAGATTCCGCTTCAGATTGTCATTCCACAGCTTTATGATCCTGAAAACAAATTGACGGAAAGACAAAAAGTAGAACTTGTTAACAGGACTTCCGAAACATTTTACCGGGATGTGATTGCCGGTGGTTTTCTGATTCAACCTTTGGATAATTTTGTGTCACGCATTCTCGAGTCGTTGGGTAAAATGGCAGACAACCTGCCGCCAAAAATGATTGATGAGATCATGTCTTACAATTCCGATCTGGTCATCACCCGTTTACGGGTTCCCAATCCATTGGTTGACAACCAAGTGTATCTCGGTTCCAAAGCTTATCATTTAAAAAAACTCCGGATCGAGGGTTTTCCTATTCCGCCCGGGTTTGTTTTAACAACCGAGGTTTTCCGGCGTAATGATACCATTAACAAACATGAAGAATTAAAAAAAGAAATCCGTGAACTTATCCGGTCACATTTACGATTGATTGAAAGAAACGCGGGAAAACAATTCGGGAACCCCCAGAATCCGTTGCTTTTGTCGGTGCGGTCGGGGGCAGCCATTTCCATGCCCGGCGCCATGGATACTTTTTTAAATGTCGGGATGAATGATCTGGTGACGGAAGAACTGGGGAAAAATAAAGAGTTTGCCTGGTCGGCATGGGATTCATACCGGCGGCTGCTTCAAAGCTGGGGTATGGCTTATGGCCTGGACAGAGACGTATTTGATGAGGTGATTACCTATTTTAAGAGCAAATATCATGTTAGCCAGAAAATGGAGTTCACCCCGGGCGCCATGAAAGAAATAGCGATGGCTTACAAACAATTGCTGATCGACAATGATATTGAATTCGAGCAGGAGGTTTTTAAACAACTGCTTTCCGTTATCAATCTTGTTTTCGGCTCGTGGTCATCAAAACGGGCACAGGTCTATCGTAAGCATCTTCAGATTGCCGATGAATGGGGTACCGCCGTGGTCATTCAAAAGATGATCTTTGGAAATCTCAGCAAATTCTCCGGAACGGGTGTGTTGTTTACGCAGAACCCGAAAAAGAAACAGCAAGGTGTTAATCTTTACGGCGACTTTACCCTTTGTAGTCAGGGTGAGGATATTGTTGCCGGTCTGGTAAAACCGCTGCCGGTAAGCAAAGGCCAGAAGATCAACGACCACACCGAGATTTATTCACTCGAGGAGTTGTATCCTGAAATTTACAAAAAGCTTCATTCACTGGCCACAAAACTTACCGAAGACCTGGGTTATGCCCCGCAGGAAATTGAATTTACTTTTGAATCGGGGAACCCGGACGACCTGTTTATTTTGCAAATAAGAGACCTCGATATGGCAAAACATCAGGCAAAAGAAGTTTTTGTTTTACCGATGGATCAAATGACGTTTGCCGGAAGAGGGATCGGCATCGGAGGGGGTGCTATGAACGGCAGGGTGGCATTTAATGAAAGTGATATTGCCATGCTGCGGAAAAAACACAAAGACAATAACATTATTCTTGTTCGTCCCGATACCGTACCGGACGACATCGGAATGATCTTTGACACGGACGGGTTGCTCACGGCCAAGGGAGGCGCTACTTCCCATGCTGCCGTTACCGCAGTGAGACTGGGAAAAACGGCTGTGGTCAACTGCACGAGTCTGGTGGTTCATGATGATGAAAAACTGTGCCGGTTGAATGAACATGAATTTCACACAGGCGACAAAATAGCCATCGACGGTTATCTCGGGAATGTTTATGCAGGAAATTACCCAATCGAGATGAAAGAAAGGTATTCGGAATTTCACTTTTAAATATAACCCGATAGTTGCTCCGATTTCTTATTTTTGCCCTGCCAAAACAGGCAATCATTCAACAAATTAAAATATGGCACAAAAACCTTCCATACCCAAAGGTACCCGTGATTTTTCCCCGGAAGAAATGGTCAGGCGGAATTACATCTTCGACACCATTCGTAATGTTTTCCAGCATTATGGATATCAGAACATTGAAACACCGGCCATGGAGAACCTTTCCACCCTCATGGGAAAATACGGAGAGGAAGGTGACCGGTTGCTGTTCAAAATACTGAACTCGGGCGATTTTTTAAAGAACATCACCCCCGGGGATGTTGAAGCCGGCAACATCAATAAAATCACTTTTTCCATTTCGGAAAAGGGATTACGGTACGACCTGACCGTCCCCTTTGCGAGGTACGTGGTTCAGCACCGCAACGATATTGTATTTCCTTTCAAGCGTTACCAGATACAGCCTGTCTGGCGTGCCGACCGGCCGCAGAAAGGGAGGTACCGCGAGTTTTATCAGTGCGATGTGGATGTGATTGGCTCGGATTCATTGCTGAACGAAGTGGAACTCATCCGGATGATTGACGATATTTTCAAAAAGCTGAAAATAGAGATCGTCATCAAGCTGAATAACCGCAAGGTGCTGACCGGTATTGCCGAAGTGATCGATGCACCGGACAAGCTAACCGACATCACTACGGCCATTGACAAACTCGACAAAATCGGGATTGAAAACGTTTACGAAGAGTTGCGTCAGCGGGGATTATCGGAAGACAACATCAACATGCTGGAACCCATCATCAATCTCAGCGGTGATAATGAAAAACGACTCACCTGTCTGAAAGAGCTTGTGGGAGGGACAGCTTCCGGGTCACAGGGAACCAATGAATTGCAGGAGATCGTTGATTATCTGAAAAAAGTAGAGATCAAAGCAGATGTTGAGATTGACCAGGCCCTGGCCCGCGGATTAAACTATTATACGGGGGCCATCATTGAGGTTAAGGCAAAAGATGTGAACATCGGAAGCGTCTGCGGTGGTGGCCGGTACGATGACCTGACCGGGATTTTTGGTCTTCCCGGCGTTTCGGGGGTAGGCGTTTCTTTCGGCGCCGACCGCATTTATGACGTGCTGGAAGAGATGAACCTCTTTCCTGAACATCAGAAAGGAACCACTGAGGTGATGCTGGCCAATTTCGGGAAAAAAGAAAGCGAATTTGCCTTGCGCGTGCTGGAAGTGCTTCAAAATTCTGGCATCAGCGCCGAGTTGTATCCCGATGCGGCCAAAATGAAAAAACAAATGCAGTATGCCAATCGCAAGGGTGTTCATTATGTGATGCTGATCGGCGAGGAAGAAATGAAAGCAGGTCATTACACACTGAAAGATATGGAAACCGGCGAACAGACCAAAGAGGTGCTTTCCGAACTGATTAGGCTAATCCAGGGATAGGGGGAAATCTGAAATCAGAATTCAGAAATTTGAAATTTGAGGTTGGTGCAACGGGGGCAGATGTTGCAGTGGTTGCAGTGAGTGGTGTTATGGAAAATGGTTAATGGAAAACAGATACTGTGAAGAGGTGAGTATATTAGTTGATTTGGTTAAATTGTCCAACTTATATCATTGCCAAACTCCAGACTCAATACTCAAGACTCAAAACTCAGGACTCAATCTCCTCAAAAATCATTTCATAAGGCCG
>JAOZOO010000001.1:63982-66095 GCA_029933225.1 Bacteroidales bacterium | reverse complement strand
ACTCAAGACTCAAAACTCAGGACTCAATCTCCTCAAAAATCATTTCATAAGGCCGGGCAATTTCACCGGCAAGCTGGGGAATTGAGATGTATTTGCTCATCCGGCGGTATTCCCTTCCGTCAAAGAACAGGATTAACGTCGGATTAGAAAAACTGTTAAATGAAGCGGCAATTTCGGGATGTTTTTCAGAGTTGACAAGATAAACCGAAACTTTTGGAAAGTCCTTTTGGACCAAATCCATCACCTTTGGACGCAGACTGATGCAAGGCGCGCAATGGTCACTGTAAAAATAAAGCAACACTGCTGTTTCTTTTTCAATAACTGAAACTACGGATTCAATATTTTCCAATTCTGAAGGATGCATACCGGTCAAAAATTTGATGTTAAAAAAAAGTCGCGCAAAAGTAAATAATAAACTGTTCTATGCAACGATTTCTTAACTTCGCAAGCTTAAAATAACTTAATAACCTTCTTTAAAAATAATCGAATTATGACATTAATAATAAAAGGTTCGGGCCTGACCATTGAAGATGTTGTAAAAGTTGCACGTCATGGTGAAAAGGTTGAACTTGACCCGCAGGCAGTCAGGCGGATTGAAAAATGCCGGGCAATGCTGGAAAAGAAAATCGAAGCGCACGAGATCATGTACGGCGTAAACACGGGTATCGGTGAGTTTTCTGAAATTGTCCTGAATGATGAACAGGTCAGGGATTTTCAGAAATACCTTATTTATAACCATGCGGCAGGTATTGGCGAAGCCATGCCTGAAGACCATGTCAGGGCGGCCATGCTGGGCAGGATCAACGTGCATGCCCACGGCAATTCGGGAATTCGTCCTGCTATAACGCAAACGCTTGTTGAAATGCTCAACAAGGGAGTTACCCCTTATGTTTGTAAAAAAGGGTCGGTGGGCGCTTCCGGTGATCTGGCGCCCATGTCGCAGATTGCTTTGCTGCTGCTTGGCGAAGGACAGGCTTTTTATAAAGGTGAACTGCTCGAAGGCAAAGAGGCTTTTGCTAAAGCAGGAATTGAAATCCCCGGCCTTCATGCCCGCGACGGCCTGGGAACCATCAATGGTTCTAACGTGCTCACAGCCATGAGCGCCCTGTTCCTGTACGACGCCAATAACTGGCTCAAGCAGGCCGAGATAGCTGCCGCCATGTCACTCGAAGCATTGAAAGCCAACATGGGGCCTTACACGGCCAAACTCCACGAAGTCAGAGGGTTTAAAGGAGCAATACGTTCCGCTGTTGCCATCGGCAAACTGATAGAAGGCGGTGACCTGAAAACCGGAAAGATCAAACACAAGGTACAGGATGCCTATTCCATGAGATCAACGCCGCAGGTGATCGGTACGGCCCATGATGCACTGGCCTATGCGCGTGAGCAGGTGGAAATCGAACTGAACGGGGTGGGTGATAACCCTGTTTTCTTCCCCGATGAGAACCTGCAGCTCTCGGGCGCCAACTTCCAGGGAAGCCCGGTGGCCTTACCGATGGATATGGCAGGCGCAGCCATCACCATGGTTAGCGTGCTTTCGGAACGACGTATGAACCGGCTGAATAACCCGGCATTGAGCGCCGGACTGCCTGCATTTCTTTCCAAGGGAGCAGGTATGTTTTCCGGGCTGATGCTGAGTCAGTACACAGCCGACATGCAGATCGTCGAGCAAAGGATATTATCGGCCCCGGCAAGCATTCAGTCCATTCCCGCGGCTGCCGACCAGGAAGATTTTGTTTCCATGGGGATGAATACGGCCATCAAGAATTTCCAGATTCTGGATAACGCTTACGGTATCCTGGGGATTGAATTCATGGCGGCTGCCCAGGCACTCGATTTCAGGGATTACAAATTTGGAAAAGGTGTGAAAAAAGCGCATGATGTGATCAGAAAATATGTGGAATTCCTCGATATTGACAGGCCTTTGCACAAAGATCACAACACGATGAAAAAACTGGTGGAATCCTGCGAGATTCTGAAAGAAGTTGAGGCAGAAGTGGGTCGTCTGGGTTAAAGTTGTTGCATTTGTTGCAATTGGTGCAGTAGGTGGAATTGGAAAATAGAAATCAGAAATTCTCAAAACTCTGAACTCAAAACTCTGAACTCAAAACTC
>JAOZOO010000001.1:0-63882 GCA_029933225.1 Bacteroidales bacterium | reverse complement strand
AATAGAAATCAGAAATTCTCAAAACTCTGAACTCAAAACTCTGAACTCAAAACTCCGAACTCAAAACTCTGAACTCAAAACTCCGAACTCAAAACTCAAAAAAAATGGAAAGCAATTTCCAGCAACGGGAAAATAATGCACAAAGACCTGTATTGTTAACGGTACTTTGTATTCTGACGTTTATCGGAAGCGGATTGTCATTTTTTGCCAACCTGCTTTTGTTTTTCTTATATGATATTATACAAGGTGTTTTTGAATCCGGCCAGTTGGGTTTTATGGAAGGGACTGTGGAGATGGAAAGTTTTAATATGGTGATGAGCATCGCACCTGAGTTTTTCCTTTTCCAGGGTATCCTTTATTTTATTTCGCTTCTCGGCGCCATGATGATGTGGAAAATGAACAAAACGGGCTTTCATTTTTATGCCATCGCGCAGATATTGTTGCTGATCATTTATGAATTTTATATACCGGGGGCACCTTTCCCTGTTATTCCTTTGTTAATTTCAATAATTTTTATACTTTTATACTATCGAAATTTGCAGTTTATGAAATAGCAACTTATGACCTTCGAACCGGTTGTCAGAAATGTTAAACAAATAAGCTTGCCCTTCTTTTACAGGCTTACCTCTTTAGTAATACTCGTGGAGAGTATTCTGGGTTTTCTTTTATTTTTTACCGTTTTTATGTATTCGTTATCCAACAGGGCATTTGTCCTGAACTGGGGCTATGACGATTTCTCGGGAAAGAGTTTTTATCTGCTGGTTATCCTTCAGATGGTTTTATATGCGGGACTTGTACTCAGTGCAATACAGCTTTTACGCAGAAAAAGATCAGGATTTTATATTTTTACATTGAGTTATCTTTTACAACTTGGCGTAAATTACTTTGTTCAACATGAGTTTAGCTTTACAGGTTTAGTTCTCGGGTTTGGGTTGTGGGTGATACTTTTGTTAAATTTTAAAATATTGAACTGATAACGAAAAACAACATAGAACACATGGTTTCTTTTACCTTTATACCTCATAAATTTTAAGAAACAGTATAATAAATATCAGAAATTGTTTAGAACGTGTCTTAATTGACGGAGATTGAATGGTTTTTTATGTTAATATTTAGTCAGTATTGAATAATTATTAATAAATTGCGGCTTAATTCAGGATTCTATGATGAATCTAAAGTTAAATTTTTAAATAATATCATCAACCAAAAGTTATCATTATGAGAAAAATTACAATTTTGATGGTGTTCTTGTTTATGGCGGGTTTGCAACTGGCAAACGCACAAACAAGAACAATTAGTGGTAAGGTTACCAATGCCGAAGATGGTACGGGTATTCCTGGAGTAACTGTTATGGTGAAAGGTACAGCCGTGGGGACGGTTACCGATTTAGACGGTAATTACTCCCTGGAGGTGGAGCCGTCATACAAGACGCTTATCTTTCAGTATGTTGGTATGAAAACAGTGGAAATCGCCATTGGTAATCAGAGTTCAATTAATGTGGCTATGGAGCCGGATGTCCTGCAGATGGACGAAGTCGTGGTAACGGCTATCGGTACTCCAAAATCACAAAAAGCATTGGGCTATACCGTGCAGGATGTCAGCTCCAAAGAACTTGAGAAATCAGGCTCACAGGATGTAATCGGTGCTTTGGCCGGTCGTGTTGCCGGTGTGCAGATCACCGGGTCCAGTGGTGCTGCCAACTCTGCTCAACGTATTACCATCAGGGGTGCTACTTCGATTATCGGAGAAAACCAGCCTCTGTTTGTTGTTGACGGTGTGCCGATCGACAACTCGACAACCCGTGATATTGACGGATTCCAGAGCGGTGATGTGGCAGGTGTTGCCCGTAGTAACCGTGCACTGGATATCCCGCCCGAGGATATCGAAAGTGTAAAAGTGCTGAAAGGCGGTGCTGCCTCAGCGATTTACGGTATCCGTGGTGCCAACGGTGTAATTGAGATTACGACCAAACAAGGTAAAGCCGGTAAAGGCAAAATGGTAAACCTGAATTTCTCCTCATCAATACAGTGGAGCAAAATCAGCCAGGTTCCGGCCCTGAATAAAAAATTCGGTCAGGGATGGGGACACCAGTGGTATTCAGGATTCTTTGCTTCGTGGGGACCCAATTTGACCGAAACCGGATGGGTGAAAGATGATGCATGGGAAAACAGCCCTTACAAAGGATTTGATGTGGACGGAGACCTCGTTTACAAAGATGATCCACGATATCAGGCTGCCCTGGACAACGGACAGGCTTATGAGGTATCCCCTTATGATCAGTTTGATTTCTTCCAGACAGGTGTTAACTTCAACAACTCGCTGAGTCTGAGCGGCGGTACGGATAAAGCCAATTTTTATGCTTCCGTTTCCGATGTTCAGGATAAAGGTGTTGTTCCGAACAACAACTTCAGGAGAAACACTTTTAAACTTTCCGGTTCAGCCCGTTTGGGGAAGAAATGGAAAATTTCCGGTAATGGTTTATACATTATTAATAAAGCCAACAGGATCCAGCAGGGTTCAAACACATCCGGTGTTATGCTGGGATTGTTAAGAACTCCGCCTTCCTTCAACAATGCTGCCGGTTATATTTTCCCTGACGGAACCCAGAGGAATTACCGTCACGGTGGCGGTTATGACAACCCTTACTGGACTTCCAATCAGAATACCTGGGTTGACGAAGTCAATCGCCTGATCGGTAACATCCAGTTTGACTGGTATCCAACCAAGTGGTTACACTTCATGTATCGTCCGGGTGTTGACTGGTACAGCGAGCAGGTAAATAGCTGGATTGCAATTAACTCACGTACATCGCCTCCTGGAATGGTATTCGAACGTAATACGGTGAACCGTGACATCAACCAGGATGTTATTGCTTATATGAACCACGATTTTGGAGAAAACTGGAACACTTATCTGACTGTCGGTTTTAATATGAATGAAACATCATGGCAGTATGTTTACGGACAAGGTAACGGATTATCAATTCCTAATTTTTATAATCTGAGTAACTCAGGTAATGTGTTAACCGGTAATATTCAAAGCCTGAAAAGATTGATGAGTGTTTATTTTGACATCGGTTTCGGATGGAAGAAAATGCTTTACGTGAATGTGACGGGTCGTAACGACTGGTCAACCACTTTGCCTGAAGAGAATAATTCATTCTTCTATCCTTCGTTCAATGCAAGCTGGGTAATCACCGAGTTGCCGGGATTACAGGATTCCAAAGCATTACCTTACTGGAAAATCTTTGCTTCCTATGCCATCACGGCACGTGATGCAGGACCGTATAATACTTTAACTTATTACGGACAAACCGGTGTCAGCGACGGATGGGTTAGTCCTTTTGGTGTTAACTTCCCGATCAATACAAATGGCGCATCATACAATGCTTATACTTTAAGCAACCAGGTAGGCAATGATGAACTGAAGCCTGAGCAGACAACAACATTCGAGATAGGAACAAACCTTAAATTCGTCAGCAACAGGTTGGGTATTGATTTTACCTATTTTAATAATAACAGTACGGATTTGTTGCTGCCTGTTGATATTGATCCTTCCACAGGATATAGCAGCATGTATATCAATGCAGCCAGTATGACATCCATCGGTTTTGATGCTACTCTGTATGCAACCATCATTAAAGCCAAAAACTTTACATGGGATGTGACCGTGAATTTCTCGAAATTCGAAAATACGGTAACAGAGCTTGCTGAAAATGTAGATGCTATTTTCCTAGGCGGTTTCACCGATCCGCAGATTCGTGCGGTTGTCGATCAGTCTTACCCGACAATTTACGGTTACGACTGGTTCAGGGATGACAATGGCAATGTGATCATTGATGATGATCCCAACAGCCCGGGTTACGGCTGGCCGACAGGAAACTATGAACTTGTTCCCTTAGGCAGGGCAACACCGAAATGGACCATGGGCATTTCTTCAGCATTCTCATTCTTCGGTGTGAATATTTACACACTCTGGGATTTCCGCGATGGAAACAAGATGTGGAACGGTACACTGGGTGCTTTGAACTACTTTGGTGCATCAGCCAACACGGAATATCGTGATGATGATGTTTATATTTATCCTGGCGTGAAAGCTTCAGACGGTTCTCCCAACGACATCAACGTAGCCGGACAGGGTGATCCCGACTGGGCACAAAACTGGGCTACAAACCTTGAAGGTAGTGGATTTACCGGCCCCACAGTGGATTACATTCAGGATGCCGGTTGGATAAGAATGAAAGAACTTACGGTTTCTTACTCATTTAACAAATTGTTGAAAGATTCATTTGTTGACAACCTGGAAATTTATTTCACCGGAAGGAATTTATTCCTGAGCACACCTTATACCGGTATTGACCCCAACACCAGTTTGCTGGGTGCCGGTAATGCCCAGGGTATGGATTATTTTGATATGCCCGGAACCAAGACTTATTTGCTGGGTTTAAGGTTCGCATTTTAAACAAAATGAATAATGGTTAAAACGAAAAAAATGAAGATCATGAAAAATAAAATTTTAATGAAAACTGGATTGTTCATCTTGTTGGTGGGTATATTGAGCTCATGCAGCAGTTGGATCGATCCCGATGTGAATATCAGCCCCAACCGGCCGGTGGATGTGCCGATGAACCTGTTACTGCCATCCGTTGAGGCACGTACTGCATTCGATGTAGTCGGTGCGAACGATTATACGCGGACAGTTTCCATGTGGATTCAGCAAACCAGCGGTGTATCACGTCAAAGCCAGGCTGAAGGTGCTTACATCCTTCGCTCGGGCGATGTAAATAATATGTGGAACTCTGTTTATGCAGGCGCTTTGATGGATGCCAAGCAGATCATTCTGAAAGCACAGGCCGAGGAAACCAAGTCGCCCCATTTTGAAGGTGTGGCAAAAATCCTTCAGGCAGTGTTACTGGGATATTCAACAGATGTATGGAATGATATTCCCTGGTCAGAAGCACTGCAGGGCAAAGAAAACCTGACACCTGTTTTTGATTCACAACAGTCTATTTATTCTGCTATTCAGAGCTTGCTGGACGAGGGAATCAGCCTGTGTAGTCAACCGGATGAGAACAATATCATCCCGTTGGATGGAGATATCATTTATGGAAATGATGTTACGGCATGGGTAAAAGCTGCCTGGGCACTGAAAGCCCGTTATGCATTGCACCTGTCAAAAGTGAATGGCAATGATGCTTATTCAAAAGCACTGGAATATGCCGGTAAAGCTTTTGACAGCAATGAAGGAAACATGTATTATTATTACAGCTCGTCGAGCGACAACAATGCCAACCCATTGTATCTGTTCATGCAGGACCGTGCCGATATTCGTATGTGCTACACATTAATTGAGACCCTGAAAGCACATAAAGATCCGAGACTGCCTGTATTTGCCGCTCCGATACCGGATACACTTTTCATTGGTAATGATACCATTCCGGCAGGCGATTATTATGGCGCTCCTCCCGGAGAACCTCTCAGCGGAGCATCTTATCCGGGACCGGGAATAGCCTCCAATAATTCACCTACACAGTTTATTACTTATGCTGAACTGGAATTCATCAAAGCTGAAGCTCATGCAGCACAGGGTCATAGTACACCGGCTAAAGATGCTTTTAAAGCAGCTATAAAAGCATCACTCGATCAATATGGTGTATATAATGATGACTGGTATCAGGCTTACGATTCCGTTATTAACATTCTTCCTGATAACGTGCTTATGGAAGCAATTATGAATGAAAAATGGATCAGCCTGACATACAGAAGTGAATCTTTTGTTGACTGGAGAAGGACAGGCTATCCAAAACTGACGCCCAATCCGGTAGCATCGAAACAGGAAATACCGAGAAGATTCCCGTATCCTACCGATGCGCTGTCTTATAACACCAACACCCCCGACCTTGGCAACGAACCGCTTTGGAAGAGAGTTTGGTGGGATTCCAAATAAGGATTTATCTTTTTAAATGACAAAACCGCCTCGTTTTAATACGAGGCGGTTTTTTTTTGTTAAAAAAGTGTAAATATTTCTTTCATAAAAATTGTTAATTTTGAAGATAATTCTATAAATTGCGCCTGTTTTTAAGATTCCCGATGGATCTTAGTAGTAATAAATCATATTAATAACCAAAATTTAACATTATGAGGAAATTTACAGTTTTGCTGGTGTTCCTGTTTTTGGCCGGTTTGCAAGTTGCAACTGCACAAACAAGAACGATCAGCGGTAAGGTTGTTAGTGCTGAAGACGGACAGGGTATTCCCGGTGTTACAGTTATCGTAAAAGGTACAACGGTGGGAACTACCACTGACCTCGACGGCAATTACTCATTGGAGGTAAAACCGCATTATAAAACATTGCAGTTTACCTACGTGGGGATGAAAACGGTCGAAATTGCACTAACCGATCAGACAACGATCAATGTGACAATGGAACCCGACGTGATGCAGATGGACGAAGTGGTTGTCACAGCCCTCGGTATATCCCGTGAAAAGAAATCACTGGGTTATGCAGTTCAGGATGTCAGCGGTGATCAACTGGATCAGGCGAAAACTGATAATGTAATCAATGCACTTACCGGTAGAGTTGCCGGGGTACAGGTTACCAATGCCAGTGGAGCTGTGGGCGCTTCAACACGTATTACCATTCGTGGTAACAGCTCATTGAGAAGCGACAACCAGCCTTTATTTGTTGTGGATGGTGTTCCCGTAAGTAACTATTCCACAAGTGTAAGCCAATGGGGTGGTACCGACTTCGGTAATGCCATTATGGACCTTGATCCGGAGAATATTGAGTCGATGACTGTGCTGAAAGGTGCTTCCGCTGCTGCTTTGTACGGTAGCCGCGCTTTGAACGGGGTTATCCTGATCACGACCAAAAAAGGCCAGAAAAACAAAGGCCTGGGGATTACTTACAGCTATAATGTAGGATGGAGCAATTTGTTTATCCTGCCCAATTACCAGAATAAGTACGGACAGGCTACCGCCGGTAGCGAATATGATTACCGTCAGTTTCTTGCTGATAACGGACTGACAGAAGAAGATTATTCGTATCAGCAGTATTGCCAGGAAAACTCATTTTCTTATTACGATGGTAATTGGGGTGGTGTTAACGACGGCTGGGACGAAAGCTGGGGCCCGCGTTTGGATGCCGGCCTGAAACTTCCCCAGTTCGACAGCCCTTATACTCTGGATGCAGACGGTCTTCCGGTTTATGAACCTACACCGTGGGTTTCGCAACCCGACAACGTAAAAGACTTCTTTGTTACCGGAGTTAGCCAGACACACAACATCTCGGTTTTCGGCGGAACTGACAAAGCCAACGGAAGGATATCTTACATTTATAATGATGTCCAGGGTATTATCCCGAACACGGATATGTATAAAAATTCAGTAAACTTTACCGGAAATTACAAAATGACCGACAGGTTCCAGGCTTCTGCCAATGTTACTTACGTCAGTAACTACAGCAGCAACCTCCCCGGTAACGGTTACGACCCCAATAACGTAATGCAGTCAATGGGTTCATGGTTCGGACGCCAGGTGAACATGCAATCATTGAAAGACCACTGGAGTGAGCTTGACCCGTTCGGAAAACCTTATACATGGTCTTATTATTACCACAATAATCCTTACTGGACGGTTTATCGTAATACAACTTCGCGTCGCAGGGACAGGATAATGGGTAATGTTAATTTAAAATATGACTTCACAAACTGGTTGAATCTGAATTTAAGGATGGGTACCGACTTCTGGGCTGAAACCCGTAAACATGTAATCTATAACATGTCAAATGAATCCAAAAGCCAAGGCGGTAATTTCTGGCAGCAGAAAAGAAACTTCCAGGAAAACAACATTGACCTGTATTTGAATTTTGACAAAAGTTTTGGTAAAGATGGTATCCACAGGATTACAGCTATGTTAGGAGGTAACTACCGTAATAATACTTATGATTACAATGAACTGGGAGCCAATGAGCTTACCGTACCCAACTTCTTTGATGTAGGTAATGCCAAAGGTACCCCCATAACGGATATGTACCGTTCCAAATTGACAACCAACAGTATTTATCTTCAGGCTGATTATTCATTCAGGGATTTTATTTTCATAGGAGGAACATTCCGTAACGACTGGAGTTCAACACTTCCGCCCGATAACTGGAGCTATCCTTATCCCTCGTTCAATGCGGCCTTTATTCTTACAAACCTGATTGACGTAAACCCCAAAGGACTGACGTATCTCAAACTTCGCGCCAGTTACGCAATTGTGGGTGGTGACGCCGCTCCATATTCGCTTTACAACTTTTATCAGTCACGTACGGCTTTCGAAGGAGTTACACTTTATCATTATCTGAGGCAGATGAATAATAATGGGCTGAAACCGGAAACTAAAAAAGCATGGGAAGTTGGTTTTAACGTCAAATTCTGGAGCGGACGGGTTGGTCTTGACTTCACCTATTATGATGAAAAAACTTTCGATCAGATTCTGGCAATTGATGTGGCTACTTCAACGGGTTTCGACTCAAGATGGATCAACGCCGGTGAGGTCGAAAACAAAGGGATGGAGATCAGCGCTTATATTGACATTATCAAAGGCAAAAACTTCACATGGAGCATTGATGTGAACTGGGCTAAAAACACAAATACGGTTAATGAACTTTACGGAGACCTTGAAGCTTACCAGATTGGAAGTTCATGGAAAGGTTTATCAATTGAAGCCCGCCCGGGAGAAACTTTCGGTGTGATCAAAGGTTATGCATGGTTGCGCGACGACCAGGGACGTATTGTCGTAGATGGTACCGGCAGGCCCATGACAACACCTGACCTTCAGGAACTCGGATCTGTTGTTCCGGACTTTAATTATGGTATCAACAACCGTTTTACCTTTGGAAATACTTCATCATGGGGACAGATCAATTTCAATATCCTGCTTGATGGCAGAAAAGGCGGAGATATTTTCAGTGTAACCAAGATGTTTGGTTTGTATTCAGGTATTCTTGAACAAACAGCGGATGATGAAATTCGGGCAACAGGAGTTGTTGCAGGTGTTAATGTGATGACCGATGAACAATTTGTTCATGAAGACGGTACCCCGCTGAACTCCGATCTGAATGATCCCGACAACACCGATATCATGTCGGCTGAGCGTTTCTTCCATAATGCTTACGGCAAACATGAATGGAGCATTATTGACGGCTCCTTCCTGAAACTTCGTGAAATTGCACTGAGCTATTCATTGCCAGTCAAGGCATTAAGCAACCAGAAAGTGGTTAAAGGCTTTGATATTTCATTGTATGCTCACAACGTTGCATTGCTTGCTGTCAGCAAGTCGAATGATGTAAAAATTGATCCCGAAACAGGATTTGGTACCGCTAACTCCGGTATGGGAATTGAACAATATCAATTGCCGCCATCACGTACCATTGGTCTCAAATTCTCGATTTCATTTTAATCGTAAATGTTGAAATTATAAAAAAATAGAAATATGAAAAAGATATTGAGTTATACATTGGTGGTGCTGTTGATCGGGCTTTTCGCCACGTCTTGTACCAAGTATTGGGAAGAGGAAAACATCGATCCCAATAACCCCGTTGATGTTCCGATGACCAACCTGCTGGGGAATAGCATTATTTATACGGGTGATCAGTTTTACGATGACTGGCAGGGTATGAATAACTTCCTCAGTTATGCAGGTCATATTACCAAGATCTTCTACATTGATGAAGCACGTTATCAGTTTCGTTCCAATGTAGTGGACAACGCCTGGAGAGATTATTACAGAGTCCAGATGGATTTGAGCAAAATACGCGATAAAGCCGTTGAAGCTGACAATCCTTATATGGAAGCTGTTGCAAATACTTATTCAGTGTTCTTATGGCAGATGGCCGTTGACCAGTGGGGAGATATCCCATATTCGGAAGCTATTTCAGGAGAAAGTGCCGATAACTGGACTCCGGTTTACGATAAGGCAGTGGATATTTATAATGACCTGTTCAACAGGCTGGAAGACGCAAACAGTAAGTTTAACATTACCGGACTCCCGCCTGCACAAACCGAAATCGGTGACGGTGACTTTATCTATGGCGGTGATAAGGACAAGTGGCAGAAATGGTGTAACTCACTGCGTCTGCGTCTTGCCATCAGGATTTCCAATGTCAATGCCGGCAAAGCCCAGCAGGAAATTCAGACAGTTCTTGGTGATCCGGGTAAATATCCCATTTTCACCAGCCGCGATGATGAAGCTGTTTTGCAATGGGAAGGTACGGCTCCTTACAAAGAGCCCTGGGCTGAAAACCATGAAAGCCGTGATGACCATGCTATGGCCAAAACATTGATTGACAGTTTGATCGCATTGAACGACCCAAGGTTGCCTGTTTATGCATTGCCTGTTGACACTGCACAGCATCCTGCTTCGACGATTTACATTGGCGCTCCTGAAGGAGCCCCCGACAATGCATTCAGTGCGGATACCATTTCAAGGATCGGTACCATGTATCGTGATGATCCGGCAGGTTTCACCTGGTTCATGCGTTATGCCGAAGTGGAATTCATCATTGCCGAAGCTGCACTGAACGGATGGTCAACACCCGAAGATGCTGAAACAGCATATACCAATGGTGTTTACGCTTCTTTCGAGGAGACAGGTATGACAGATCAGTTTGACACTTACATGGCTGAACCGCGTGTGGCCTTTACGGGTTCGACGGATGAAAAACGAGCCAAGATCTACAAACAAAAATGGCTTGCTTTGTTCAAACAAGGTCAGGAAATCTGGGCTGAGCAGCGGAGAACAGACTTCCCGCCGATGCCTCCGGCTTCCGGTACGGTTTACGATCCCGGTAAACACAACAGAGGACCTTTCCATTATCCTTATCCTGTATCAGAGCAAAATCTGAACAGTGCCAATGTCGCACCGGTACTGGAAACTGTTGTGGATGACTTCTGGGGAAAACAACTCTTCTGGGATACCAGAACAGGTGTTCACTAAGAAAATCTGTATTCGATAATCTAAAAGCCGCTTCAATTTTGAGGCGGCTTTTTTTTATTATATCAATAAAACAGGAAGAATTGACTTTTGTGATATCAGGGAAGAGGTTCAAAAACATTCTTTTAAAATGAAAATTCCAGTTTCATAGAAAATCCCTGACAAACCGGTCGGTGTAATTGATACTTATACCGGTATTACGGAATGGAATCCAGCAATGGAATATAATGAGCTACAACAGAGTCAAAGGTTGGGCGGTAGGCTGGATCAACAGGTTTGGCGGGTGGCGATTCCACTTTCAGCGGATCAATGGCTTTGCCGTTGCGGTAAAACCTGAAATCAAGGTGCGGGCCGGTGGCCAGCCCGGTTTTGCCTACATAACCGATTACATCACCCTGGTGTACCTTTTTGCCCACTTTCATGCCTTTGGCAAAACCGTTCAGGTGCATATAGGATGTGGTATAGGTTCCGTTGTGTTTGATCTTGAGGTAATTGCCGCCACCCCGTTTCTGATACCCTTTGGCGATCACCGTACCATCGCCAACCGAATGTACAGGCGTACCCATGGGGGCAGCGTAATCCACACCGTGGTGAGGACGTCTGATCTTCAGGACAGGATGAAGACGGCTGTTTGAAAACCGCGAGCTTATCCGTGTAAAACGCAGCGGCGCTTTTAGAAATGTGCGTTCAAGACTGTTTCCCTTTTCGTCGAAATAGTCGCCTTTATCATGTTGAACAAAGTAAAAAGCATATATTTTTTTACCGGCATGTTCAAAAGAAGCCGCCTGAACTTTTCCCATTCCGATATACTGCCCGTCCACATAATGTTCTTCGTAAATGGCTTTGTAAGCATCTCCTTTCCGAAGACCGAAAAAGTCGATCGTCCAGGCGTATATTTCCGAAAGATCGTTGGCGAGATTCGGGTCCGCTCCTTTCTCAACAAGGGAATTCCAAAGGGATGAATGAATGCTGCCCGATATTTTCGCAACCTTTTTGACAATTTCTTTGTGCCCTAATAAGGCAGATACTGAATCTGTAAAGTCGTATAAAATATAATCCGTCGGAGAGATTTCATAAACAAAATAAAGTGTTTTCGGTATGGAGTCATTGGTTCGGATAACGGTATATGTATTTCCCCTCCTGATCCTTCGTACATCGAATGTGTCTTTTGTTTTGCGGGCTATGTAATCAATGGTGGCGTAACTGACATCGTATCTTAAAAGAATATCCGCCAGGAACTCATTCTTTTTTACCTTGTCCTGTAGTACGTTCAGGCTGTCAACGGCAATACCGTACAGGATCGTCGGTTCGGGCGGAGCAATGACTCCTGTTTCGTCGGATGAGGTTTCCCTTTCAACCCGGCTGCACGAAAGCACAAGCAATAAAACAGCAATAAAGAGATAAAGGGAATTTTTAAACATAGATTTCCTGTCAAAAAACGAACGGGAGCAAAAGTAAGATTTTCCGGTTAAACCGATCAGGTATGTTTTTCAGTATAGTTCTTTCCGGCCTTTAATGCTTTCAGGTTTAATGTGACCATATCCTGCCCCTTTCTCGAGAACATTTTCTCCAGCGCCTTTTCAAGGGAAGTGTATTTTAGTCCCAGGAAAGGTGAAGCCGCCCCGAGCACGACAATGTTGGCCGCTTTGATCGATCCCTGGTCTTTGGCTACTTTTTCGGCATCAATGGTCACGTACCTCGGAAGCTTCCAGATCGCATTCAGGATTTCCTCGAGCTGCGGATAGTTGCTGATATTATTGTAAGGGTTCATGCTTGTGATCAGCCATCCTGTATCGGTATTCAGCATATTGAAATAGCGCAGTGATTCAAGCGGTTCAACAGAAATAATGAGGTCTGCTTCGCCTTCGGGGATCAGGTCGGAAGCAATGGGGCCGGATGAAATTCTCAAATGAGCCTGTACATCACCGCCACGCTGCGCCATACCATGTACTTCGGATTGTTTCAGGTGAAGTCCTTCAATTAAGGCGGCAGTGCCAATGGTGGCAGCAATGGTCAGGATACCCTGACCGCCGACACCTGAAATAATTATATCTTTTTTCATGTTTTTTTCATTTATTGTTCATGTGGTTTGCAAAGATTCGATCAGGAAGCGGTTTGCTTTGCTTTCTTTTTTTCCAGCGCTTTCAGTTTCATCCTTCTTGCAAGTGTCTGCACACATTCACGACGGGCAATGACGACCGAAACACCTTCATATTCCACTTCTTTTTTGATGATCTTCATGTTTTCCTCATGCAGTCTTCTCAACGGTTTGATCACGTGAATATGTTCAGGATCGACACCCACTCCTTTTACGATGTCATCTAACCTGTTTAATGCAGAAGAATGCTGGCCGCCGGTCATGGCTGTGGTTGAGTTGTCGAGGATGAAAACAGTGATCGGAGAGTGATTATTCACCGCGTCAAGCAGTCCGGTCATACCCGAATGGGTAAATGTGGAGTCACCGATAACGGCTATCGAAGGTACCAGTCCCGCATCGGCGGCGCCGATGGCCATGGTGATGGAAGCACCCATGTCAACACAAGTGTCAATAGATTCCAGCGGAGGCAGGGCACTTAAAGTGTAGCATCCGATATCTGAAAAGACACGCCCCCGTGAATATTTTTTCATCACTTCATTAAGCGCAAGAAAGGAATCGGTGTGCGGACAACCGTCACAGAGCAGGGGGGGCCTTCCCACAAGTACACCGGGCAAATCAAATCCGTTGTGCACTTCCATTCCAAGCGATTTGGCCACAAGTTTTGGGTTCAGCTCACCGGCACGCGGCAGACTGCCATCCATCCTGCCCCTGATCTTTTTACCCTCGTTGAGCAGGCCGCGCAACAGCTCTTCAACCAGCGGATAGCCTTCTTCCATCACCAGTACCTCTTCCACCTCGTCAACAAGTTTTTTTACCATGTCTGCAGGAATGGGATACTGTGAAATCTTCAAAACGGGATAAGGTATTTTGAAATCAGGGAAGTTCTCGATCAGATAATTATAGGCCAGTCCGCAGGCAATGATCCCCAGGCTTTTGTCGTCCCCGTCAATGAATACATTGTATCCCGAATCAGCGGCATCCTGTTCGAAAATATCCTGTTTCTGAAGCAAACCGTTGTATTGTTTTCGTGCGTTTACGGGGAGCAGGATGTATTGCTTCGGAGATGAAGGCAGGCGTAAGCTGTTTTGCTGCAAAGGTTTATCCGTTCGTGAAACAATCGACCTGGAATGGGCCAGACGTGTGGTTACCCTCATTAAAACAGGGACTCCCATTTTTTCGGAAAGCTCAAAAGCATAACGGGTCATGTCGTAAGCTTCCTGCTGGTTGGAGGGCTCCATGACAGGAATCTGGGCGAACTTGCCGTAAAATCTCGAATCCTGTTCGTTCTGGGAGCTGTGCATCGAAGGGTCATCTGCCGAAACGACGACAAGCCCCCCGTTGGCGCCCGTAATGGATGCATTGATGAACGGGTCGGCAGCCACGTTCAATCCGACATGTTTCATACACACCATGGCCCGTTTGCCTGCATAGGACATGCCTATTGCCGTTTCCATGGCTGTCTTTTCATTGGCTGACCACAGCGACCTGACCGTATTTTCTTTTGATTGCTTTGAACTCTGGATGTATTCGGTAATCTCGGTTGAAGGTGTGCCCGGATAAGCATAAACACCTGATATTCCGGCATCCAGAGCGCCCTGGGCAATGGCTTCATCACCGAGTAACAATAGTTTTTCCATATTTATAGTTTCAGTGTTTTTATGATGATTTCAAACGATTGCAAAATTATCAAATTTAGTTCCTGCAACATATTTTCGCCCTCTATCTATAATGAATTTAAATTGGATGAGATTACTTACTTTTGCCGGCAAAGCAACGCGGATGAATTTTCTGGCCCATGCCCATCTTTCAGGTGAAAACGAGGATATCCTTTTCGGCAATTTTGTTGCCGATGCCGTGAAAGGCAATGAGGTGATGAATTTTGAAGGCGATATCCGTCAGGGCATACGGCTTCATCGGAAGATTGATGTTTTTACCGATCGTCATGAAGTGTTCCGGAAAAGTGTGGCAAGGATCAGAGACGCTTACGGGAAATATTCGGGCATCGTAATTGATATTTATTACGATCACTTCCTTGCCAAAAACTGGAACGGGTTTCACCGCGAACCTTTGCCGCTTTTTGCAGGACATGTTTACAGTATCTTATTGGACAGATATGATCTTTTACCCCAAAAAACAAAAAGGTTACTTCCTTTTTTAATCACCCAGAACTGGCTGGTAGGTTATGCCGCTTTCGACGGACTTGCCAGGGTCTTTTACGGAATGGACCGCCGTACAGGATTCAGATCGGGCATGAAAACAGCGGTGGAAGAACTAAAAGAAAACTATGATGATCTTTATTCGGATTTCAATGTGTTTTATCCCGGTTTGCAGGAATATGTTCTTGAAGAAATGGCGGCATTTCAGGGGGATAGCAAGCAGATTTGAATGTTGGGCTTTTCAGGCGGGACGCTTGAGACGGGAGTTAAAATTACAGTCCTTCAAGCGGGACGCTTGAAGCAGAGGGGAAATTTATTTTTCGATTTACAATCTTTAGACAAAATTACTCATCGGAAACTTTAAACAACTTCATTTTGTGCAAATAAGGTAATAAGGTTGGGGTTTGTTTTGTACCGGAAGCTACTAATGTGTTATCTTTTCGATAAGGTTTTTTTGAAGAACGCCAAAAAAGATACCTCCGGAATAATAAAGTTTGGCTGGGGCCGGTTTAAAAAAACCTTTTTTCCGGCATTAAACGCAAACAAGAAAACAATTACCTTAGCAGCAATATATTATAAGTTAAAACTGACCTTATTACCTTATTTTCTTCAGGTTCTTATCGTTGAATTTAATAAACTCTTCATGTTCTTCTGCAAAGCTTACTTTTTTCCGGCGTTCCGGTTGGTTTAATAGTGCAGGGCAAAATTTTTAGTAAAGAAGAATTTTTTGATCAGAGCTTTAACCCGGTGATTAATGACAATAGCTTAAACCGGCTTTTTCTTCCATTTTCCAAGCCTGTGATAAGCTTTGTAATCCTGCGAAAATGCACATTCAATTCCTTTTTCCCTCATCTTTTTATTGTGGCCGATCTTTGTCTGCGGGAAGAACCCGTTTTTTTTGAACAGGATACGGATTCCCAGCGCTGTAAAAGCAATGGCGAGAAGAATAACTGCTGCGAAGAGAGTGACCCACATAAATGTTTTTTTACAAAGGTATCAATTATTGGAAAACGGTGATGACCAGTTTCCGGTGTCCTCCGTTGCTCCGGAATTCGCAGAAATAGATACCCTGCCAGGTACCCATGTTCAGCCGGTGACCGGTTATGGGGATGGTGAGCTCCGGGCCAAGGACTGCCGATTTGAAATGAGCAGGCATGTCGTCAGGCCCTTCCATGGTGTGAATGTATGCCGGGTCATTCTCCGGGGCAATCCTTTCAAGCAATGTGTTCAGGTCGATTTGCACGTCAGGGTCGGCATTTTCGTTGATCATGAGCGCTGCCGAAGTATGCTTGACATAGATATTCATGAGGCCTGTTTCGGGAAGCTGGTCGAAAGTCTCTTCAATGACCCGGTCAATGAGATGAAATCCCCTGCGCATGGGGGGGAGGGTTATTTCTTTTTGTGTTATCATTTCTTGTTAATTCAGTTGATGTCTGCCTGTTTATGCAAATCAGGCTGCGAAAATAAAAAAAGCCCTGCATAAAACAGGGCCTTTATGAAATTGGTTGTTAAATAGCTGATTATTTTTTGATCCCAACTAATTCTTCAAGCATATCAGTAGTAACTGATTTGGGTCTTTCGATGGGATATCCCAGTGCGCGGTCCCATATAATGTTGGACAGTACGCCGATTGCCCGGCCAATAGCAAACAATACGGTGTAGAAGTCGTATTGTGTAACGCCATAATGCCACTGGATTACACCGGATTGCGCATCCACGTTTGGCCATGGGTTTTTGGCTTTGCCATGTTCTTTCAAAATCGGCGGAACCACATCATACAACATGCTGACATATTGAAACAATTCGTCATCGGGCATGTGTTTTAATGCAAATTCACGCTGAACCATATACCTCGGGTCGGTTTTCCTCAAAACGGCATGGCCGTAGCCCGGAATGACTTGTCCGCTGTTGAGCGTATCCCAGACAAACTTTTTCATTTCCTCTACGGAGGGTAATTTATTGCCCATTTTTTCCTTTACACCCTGGATCCAGCGCAAAACTTCCTGGTTGGCCAGACCGTGCAAAGGACCTGCCAGTCCGTTGATCATTGCCGAAGTAGCATAGTAAACATCTGAGAGTGCACTGGCTACGAGATGGCCGGTATGTGCGCTTACATTACCGCTTTCGTGGTCAGCATGGATAATAAAATACATCCTGGAAACATCATCATAGGGGATATCTTTACCCATCATATAGGCAAAGTTGCCACCGAAATCCAGATGCGGATCATGATATCTATGGGTTTTGTTTGGTTCATAGAGTTTCCTGTAAATATATGCGCCGATCAATGGCATTTTGGCAATCAGGTTAGTGGCATCTTCATAAGTGCTGTCCCAGTAATCCATTTTACTGGCGCCCATACGGTATTCAATGTTGAATCTTGATTCTCTTTCCAGAGTCATTACGGCAGCCGAAAGAATGGCCATGGGATGACTTTCACTGGGAAAGGAATCAATGACATCCCAAACGTAACGTGGAATGGTCCGGCGATTGGTAAAATCAATCATTACATCCTGTACTTCACTTTCCGTGGGAACTTCGCCAGTCAGCAAAAGGTACCACAACCCTTCAACATAAGGCATTTCAGCGCCTTCGGGTTTGGGAAGCATTTCAAAAACTTCTGGTAAGGTGTGACCGCGGTAACGGATACCTTCGTATGGGTCGAGGTAAGAAATGTCTGTCACCAGACTTTTGATCCCTCTCATTCCGCCAAGAACCTGCTGAACGGAAACATCGGCAATTACGGTGTCGCCGAATTCCTTCATTAACCGGGTAGTCCTCGGCCTGTGCTGTTGTATCTTGTCATACAATACTTCTTTTAATGTGGGCATAATTTTAAAATTTTAATGTTTATTATGTTATTGAGGTTAACTCAACTTTTTTTGCAGATTTTTATCCAGCGCATCCAGAAAATCTTCTGTAGTCAGATAATCATCAGGTTTCATGTTGTCGCCGTGAATGAGCAATGCCAGGTCTTTGGTCATTTTTCCCTCTTCAACGGTTTCAATACAAACCTGTTCGACAGCATGAGCAAATTTCACCAGATCCTCGTTCTCGTCAAGATGCCCGCGATGGGCCAGACCACGCGTCCAAGCAAAAATGGAAGCGATGGGATTGGTGGATGTGGGTTTACCCTGCTGATGCATGCGGTAATGCCGTGTAACCGTACCGTGAGCCGCCTCTGCCTCTAATGTTTTTCCGTCGGGGGTCATCAGCACCGAGGTCATCAGTCCCAGCGAGCCGAAACCCTGTGCCAGCGTATCCGACTGAACATCGCCGTCATAGTTTTTGCAGGCCCACATAAAACCGCCTTCTTTTTTCAATGCCTGGGCCACCATGTCGTCGATCAGGCGGTGCTCATAGTAGATTCCTTTTTCCTCAAACTTATCTTTGAATTCATTATCGTAAATTTCCTGGAAAATGTCTTTGAAGCGGCCGTCATATTTTTTTAGAATGGTGTTTTTTGTCGAAAGGAAAAGAACCATTTCTTTTTCGAGCGCCATGTTGAAGCAGGCATGGGCAAAACCTCTGATGGATTTTTCGGTATTGTACATCGCCATGGCTACACCGTCGCCGTCAAAATCATGTACTGTGTATTCCTGAACTTCTCCGCCGTCTTCGGGAGTAAATTTAATGGTCAGCTTACCTTTGCCTTTGGTTACAAAATCGGTTGCGCGATATTGATCGCCAAAAGCGTGACGTCCGATGATGATGGGTTTTTTCCAGCCGGGAACAAGACGGGGAACGTTTTTGATGATAATGGGTTCACGGAAGACGGTTCCGTCGAGAATATTCCTTATGGTTCCGTTGGGGGATTTCCACATCTTTTTCAGGCCAAATTCTTCCACTCTGTGCTCATCGGGAGTAATGGTTGCGCATTTCACACCAACGTGATATTTTTTAATGGCATTGGCAGCATCCACAGTAATCTGGTCGTTGGTTTCATCCCGTTTCTGAATACTCAGGTCATAATATTTCAGATCAATATCAAGGTAAGGCAGGATCAATTTCTTTTTGATCATGTCCCATATAACACGGGTCATCTCGTCTCCGTCAAGCTCAACGACCGGATTGGCTACATGAATTTTTTTCATAGTTAACGTTTTAATTGTTTAATGATTTATTACTTTTCTGTTAAGATTTAATTTAATTTTTTAAGGACGGTAAAGGTACAAAAAACGGCATATTTTCAATGCATGCAGTTGACCTTTGTTTTGGATATAATGTTTACACAAAGCATATAAATACAATTAGATAAGCCCTTATCTGGAATATAACCTAAATTATGATTCTTCTTTCACCGACGAAAAACCCCCATTCGCCGAATAGTTATTTACACGACCTTGATGTTCTTATATATTTGTCCCACAAAATGTTTAGAACAAAAACAAGTTGAACACAAAAATCATAATCAAATGTCTAATTCAAACAAGTTATACCGTTCAAGTACCGATAAAGTCATCGGAGGGGTAGCCGGCGGACTGGCCGATTATTTTAACATGGATGCCGTGATCATCAGGATACTGTTTGTGCTGCTGGCAATATTTGGCGGCGGCGGTGTGCTGATCTATATTATTATGTGGATTGCCATACCGGCCCAGACACAAAATTATGCCGGAATAAAAACCGAGGATGTGGTTACCGGGCAACCGGTTGACCCTTCACGAAAAAAGAATACAAGCCTTATCGTGGGTATTCTGTTAATCTTTTTCGGCGCTTTGCTGCTGATCGACCGCATTACGCCTTATTATGACCTGCTGTTTAATTTGTGGCCGTTGTTGCTTGTTATGGCAGGTGTATTCTTGTTAGTTCCCGAATTAATTAAACCTTCAAAAAATATAAAGTCATGAAATTCTCAAATATCTTCTGGGGTGTGATCCTCATTTTCCTCGGGGTAGTGTTCATTTTACAAAACCTGGGTCTGGTATTCTTCGACTGGCGTTCATTGTGGCGGCTGTGGCCCGTGATCCTGGTCTTGTGGGGTATCTCCATTCTTCCGGTGAAAAGCTGGATCAGGATGATACTGACACTTGTTGTGCTTGCAGCCACACTTACCTTCATGCTCAACAAAACAGTGGATGTTAACCGTTATCATGATGAGACCCGCTGGTGGGATGAATCAAATGAAAAAAACGTGGAACAGTCATTTACTATTCCTTACAGTGATACGGTGGAATCAACTTATCTTGATCTGGATGCTGCTGCCGGATCGTTCACAATCCGTGATACGACCAGTCAGTTGCTCGAGTTTGAAAAAATGGGATCGCTTGTACGATACAAATATGTGTTGAAAACGAGTGAAGATGAAACAAAGATTTCAATTCAGCCTGCAGCGGAACGTAATGTTATACTACACAATCAGAATCAGAACCGGGTGAAGATCAGGCTCAATCCCCAGCCGGTCTGGGATATCAATCTTGACGTGGGTGCTTCGGCGGTAAAATTTGACTTGTCGCCATTCAAAATCAAAGACCTGAATGTGGATGCAGGAGCGGCCAGTTTCATAATCAAATTCGGGGATTTATATCCCAATACCCATGTCAATATTGATGCGGGCGCTTCTTCGATAAGTTTGCAAATCCCGGAAGAATCGGGCTGTGATCTGCGAATCAGCAGTGTTTTGTCTGGAAAAACAATCCATGGCTTTGAAAGAATTGAGCGTGGACATTACCGGACTGAAAATTTTGAAGAAAGTAAAAACAAAATCTATGTGGTCGTGGATGCCGCTGTTTCGAGTTATACCATTACAAGGTATTAGCAACCTGTTCAATATATTTTCCCTGTTTATTTTTAAAAGGCGGTAGTTTCCGCCTTTTTTGATAACGTTGGGGCTATGTAGCGTTAAATCCTCCAATGGCAAATCCGCCTTTAGTAGTAATAGCAGGAGCAACCCTTATCTGATAAGTGCCGGGTTTCAATTTCATGAGATGTATTTCAATTTTTCCATCACTATTTGTAGTTGACTCAGCAACCGGGGGATCATCAGGTTCTTGCTCAATGATAATTTCGGCTCCGGGTACCGGCTCTCCGGTAGCCATGGTTTTATAATGTCCCGTAACATCTTTATCTTCTATCGTAAAAGCCTGCATATTATAATCAATCTCAACAGGAGCGCCATCGGCACCTATAAAATCAACACCGTAAAGCGTACCTTCTATGGTAACAGATACATCGGATTTATCTTTCGGTATTTTAAAACGGACAATTATAAGGTGCTCATAATCTGCAATGTCTGTGGGTATATCCACACAGACTTCACAGTTTTCTTTTTCACAACTTGTGAAAGTTGTTGTTCCGATAAATGTTGTTACCAGCATGATAAGTAAAAAGTTAATTCTTTTCATAATGTATTGGTTTTTGGGTTTACCTGCATTGTTTTTTTGTTGTGTCTTCAGCTTATTCCGAACATTTATTACAAATCTTATTTGTCCTATAACTCATTCATCATCAGTCTGTCTGACCATCCGGTCTAATTAATTTCCGGGTAAATATAAACCGATTTGCCAAATATTCAAAAAATAACGGGATGATATTGTAAATCAAAACAGAATTCTTAACCCAATTGAGCACCGGTTTTGCCCGGGCAACAGAAAAAAACCAGCTGACGGGGGCTTTTGTTAATCCGCTGCCTGGTTTTTTTAGCTTTGGTGGGGATTGAATTCTATTGTGTTATTTGCTTTTTATTTTATTGTATCGGGGGGAAGGCACAGTATGGATGAGGGTATATTGCAAAAATATGGATGTGCGTGCGGTATTAAAATGGCTTAAGTCCTTCCGGCGCTTGCCGGCCTTGCGGGAAGAGTTAAGCCAGGGGGGCTCGGCGTTTCATGTGGGTTCGTAACCGGAAAAGCTGATTTTATTGCACGCGGCGGCGCGGCGCTCGCAACGAACAAAAAACGTCGCGTCGCTGCGTCGTGGCGTGAAAAAAACATTGCGACTTTGCGTCTCTGCGTGAAAACCTTTTGCGTGAAAAAAACCGATTGCAACAAATTACTGCCTTTCTTTCAACAAATCATAATAAGCCAAAATCTCTGCCAGGTCTTTTTCGCGTGAAAAATGTAATTTGTTTTTCATTGCATAAGCTTCAATCTCATTCTTTTCGTCAGACAGTGCCTCCAGGATGTGTTTTTTGTTCTTTTTTACTTTATGTGCAATTCTCTCGCCTTCCTTTTTAATATAGTACTCCGAAATGAACGTTTTATAAGCATCATACCCGAAGGCGCCCTTTTTGCCAAATTTGTGTTCCTCGCGTTTTTTAAATAAAAGTTTTGTTTTCCCCTCGACGATCAACTGGAAATATCCTTTGGCGAGATGTCCTGTTCCGTCATCATAAGCCGAATAAACAAAATACTCGTCCATCCGCCTGATTTTTGTTATGGAACCGGGGTTCACGATATAAATGTTTTCATCATAATCCTTATGTGCTTCAAAACGATCACGCGTCAGGTTGTACCTCAAGGCCAGGTTCCTGATCTGTTTACCGTCGGAGGTGTAAATAATTCCCCATTTCCAGTCTGAATCAAGATCCCAGTATGTGTCATTGAAAGAAGTTTCTTTATAATAGCCGGGTGTTTCTATCAGCGTTGTGTAAACCCCGTCAACATAAATCCTTTTTTTCTTTTCCTCTGATGCATCCTGTGATATTGCCAGGGAAAATAAAAAGAATACAAAAAGTATGGTCAGTATGGACTTTTTCATTTTGATTTGCAGCTTGTTGATAAGAATTATTCTGTTATGGTTAAAGACAACTATTTAAAAAAAATGTTCCCCCTTTCAGGATAAATTTTATTGATTTCATCATTTCAGCCCTCCCGCATAACTGAATAACGCCGGTAAACCGCCCGTGTGCCAGAAAAGAACATTGGAACCCGGTTTGATTTTTTTATTTTTCAGCATATCCAGCAAACCGTAAAAAGCCCTTCCCGTGTAAACCGGATCCAGCAGAATGCCCTCTTTTTCGGCAAGGAAACGGATGGCCGTTCTTTCATTCTCCGTCAGCACCCCGTAGTCGGCTTTGTTGTAATCCGGGAAAATACGAGACATGTTTTTCAAAAGATGCAACGGAGTGGGTAAAAATCCCAGAGGATATCTGTTTTCAAGCATGTTACGATACTTTAGGGTTGTTTTTTTCAGGACAACAAATTACGTAAAAACCGGTGTGGTTTTTCAAAAAGGGAAAAATAGGCTAAATTTTATTTTGATGTGCTGGGAGATTTTTTTATCGTTCATAATTTTATATAAAATATTTTGTGAAAGATAATGGAACGGAAGAATAATTCAATGATTTTCATGTTCCTCTGCAAAACTTAAAAATATAATGACAAAGGATTTTTCGAACATTTCAAAAGCAACTTCCAATTATGAAAGCCGTTTCGTTTTTTCTTTCTGCAATTTTCCTTCTTTTTTCAGTCTTTTTGAAAGCACAGTATTATGTTTCACTATCCGGTTCCGATGACAATCCCGGCACTCAAGAGTTCCCCTTCCGAACCATTCAGAAAGCGGCGGACCTTATGGTTGCCGGTGATGTCTGTTACATCATGGCGGGCATCTACCGGGAAACGGTAACCCCTGCCGGCAACGGCGCTCCCGGAAATCCTGTGGTTTTTACACCTTATCAAACCGACCGTGTGGTGATTGTGGGAAGCGATACGGTTACCGGTTGGGAACTTTGGCAAAACAATATTTACAAAGCATATTTTCCCGATTCGGTCACACAGCTTTTTGTGAACGGAAAACGAGCATACCCCGCCCGTTATCCCGATTTCATCACGGGCAATGTTTACAGTACAGCCGACTGGCGGGAGGTCAACGCCAGCGCTGACGGTGATGCCGTATTTGCGGCGATGGACTTTCCGGAAAATTACTGGACTGGCGGATATTGTGTCATCCTGACCGGTAAAAAGTGGATTGCCCACATCGGGAAGATTTCTTCATCAAACGGCAATTCGGTTCACTGCGATGAGGGATGGGGTGAATTTTTCAACGGCAAAACCGACGAGATCAGAATCTATAAAAAGAGTTTAACGGCAGGAGAGATCCACGAACTATACGACGGAACCACCGGTTTTTTCCGCGGCCGGAAAGAGATTGAAAACACGATACGTATCTATCCCAACCCGGGAACTTCGGTTTTCAGGATAACCTCTCCGGAAGGCAAGCCCGTATCCGCTGAAGTTTACAATGAACAAGGGGAAATGATCGTCAGCAAAACATACGCCAATGAGGTTGACCTCTCCCCTTTTGTGCCGGGACTTTACTTTTTTAAAATATCCGACAAAAACCACCGTGTGTTGTCGATGAGCAAGACTGTGAAAAGGTAAAAGAGATAAAATCTATTTCACAATCTGGTTAACAATTCATCAAACTTTCCTGCCCAAGAAAAAAAACGCAGCCCCGAATATTTTTCAGAGCTGCGTAGTGGCATGAAGTTACCAATCAATCAAAAACCACTTTACCAACAAAAGTTTTCTCACCTTTTAACTGTATGAAATATAACCCGCCGGGCAGGTTGCCTTTTTCGATCTTAACCGTTTTACCGGTGATATTTTTCTTTGATATCACCGTTTTCCCGGTAATATCAATAACTGACAGATTATAAATATTGCCGTCAGGATTATCAAAAACTATGGTAGCCCTGTCTTTAACAGGATTAGGATACACATTTACGGTTGAACTGCCGGGGGTGATTTCGCTGATTCCCACGCCGTCGTAAGTCAGCCTGACGAGGTAAAAATTCAATTGTTGTCCCGAAATATATTCATAGCCGCAGGAAACAAAATCATTGTCGTCGGTCTGGATACCCCACTGTCCGCCGTCATCGGAATATCCGCCGAAAGATTTGGTCCACAGTGTATCGCCGTTTTCATCGGTTCTGATCAGCCACATATCCGAATCTTCTTCGGCATGGGCGTAGCTTTCGGTATAGCCGGTGATGTAATAGCCGCCGTCATTAGTCTGAATAACCGACCAACCAATGTCCCTCGACTCTCCGCCATAAGTTTTTGACCAAACAGAATCACCGTTTTCATCCAGCTTGATGAGCCATACATCGTAATCGCCGGCGCCATAACTTTGTGTCTTTCCGGTAATAATATAGCCGCCGTTATTGGTTTGTTGTACTGAATAAGCCTCGTCAGTGGCAGGGCCACCGAAAGAACGGGTCCAAAGTGAATCACCGTTTACGTCGGTTTTAATGACATAAACATCCATACTGTTGTGGGTTGAACCTGCAATGACGTAACCGCCATCGGATGTTTTTTCAACGGAATAAGCCGCATCCATATTGGCATCTCCGTAAGTTTTTGTCCATTGCTGATTGCCGTTCTGGTCTGTTTTTGAAAAGCGCGCAATTTCACCAACAGTCGTCAGTTCGGATAGTTTCTGTTTTGTAACATTTAGTATTTCATAAGTTTCGATATCCTGTAAAAATGCCACCACTTCAAGATTGTCAAAGTTCCAGGAACTGTCCGGACTGATCGTATAGTCCA
Organism: Bacteroidales bacterium; assembly: GCA_029933225.1. GTDB lineage: Bacteria > Bacteroidota > Bacteroidia > Bacteroidales > F082 > JAADID01. The sequence goes on along the minus strand of JAOZOO010000001.1, from coordinate 38,165 downwards.
GGTTAAATTCATTTTGATCGCCAAGGTTGATAAGGGTGCCGTTCACATCGGGTAACATCATCCGGCACACAAAATTCAGTTCGGTTTCGGTTTGCCAGTTTTCAGGAATATGCGATTCGGTAATCACCAAATGAAGCGCAGTATGCGGATTGAACGCCGGGGCCTGTTTGGATATGGTTACCCTGACAATGAACCCCTCTTTTGAGGCGACATGTAATAAGGAAAGAGAAACTCCTGTTCTTGCTTCGCTTCGTTGATCATATAAATACAAGTATTTCGAATAAATCCCCGGCCCGGCGCCAAGCTGTTTGAGCACGCCGTCAAAATAAACCGTGGGGAAACCCAGCATGGAATAATAATCCTGTGTACGGATTTCGGTGGCTTCGGTGGCATAGTCATCATTCGAATGATACTCAATCACAGCGAGGTTCAACCCGTTTGTGAGCATGTCTTCGGCGGCATGGGTGGCATAAGGACAAACGGAACACCAGGTTGCCGTTCCCATCTCAAACAGAATGTAATCATGCGGATAGGATACATAGGTATAAACGTATTTGTCAGCCGTGTCGTTTCCGGGAACCATGTCGTCTTCAAGCGCTGTGGAAACGGTAATCCGGTAAGCATTATCGGGTGTTTCAGGGAGTGTAATGGTGTCAAATGCCACAGTTTTGTATGCGCCGGGTTCAAGCGTGTCAATGGTTTTTGTAATGGTAAACAAAATATTATTAACAGTATCGTAAACGTTACAGTTCACATTAAATGTTTCAGTATTTGTGCCATTGTTGTAAAACTTCCCTTCGGGAACGAACTGATCGCCGGGCTGGTAATAAATGTCGCTCATAACGGTGATGGCAGCCACGTCATGTTCCTTTTTATCGTATAACATAATCTCGTCAACAGCCCAGTATTTCAACTGTTCGACAGGTCCGGTAAAATAAAAGCAAAACTGAAGATCGGTGGTGTTCTCCGGTATGTCAATCGGGAGATCCAATTCTTTTTTTATCGCGGTTCCGGCGTCCCGTTCCCAGATGCTTGTCCAGTCGTTGCCAGCATATTTAACGGCAACACCGATGACGAAGTCCTTGGCATAAATACTCAATGTATATTTGAAATAAAGCGTCATATTGACAGAACCGGAAACATTGCTGACGGGCGAAATGAACCTTGATGTTCCGGCAAATTTCGGGAAGGTTCTCATGACCGCCTCACCACTTCCCCCGCCTGCATGATTGGAAGGCGAGTAGCTCCAGTTTTCTGCATGGTTATCAATTGTCCATCCCGGGGGTGGAAATTCCGGTGTGTTAAAATCTTCGGTCAGCCAGACCTGGCTGTTCGCTCGAAAGGCAAGAATAATCAATAAATAGATAAAAACTAATCTCATTTCTTTTTCTTTTTTGTACCGGAAACCTTTTTTTCAGATGTTGCCAGTTGCTCAACCATTCGTTTTAAAACTTTGTTTTGCAGTATTCTTTTCTGGTTGAGATTTTCAAGGTCAACAAGGGCTTCTTTCTCTTTTTGTTTTTCCTGTTTTTCGTTATCCCCTTTCATTCTTAAAAGCCGTTTTTAAATTTTATTCAAAGTTCATATAGCTGCTTGCGATTTGCAAATTTTCATCCTGTACAAATACTGAAAACGGGAAGAAATGACCTGTACAAAACCTGTACAAGAGAGGATGCGGGATGCGTAGTGTGGGGTTGTTTGCAGAATTACAGATTATTGGGAGAGAAATAACACCATGAAAATCTTCAAGGGGACGCTTGAAGCAAGGGGCGAGGGGTGCTAAAAGAATACATGTCGTTCCCATGGAACTGAATTGCTCTTCGTTACAAATCCAGGGACTAACGTCCCCGGCTATAATATGACATCCCGATGGGATGATTCGAGGTGATTAAAATAAAGAATGACAATCAACCGTACCAGCGACTTTAGTCGCCAACAAAAAAAATTTGAGGCCGTTTATTTTCATGCGACTAAAGTCGCCTGTACAGGAGATGAGGCAAATAAAACTGCTGTAGGCAGGATATATTCTTGCCAGGCGTCGTAAGACCCTGGAATAAAGCATAAAATGGGAAAGAGTTCCAGAGGAACGAAATATTGATGTGATGAGAAAGAAAAATCCACATCCCGTATTTCTCGTCCCTCACCATCACCTGTCAGGACGCCATCGCAGGGAACTATAGAAACCTGAAAGGGATATCCCGCGCCTTAAATCCGTGAAAGAAATGTCACGAGGTTGGCCTGCGAGTTTGTGATGCCGAGTTTTTTGCGGAGACGGTAACGTGCGGTTTCAAGTGAGCTGGCACGCTGGCCGGTAAGTTCGGCAATTTCTTTGGTCGTCATGTTCAATCGCAGGAACGCGCACAACCGTTGCTCACTGGGGGTGAGATCAGGAAAACGTTCCAGAAGCCGCTCATAAAAATCCGTATGTACTTCTTTAAAGCGGAGTTCAAATTCTTCAAAGATCTCTTTGTCAATGATCTTTTGCAACTCCTTGGATATCTGGTTAATGGCCGCCCGGGTTTCCTCCTTTGCCGCCTGGTTTCTGATGGTCATCAGCTTTTCGGAGATGGCTGTCAGGATTTCATTCTTTTTCATCAACGACATCACATTGGCTGTCAGTTCTTTCTTTTTGAATTCAAGTTCCTGTTCCAGCCGTTGCTGGCGAAGAAGGGCATTTTTCGATTTAACACGCAACCGGGCAAGGATCAGGATAATAATGATCAGTGCGACCAGCAGGCTAATGATAACAATAAGGATGAAAAGATCTTTCTTTTGTTGTTCGATCTGCTTGGCCTGTTCTTTTTTCTCAAATTCATACTGCAGCTCCAGTTTTGTCAATTCGGCTTTGTTTTCCATCATGACCAGGCTGTCTTTCATCTGATATTGAAGCACGAGGTAATCATACGCTTTTTTCTTATTCCCGTTTTGCAAATAGATTTTCTGAATGATATCAGCCGCATCGTGAATAACCTGTTTCAGATCATATTTCCTTCCTTCTTCCAAAGCATCTTTTGCATATTCCATGCTTTTCTCAAACCGGCCGGTTTCCATAAAATAGTTGGCAAGGTTCAGCCTGCAACGGGCTTCGAGAATCCTGCTTTGTAGCTCCATAAAGATATCAAGGGCTTTTGTAAAATACTGGTAAGCACTGTCATAATTTTCAAGATTCTGGTTGATTGTTCCCAGATTCATGTAATTGATGCCTTCCCACAGCCGGTTGCCGAGTTCACGATTTATAATGCTGGCTTCAAGAAAATATTTTCCCGCTTTTTCATAATCGTTTATGGCTTCGTAAACAGCGGCAATATTATTCAGCCCGCGTGCAATACCTTGTTTGTCTTTGATCTCACGGGCTATGTTCAGCGAACGGAAATAATACTCAAGGGCTTTTTCATTATTGTCCTGATAAAAATTAACCGACCCGATATCACTTAACAATTTTGAAATACCCTGTTTGTCATCAATTTGTTCAAATATTTTCAAGCTCCGGAAAAAATATCTCGAGCTTTTCTCAAAATTACTCAATTCAATATAGATCAGCCCGGTAATACGCAATGCAAGTGCCTGCTCTTTGAGCAAGTCCATTTTTTCAGCCAGTTCATTTGCCCTTTCCGCATATTCCATTGCCGTTTTGAAGTCAGTGATCGTCCAGTTGATCTTTGCCAGACTGATCATGGAATTTGCCAATCCTTTTGTTAAATCCGATTCTTCAGATAGATGATAAGCCTGTGTGGCAAAACCAAGTGCTTTTTCAGGATCATTATTGATGAATTCATCGGAAAGTTCAAGCAAAATATCTACTTTTTCTTCCGGGTTTTGGGCCGTTGTCAGAAGCAACTGCAGACTGTCGGTTTTTTCCAGACTTTGGGCATCCGACCAATACATGAACAGACAGGTAAAAACAAGCAATATGATTTTATGCAGGTCTCTGTTCATTTCCATAAAAATATAGACGGAATAAAGATATGACAAATGACAAAACAAGCCCGTAACAGTTGCCTTGTGTTTTAAATCATTTATCAATAGGTACCGGATTGTTTAAATATTTGTTAAAAGCGACGGGCAGTACAATGTTACAGCATACAAAAAATCTTACTTTTGCGTTCGCTTTAAACGATTGTGACAAGAATGTATTCGTTGTTTTTAAAAGAAATACGCACCTTTTTAAGTTCCTTTCTCGGGTATCTCATCATTGTGGTTTTTCTGCTGGTAATGGGACTGTTTCTGTGGGTACTACCTACGGAATTCAATATCCTGGATTACGGATATGCCAACGTTGACGGGCTGTTTATCCTGGCGCCGTTTGTTTTCATGTTTCTGATACCGGCCATCACCATGCGTTCATTTTCCGAAGAACAACGGACAGGAACCATCGAATTGCTTTACACCCGCCCGCTAACCGACATGCAGATCATCCTGGCAAAATATCTTGCTGCATTTGTGCTGGTTGTGTTTTCAATCATTCCCACACTGGTTTATTATTTTTCGGTGTGGCAACTGGGCTGGCCACCGGGGAACATCGATTCGGGGGCATTCTGGGGATCGTTCATCGGCTTGCTGTTTCTCGCTGCTACTTTTGTCTCCATCGGATTGTTTGCTTCATCGGTTGCCGAAAATCAGGTGGTGTCGTTTATTGTGGCGGTACTTATCACCATTGTGGCGTATCTGGGATTTGAGTTTATCTACAATTTATCATGGTTCGGCGATTTCGACCTGTTCATCAAGTCACTGGGCATCAGCGCACATTACAGCTCCATCAGCCGTGGTGTGGTGGACACACGGGATGTGATCTACTTCTTAAGTATCATCGTTTTCTTTTTGTATCTGACAAATTTTGTGATCGCCCGCCGCAAATGGCAATAAACATATAAAATGAAAAAAAGCAGTAAAAACATAAAACGCAGGTACATCATCCAATTGATATTGGTGGTGGTGATCCTTGCAGCCGTCAACCTGATCGGTTCCTATGTTTTTACACGTTTCGACCTGACTTCTGAAAAACGATATACCCTTTCGCCCGCCACCAAAGAAATACTGAAAAACCTCGATGACATTGTCTATTTCAAAGTATATCTCGAAGGTGAATTCCCTGCCGGGTTTAAACGTCTGCGGCGTGAAACCAAAGAGCTGTTAGATGAGTTCAGGGCTTACAATAAAAATATTCAGTACGATTTCATCAACCCGTCGGCCAGCGAAGACCCGAAGGAGCGGAACGACACATACCAACTGCTGATCCAGGAAGGGTTGAACCCGACAAACCTTCAGGTAAAGACCAAAAACGGTATGGAGCAACAGGTGATCTTTCCTGGAGCCATCGTATCATACCGTAACAAGGAAATGCCTGTGGAACTGTTAGATGCACAACTGAATGTACCCCCGGAAGCGGTGCTGAACAATTCCATTGAGAATCTTGAATTCAAATTCGTGAACGCCATCAAAGTGTTATCGCGGAAAAAGAAACCTGCCGTGGCTTTTATCGAAGGGCAGGGCGAACTGAACGAACGGGAAACTTATGACATCACCAACGCACTGAAAACCGATTACCGGGTGGACAGGATACGAATAGATGAGAAGATCAACGCGCTGGTCACCAGAACACTTATGGATTCGGTGAACGAGGAATACAAAATTACGCCCAGATATGCGGCAATTATCATTGCCAAACCCGATTCGGCTTTTTCGGAAAAAGACAAGTTCATCATCGACCAGTACATCATGCATGGCGGCAAAGTATTGTGGCTGATTGATCCTGTACTGACAAGTATGGACAGCATCCAGTCGAAAGAGTCCACCGTGGCCATTGCCAACGAAATCAACCTGACGGATATGCTGTTCAAATACGGTGTGCGGTTAAACGAAAACCTTGTGCTCGACCTGAATGCCCTGCCCATTCCCGTGCGGACAGGCCAGGTAGGCAATCAGCCACAGATCGAGTTTTTCCCGTGGTTTTATTTCCCGGTGGTAACCCCGTTGTCGCAGCATCCCATTGTACGGAATCTGAATGCCATCAAAACCCAGTTCGTCAGCAGCATAGACACTGTACGTGCGGCTGGGGTAAAGAAAACTCCGCTGTTAAAAACATCACCCTATTCAAGAACCATCAACGTACCGGCGGTTATCACCCTGGCCATGATCAGACAACAACCGGACGAGCGTTTATACCGGGGACCACAGCAAATGATCGCCGTATTGCTGGAAGGCCGGTTCGAATCGGATTTCAGCAATCGGATACCCCCTGAAATTGCCGGCGACAAAGCCATCGGGTTTAAGGAGGAAAGCGTTCCCACAAGCATGATCGTTGTTTCGGACGGCGATATCATCCGAAACCAGTTCCAGATACCGGGCGGACAGCCGCTGCCGCTGGGATATGACCAGTTCACACGCCAGACATTCGGTAATAAAGATTTCATCCTGAATGCTGTGAATTACCTTACCGATGGCCCGGGAATCATGTCGCTGCGTTCAAGAGAACTGAAACTCCGGCTGCTTGACAAAGCCAAACTGAACAAATATTCGGTGCAGTGGCAGATTTTTAATTTGTTCACTCCCGTTTTGTTGGTTATTATTGCAGGCTTTATCCTGATCAGAATGAAAAAACGAAAATATACACGTTAGCAGAAAAAGAGAAAACCGAAATGAAAAAAAACAGGACAGTCTGGATTGTGGTTGTTGTGCTGATAGTGATTGCCATAGCAGTTGTAACCGGCAATCATTACTCGACTTTGAAAAAACAGGAATCTGATTTCTCCGTCAGGGACACGGCTTCAGTAACGAAAATTTTCATTGCTGACAAACAGTTAAATGAAGTTACTCTTCAGCGTACCAAAAAAGGATGGATACTGAACGGGAAATACAAAGCAAACCAGAAACTGATTGATATGTTGCTGGGGACAATGAAAAAGATGAGGGTCAAGGCCCCGGTATCGCTCGCCGAGTATAACAATGTAGTGGAGCGAATGGCTGCCACGGCAAAAAAGGTTGAGGTCTATCAGGAAGTTTACCGCATTGATCTTTTCAACAAGATCAAGCTGTTCAAACACGAAAAGCTTACCAAAGTATTTTATGTGGGGGGGGCTACAGCCAATAACCTGGGAACGTATATGCTGATTGAAGGAGCGGAAACACCGTATATTGTTTTTATTCCTTCCTTCCGCGGGTTTTTATATCCCCGTTTTTCTCCCGAACCGGATGACTGGAAAAGCCATACGGTGTTTAACAAAAAACTGGCTGACATCAAGAGTGTGGAAGTGGTTTTCCATCGGGACTCCATGAACAGTTTTCGTGTAGATGTGGTGGACGCACTGGGAAATTATAAGCTCACCCGGCTTATTGACAACCGTGAGATTACACGCTACGATACTTTAAAACTGCTGAATTTCCTGACCTCATTCAGGGATTTACGTTACGAAACACGGATGAACAAGATCATGAATCCGGTGAAAATGGACTCCATCATCCATTCGCCTCCGCTTTATGAAATAACGCTTGTTGACCGGAACAAAGACACCACTTACGTACGTATGTTTGAAAAAAAGAAAACCGAATACAATATTCCCGATTTACAAATCGCCCTGGTACCTGTTGACCATGACAGGTTTTTTGCTTTAATCAATGGCGGGGAAGATTTTGTACTGATGCAGTATTTTGTTTTCGACAAGGTTCTTAAGCCGCTATCATATTATGAGAATAGCGGGGCGAAGAGATAAAACTGTAAATCCGGCTTTTTCAATTCCGTCTATGCTTCGCTACTTTTTTCAATATTCTTTTTGTTCTTTTTACCACTCCTAAAGCAATAAAAGTTTTGGCGTTCTTTTTTATAATTGAAATGTTTTTCGTTTCATATTGTTCAGGCCCGAAAGCTATTTTATAAAGATCCAGTCCAACAGTAAAATCATAGTACTTATAGTGTCGTTCAATAGTCTGTTTAATACTCTCTGCAAATAAGACAATACCCGGCGCAATTTTTGAGTAATCCCGGTTATAACATGTAATGATTGTACTAAAAAAAGCCGGCTCAAATGAACCGGCTTTTCATGATGTATGATGAAAAAACTAAACGAGTCCTTGAGCGAGCATTGAATCGGCAACTTTTACAAAACCGCCGATGTTTGCGCCTTTGACGTAATCAATATAATCGCCTTCTTGTCCGTATTTAACGCAGGTTGAATGGATGTCTTTCATGATCTGATGCAGTTTGGCATCCACTTCTTCGCGTGTCCAGCTTAAACGCAGTGAATTCTGGCTCATTTCGAGGCCTGAAACGGCAACACCACCGGCATTGGCAGCTTTACCGAGACCGTAAAGGATCTTGGCATCCTGATAAACCTCGATGGCTTCAGGTGATGAAGGCATGTTGGCGCCTTCGGAAACAACAAAGCAACCGTTAGCGATCAATGTTTTTGCTTCGTCCTCGTTAACCTCATTCTGGGTAGCGCAAGGCATGGCAACATCACATTTGATTCCCCACGGGCGTTTACCTTCGTGATATTCAACGCCGTATTTTTCGGCATATTCTTTAATCCTGCCGCGTTTTACGTTTTTCAGTTCCATAACGTAGGCCAACTTTTCTGCATCAATTCCGTCAGGATCGTAAATGTATCCCGATGAATCGGAAAGAGTAACCACTTTGCCACCCATCTGGGTAACTTTTTCTGTTGCATACTGGGCAACGTTACCTGATCCGGAGATAGTAACAACTTTCCCTTTTAAGCTGTCTCCACGGGTGTTCAACATCTCTTCTGCAAAATAAGTAGCACCGTAACCGGTAGCTTCAGGACGAATCAGCGAACCACCCCATTCAAGTCCTTTACCGGTAAGCACACCGGTGAACTCATTACGCAGCCGTTTGTATTGTCCGTAAAGGAACCCGATCTCACGACCGCCAACGCCAATATCACCGGCAGGAACGTCAGTGTTCGGCCCAATGTGGCGGAAAAGCTCTGTCATGAAGCTCTGGCAGAAACGCATTACTTCGTTGTCTGATTTTCCTTTGGGATCGAAATCGGAACCACCTTTACCACCACCCATCGGGAGGGTTGTCAGTGAATTTTTGAATACCTGCTCAAAAGCAAGAAATTTCAGGATACCCAGATTCACTGTGGGGTGAAAACGCAGACCACCTTTGTATGGGCCAATAGCGCTGTTCATTTCGATACGAAAACCGCGGTTTATCTGAACCTCTCCTTTATCATCCAACCACGGAACACGGAACATGATCACTCTTTCCGGCTCTACCATTCTTTCCAGAACCTTGGCTTCTTTGTACTGTGGGTTTTCTTCGATAAAAGGAATAAGGGATTCTACTACTTCATGCACTGCCTGATGGAATTCGACCTCAGACGGATTTTTGGCAATGACTTTCGCCATGAAGTCATTCACTTTTTGTTCATAAGAATTAGTCATTTTTTGTAAAATTTTAAATGATTAAATAATCAATTGTTCGCTTCAAATTTAGAGTATTCTATTGCCGGATTTCCCAAATCATTGTCAAATTGGTTGTTTTGCGTATGAAATTAAGGGAATTACTTAGACGGGGTGCGGGTTGCAGGTTACGGGCTCGGGGGGATGGCGGGGGACAACTAACTGAAACAAAGAAGAAAGAATATCGTTTAGCTCCGAACGATGCCGAGGTATCGGCAGAGTGCGGGAGTCCCCGCCAACAAATGGTGAAACCCTTGTGCTGGGGTGTGGATTGAAACACCTTCCAGAGTGCGAAGCTCCTGGAAGTGTGTTTCAGATTTCAGGTCCGGAAGATGTGGATTATCGATTTACAAAAAAACAACTTTAATCTTACAGTCTCAAGTCTCATGATCTTAACCCCCTTTGCCTGCGGCATCCCCGCCTGACTGACGCAGTCGGGCAGGTCCCCCAAGGGGGGATCGTTGTGTTACTTATTGGTTTCTGTGACCTGTCTTATGTCTTGATTCTTATGTCTTGATTCTTCTAATCAACTTTTCATTTTTTTGTATCTGTTGTATAAGTAAGAAAGGAAAATACATCCGAGAAAAAAGGAAAGTAACAGTAAAACATAATGCAGGATATCCGAAATGCCGGCACTCCGGAGAAAGATGTCGTAGTAGCCGTTCAATCCCCAGTTGAGCGGTGACAACCTGCTGACGGTAATCATCAGTCCCGACATCATAAAGGTGGGCACCCAGATACCGCCGATAGCCGCCAGGATAACAACCGAAATAGATCCGAAAATGGACGACTGCTCCTGTGTTGTAGCAATCGTGCCGATGAGGATACCATATCCCGAAGCCGCCAATGACACTGAAACTGTAATGATCATAAAAGCAAAGAGACCCGATCCGATCCTGAGCATCGGCATGCCGAACAATGGCAGAATATACATCCCAATCAACAACATGAAACCGGCCTGAAGAATACCGACAATGAAATAAACCGTGGTTTTTCCCATGATGACTGCGAGGTTGGATCCCGGAATGGTTTTTAAACGCATGGAAAGACCGCTTTCTCTTTCGTGGATAATGTTACCGGCCAGTGGAATAACAATGAAAAACATGGCAAAGATGGTCCAGGCAGGGACATTATGCTGTGTGGAATTGGGAATGATCAGATTTTTCTTTTCAGGAGTAGCGTATTGCTGTGTGAAGTCGATCATTTCATCGAAACCACCGGCTTGTTTCAATTGAATGTCCACCAGTTCATTCAGCAGATCGGCGTAAGTGTCAAAAACCATTTCAGCAACCACGCCCGCTGAAAATTGTCGCAATGCACTGATTACCGCATGTTTGAAATTGCTTTTCGTAACAGGGTCAAAGTAAACATCCACATGAGGCAATGTAGTGTCGGAAATTGCCCCCAAATCCAGGAGTTTTCTTTCCTCTTCCGGAAACTGTTGTTTTATCCGGTATTTTATCTTTTGGCGGAGGGCTTCGGTTGCTCCCGGCCTGATGATGATGCCTACGCGGTATTTTCCTTCGTTGACTAATTGTCGCAAATCTTCTTCCGATGGTGTTTTGCCGTTGATTTGTTGGGAGACAATAAAAAACCCGGCTGTTTCCAGCCCTTCAACAATACTTTTGCCGAAAGAGCCGGTATCCTGATTAATGACAATGACCGGTGTATTTTGCTCTTCAAGCTTTTTCAGGGTGGAGTCCTGTAACAACGACATGATGAATACCAGCGCCATGGGCATGATAAAAAGCATCGCCAGACCTGCCTTGTCACGCAACAGCAGCAGTGCTTCTTTTTTTGTTGATGCTATGTATTTAAGCCACATTGTTTTCTTTTTTATCCCCCGCCCTGAAGGACGGGGTAACTGATTTGTTTCATTACCTAATGTTCGCTTTCAGTTTCCCAGCACTTCAGGGCTGGGATTTAGTCTCTCAACCTCTTCCCCGTCAGCAACAAAAATATATCTTCCAGGTTATTACAACTTTCATATTTTTCAATCAGTTTTGCCGGATTGCCTTTTTCGATTAATCTGCCTTCATCAATGATGGCAATTTGAGAACAAAACTGCTCGGCTTCTTCCATGAGGTGCGAAGTATAAATGATCGTAATACCGTTGTTTTTGTTCATGTTTTTCAGGTACTCGAGGATCACGATCTTTGATTGCACATCAATACCTACCGTTGGCTCGTCAAGGATAAGGATCCGGGGATTGTGCAATATTCCCGCAATCAGGTTAACCCTGCGTTTCATACCACCCGAGAATGTTTTGATTTTTTTATCCATCCGGTCCTCTAACCCGAAATCCTGCATGCACTGCCTGATTTTATCATCCAATGCTTTACCATGCAATCCATACATGTGACCGAAAAAATCCAGGTTTTCTTTCGCCGTCAGGGTCGGATAAAGCGCAATATCCTGCGGAACAATACCGATGATTTTTTTTATTTGATCAGCATCTTTTTTCAGGTCCAGACCGTTGACGGTCACTTTACCTTCCGAATCGGAAATTTGGGTACTGAGTATCGAAATAGTTGTGGTCTTTCCAGCACCGTTAGGGCCTAACAATCCAAAGATTTCACCTTTCCGAATAGCCAGGTTCAAATGGTCAACAGCCGGTTTTGCGGCATTTTTGTACCACTTGGTCAGCCCGTTTATTTCAATAATCACATTTTCTTCCATCAGTCAATCGTATCGCGGAGCCGTTTGTAAAAATCCCTTTCTTCTTCATAAATCTTCAGCAACAGGTTGGCCGCATGGTCATAACTTTCATCAACTTTGTTCCTGTTTTTTACTATCCTTCCGGTGACGATGGCAAATTCGCGCCACATATCGCCGATGGTGGTCATTTCTGACGACCGTTTGTTGAGTTCGTCCTTTTTCAAAACTCCGGCCGCTTCCTGAAGGAATGCCGCATACATGAACCGGAATCCGGCGCCGCCCGTTCCGATTTCTTCCTGTGCCCTCACTATCTGACCCGTGAACAGCGCTGCTTTTTTCGGCGTGAGCTTGTCAGGATAATGCCTCACTTTTCCAGCCATATATCGAATACCCTTAGCACCGAAAAGCGGAACCGGAATGGTCAGCATGTCTTTGCAGGTGTGCTTTATTCCTTTGACAACAGCACCGGGAATGTCGATCTTTTCCGGTATTTTCTTCACCCAGTACATGTGGCCCTTGGGGGCGAAGGTGCCTTTGGCATAACGTACCCGTTTCAGTTCTTTGGATGTTAGTTCCGAATGATTTTCCATGATGGGATCACTGATCAGATAGCTATCACCCTCTTTACCATAAACCACAATGTTGTGGGCATTGAAATGAAAACGGTAGGGCTCGGGGAAATAAGAAAGATGATACACCCCGACCAGCATGCCCGTGGGAATACCTTTTTCCAGGTTTTTATCCAGGTCGGACATGGCTTTTGAGGGACTGTTGCGGTAGCGCCTTTTTTCAAAATCCACCCCCAGCCGTTTGGAAATGCGGCTGAAAATGACGCCGGGTAATGGTCTGAACGAAGTTACCGGAATGCCATCCACCTTCAAAAAAGGCATGTGTGAAAAGAAAAGCCCCGACCCAATACCAAAAATCATCGGTTCGCTCAACTCAATGCCATAATAACGAAGCAAGTTGGAAACCACTCCGTTCTCACAGTGGGCAAACTGGCGGTGCTCAAAATCTATCTTTACATTCATTCAGGCAACTTTTCGTTTTTGATTTTTTCGAGGTCTTTCAGTTCGTCCGTCGTGATGTTGAATATGTCAGCATATTTTTCGAGCGTTTCCTGCGATAGCCTATTGAAATGTTTGGGTTTCAGATGTTTTTTAACCGTCCACTTCCAAAGCTCCATATATTTCGCCAGCAGACTCACGTCCATAATATTTTTTTCCATATAGTAAGCTATGGGACTCAATTCGCCTGCAAGCACTTTTTTTCGGATTTCTTCCAGTTTTTCGCGGATGTTGTCCCAGGCCTGCTGCATCACGGCATTTTTTACTTCCCAACCCAGGCTGTAAGAAGTGGTGTATTTCCCGTTTTCATCTACGGTGTAAATGGGATCCTTCCATTTCCCCCGCATCATATTGGCATCATCCTGTGGTACTTCTTTAGCTTTCATCTTCAGGGAATTTATTGCTCAAAAATACTCATTTCCCCCTCTGCAATCAGGGTGTCGTCTGAAAATACCTGTCCTTTGATTATCATGGCGTTCATCAGCTTGCTGACGATGGTAACCTTAGTTTGCAGTACGGCATCATCAGGCGGCAATTGATAAACAGTAAAATTCTTTACCGCACCGATAAATCCTTTTTTCACATCCGTCCCGCTCTCCCGGGCTTTGTACCCTGCCCGCAAGGCGGCCGTTTGCGCTACGTTTTCAATTAAACCGGGCTCCCGGAAATAACCGTCCTGACAGAAAATATTATCCTTGTCCAATGCCAGTCGTGAAACGGTGGATTCCGAATCGCTTGCCACCAGCCCGTCAACCATCACCATGGGTGGTGCCTGAGGGATCATATCCCGTATCTCTGATTTACCAGCCAGCATCTGTTTTATTCATTGATGAAAAATTGCTGCCAAAAATACAACTTTAAGCCTAAAACGAATTTCTATATTTGCGCGAAATTTATCCGGTGATAAAATGAAAAAAATTATTTTGGTTTTAATTATTATCTTTAGCTTAAGCCAAAAGGCTTTCTCCGTTTATGATGTAAATGAAAACTGCAAAGATGCCTGGATGCTTTTGATGGACCTGAAAATTGCAGAAGCTAAAATGATATTGGACGAAGAGATCAGGACAAATCCGGAAAACTATTATGCTTACTACCTTGATCAAACCTGTGATGCGTATAAGATGATAATTAATTCGGGGGATGAGGAGTATGAGGCGTTTATTGAAAACTTTAAAAAGAAAAGGGAAATAATGGATGATAAGGATGAAGATTCTCCATACTATCTTGCCTGCTATTCTGAAATGGAGATCCAATTGGGATTTTTTAATATTATGAACGGTGCAGAATACAGCGGTGTGAGAAAAATGTACTCGGCCTACAGAAAAGTTTACCGCAATCTGGATAAATACCCCGATTTCAAACCCAGCCTGAAGCTGGATGGATTTTTTAATGTGGCAATGGCTACACTTCCGCCGTTTGTAAAATGGGTTATTTCTTTTTTTGGTGTGTCTTCAGATATTGATTATGGTTTTAATCTGCTCATCGAGAATTATCAGTCGCAAAAAAATATAAAAGGAATCAATGCCGAGTCGGCACTTTTCGTCATTCTGGCAGCAAAAATCAACAAAACACCCGAGATCGTTTATGAGTTTACAAGATCACTCGACAGCAATATTTCTCAAACGTTTGTTCATAAATATTTTAAAGCAAATATTGCTTACAGAACCGGCAGAAATGAAGAGGCCCTCAAGACTTTACAACAAATAGACATGACTAATCATACCTCTGCTGATATTATTTACAGTTACTTAATGGGGAAAATACTGTTGCGAAAACTGGATCGCGATGCAAGATATTATTTGTCGGAATACTTAAGCCATCTTAAAAAGAAAGAATATCTGAAAGAAATAAACTTTAACCTGGCGCTTTATTATCTGATAAATAATAATCAAACGAAATACCTTGAATATTGTGAAATTGTGCGTGAGGAAGGAATGGACATGAACGAACGTGACCGTGAGGCACTTTATGATGCAAGTTTGAACTACATACCTGACGTAAACCTTGTTAAAGCCCGTTTATCTCTTGATGGCGGATACTTTGATCAATTTGAAACCGCCCTGAAAACATACAAGGAAAACCCCGGCGATTTACTGGTTTATGAGATTGAATATCGTTTCCTGAAAGCGCGCTTCGATGCTTTAGGGGCAAATAATAAAGAAGCGATTGCCGGTTTTAAAGAAGTAATTGATCTGGGCGAAGATGAGGATTACTATTTTGCATCGGAAGCAGCTTTAAGACTGGGAAATATTTATAAAGAAGCAGGGGAAATAAATCTTGCAAAAAAGTATTACGAAAAATCGATTAAACTTTACAGGAGCAATTTTTATGAATACATAGAAGACAAGGCAACCAAAGCCATAAAAAATCTTTAAGTCGTTCTGCACCAGGTTCATCAAGGTTTATAAGCCAACCCATCAGATCAAGCCTGAACAGATAAAAGTTTAAGTTGAGTGATCAAATAATCTTTTACTGCATACTCTCATATCATATTTTTCTAATTTAGCGCTTTTTTTCTTTTGGAAATTTCCATTTCCATTTTATTAAAAACCAACAATTAAACAAACTAATTATGCACATCGTCATAGCCATAGATTCATACAATGATGCCAACGGGGGCACTATTGCAACCAAAAGACTGGTTCAGGAGCTCAGAAAACGGGGACATAAAGTAACAATTATCAGCGCCATTCATGAAGATCCTTCAGACCCGGATTATTTTCAAATTCCGGGTTTTGTTCTGCCCGGAGCGGAAGAATCGCTGAAAAATATGAAGTTTCTATTTGGCCGTAACGACTATAAAGTCTATAAAGAAGCCATGAAGGATGCTGATATTGTACAGATACAGTTTCCTTTTCTGATGGCAAAGGGGGCTGTGAAGGCCGCAAAACGTCTGGGAAAACCGGTTGTGGGCGCTTTCCATGTCCAGCCACAGAACGTTATGGCAGCACTTGGCAAAACGAGTAAAATTCTGGAACGCTTCCTGTGGTTTTCATTTAAATATTTTCTTTTTAATCGTGTGAACACTATCATTAGCCCTTCCAGGTTTGCCGCGGAACTGTTGATATCGGAAGGAGTGAAAGCGAATCACAAGGTAATCTCAAACGGCATACCGAAAGAATATGTTCACAAACCTTATAAAAGGCCTGAATGGTTTGGTGATAATCTGGTTTTGATTAATGTCGGACGGCATGCTGATGAAAAAAGGCAATCCTTACTTATCGAAGGTGTCAAACGTTCAAAATATAAAGATAAGATTCAACTCATTCTTGCCGGAAGAGGAGAGAGAACAGAAGAGTTGAAAGCGAAAGGGAAAGAGCTTCCTGTTGAACCGATGATTGAATACATAAGCAGTGAGGATAAGCTTAGATATTTGAATACCGCCGATTTATATGTTCACGCTTCTATTGTTGAGTTGGAAAGTTTATCCTCTTCGGAAGCCTTGGGCTGTGGTTTGCCTTGTTTGATCAGCGATTCGAAATATTCGGCAGCCTCACAGTTTGCACTCGATGAAAAGTTTTTATTTAAGGAAGACGACGCGGATGACTTTGCCAGAAAAATTGACTACTGGTATGAACACAAAGAAGAATTGAGAAGTGCCGAAATGAAACAAAGGGTACTTGCCGAAGCCGACTGGTACCGTTTCGACAGGGCAGTAAATGAATATGTGGCTTTTATTGAGGAAATTGTCAACCCCGGCAATCCGGAGATAATCGTATTAGAACCGGAAAAAGTAGGCGTTAAATCATAAAACAGCTTATGAAATCCAATAAAGTTCGCGAACAAAAAGTTCCTATGGAATCGGTTTATCCCATAACCATTCCTCACGATTATACTTTTATAAGGACTGACTTTTACTATCGTTTTTTCTCCGGCATTGCTTATTTTGCTTTTGGCCTGGTGCTGGGGGTTGGATATTTTAAAATCATTAACAGGCATAAGATATACGGCCGCAAAAACCTCAAGCAGCTTAGGAAAAATGGGTTTATTACTGTTGCCAACCACTGTCATATTTTTGATACGGTGTTGACCGGCATGGCCGTAATACCCCGTAAGCCATGGTATGCTTCGGTACAGCGTAATTTTGAAGCACCTTATTACCGGAAGATGTTTCGTATTCTCAGAGGCTTTCCTATCCCGGATGGGGTGTTTGGCCTGAAACAGATACTCAAACCGGTTGTTACTGCCATTAATCAGGGGAAAATTGTTCATTTTTTTCCTGAAGAAGAACTATGGCACAATTACCAGGGGATTGATCATTTTCAAAGAGGGGCTTTTTACCTTGCTCATCATGCAAATTGTCCGGTCGTTCCGATCGTTCACCTTTTTAAACCCAGAACTTTTTTTGGCAGAAAAATTTCTGATAATATCCTGACCATTAAGACGGTCATCGGAAAACCCATTTATCCTCCTGTTGCTAAAGCAGAAGGAAAAAGCGTTAATATGGACTCAGTACAGGAGATGACCGACCGTGCCCGGCAATGGATGCGTGAACAAATGGATGAATATCACCAACGGAACAGGAAATAAACTATTCCGGTTGTTTATGTATTTCTGATTAAGAGTGAAACCTCAGCCTTATAACTGTCACACCACCGTCAACAGCATAAATGTATAGGAAAACCGGGCGCTTTCGGGAACCATGAACAGGAGGCGGTTACCTTTTTTCAACCTGCCGCTATTGAAAAGCTCTTCGATCATCAAAAACGCCGAAGCCGCACCCACATTGCCCACATAAGGCAGGTTAAGGAACCATTTATCGTAAGGAATTTCCATACCTTCATCCCGGAGGCTGTTGTAAACCTGCTTTTTGAAAAACATGGAAGAAATATGGGGCAGAAAATAATCCACCTCATTGACATCAAGCTGTTTTTCTTTTAAAATCTGTTTGATCAGTAAAGCGCCTTTCTGAACGATGTTGCCCTGAAGAAGCCGTGCATCCTGTTTCAAAGAGAAAACAGATTGTTCCAGCCGTTCGTCTTCCGTCATTTCGCGCCAACCTTTTGTTTTTCCGCTTTCATCTTTAACGCAACCGGCATACATACAGGTTTCCAGTTCATTGGCAAATGAACGGATAGATATCCAGTCAATCTTCAGTGAAACCGGGCCGTTTCCCGGTTTGTCCTGCAAAAGCATGGCCGAAGCACCGTCGGAAAGCATCCATCGCAGAAAGTCTTTCTCAAATGCGATATAGGGATTCTGCTCAATTTCTTTTCGTTTGTCAATTTCCTTTTCAAAGTTCCGGGCATGCATCCATGAGCTGAATGTTTCCGAAGCAGCAGCCACTGCATTGGCCGAAAGGCCCGACAGGATATTCGTCCAGGCATATTTCAGCGAAAGCATCCCGGCATTGCAGGTACCGTGTGCAGACATCACTTCCAGGGGATGTCCGCCAAGTTCTCCCAAAACCATCAGGGCATGTGAGGGTTGGATATGATCGGGTGAGGAAGTGCCGGCAGTCAGCAATTCAACATCTTCCAAAGAAAAAGTTTCATCAAAAAGTTTGTTGACGGCAAGGGCGGTGAGTTGTGCATTGTTGTGTGTCGGATTTCCGTTCTTGTCCATGGCATAATATCTTGTTTTTATGCCATTGCTTCGCAAAATCAGATTCTTATTGATGGATGTGTTTCCGTTGATCAGCCCGAGATAATCTTCCATCTCATCATTGGAAACAGGTTGGTTGGGGAGAAATTTGGATATTTTGTTTATGTAAACATTTGTCATGTTGGTCGTAAATTATCCTGCTATTGGTTTAAGGTTACGCTTTTAAAGTATTTCATTTTCCGTTTGATCTTCAGGAAGAAAAACGGATAGGTTAAATAAAATACCAATGTTGCAATTGGCGAAACGGCAAAAATAACAAATAGCAGATACCACTTGAACATTTTCAGGCGGGTTTCTCTTGCTTTTTCTCCTGGGCCTCCTTTTTTACGGATGAAACGCGACCAGACCCTGAAAATCCGCTTGGCTTTCCGTTCCATGGAAATCACTGAAGGATAAGCTTCAACGGCTTTTAGTTTCAGGAGTTCTTCCTGCAGGCTATCCCAGTTATTGTTATTTAAAGCCGCCAGAATGGGGTTTCCAAATCTCACCGCTCCGGCAATGTCTTCATCCGAGATGCCCGGTTTGGGGAAGACACTGAGGTAACGTTCTTTTTTGCCGGTCATCATCCAGTAAATGATGGTGACCACGCTGGAGAGGTTGTTGTGACGGTCGTGCAGGACGATGTTACCTTTCAGTTTTCCGCCTGCTTCGGCAATCATCTTTTTGATGTCTTCCTGTGCGCTGACCCACATATTGCGGGCGCCGATGACGGTGACAACCGGTTTATCATTCAACACCTTCCTTGCCGTTTCTGATTTCAGGAACGTAGTCAGCGGGATGGGCGGCGAGAGAAACCAGATTGGATAACCGAGGATGATGAGGTCATATTTTTCGCCGGGGTCAAACTTGAACGGCTCGAGGGTTGCGGGTATCATCTCCACCGATTCGGGCATGGCATCCCAGAAAGAAATGTCTTTCCACGGAAATGGGAACGGCGGTACGGGTTTCAGTTTTTCATACACGATTTCCGCTTTGCCTTGCAGCGGGCTAATGACATTCTCCACGATTTCATCTAACTGCCCCGATTGCGAATAGGTAATGACCAGAACTTTCTTCATGTTGGTGGTTACAATTTCAGTGGGCAAAATTAGAAATATTGGGAAAATGTTTTTCACGCAGCGGAGCAACGTTATTTTTTCGCTGCGTTTGCCGCGCCGCTGCGTGCTTTCTTGTTGTGAGCGTTGCATCACCGCGTGAAAAGAAAACCAAACATCCGACCATTGCCACAAAAAGGTATTTTTGCAATTTACCTGCACAATCCGTATGGGCAAAGCCAACCAACATAAAAATATATTTGAAGGATATGGTGTCTGCGTGATCATTCCCACCTACAACAACAATAAAACCGTTTTGCAGGTCATCCGCGATGTGCAGCGTTACTGCTCCGATGTCATTGTGGTGGACGACGGCTCAACGGACAACACAAAAGAGTTACTCAAAAACATCCGGGATGTTGACATTATCAGCTACGAAAAGAACCGGGGCAAGGGCTATGCCATCCGGCAGGGGTTCCGGCGGGCGATGGAAAAAGGGTTTGACCGGGCCGTCACCATTGACGCCGACGGGCAGCATGATGCCGCTGATCTGCAAGTGTTTGCAGACAAACTAAATGAAGAGCCGGATGCTCTGATTATTGGCTCACGAAACATTGAGATCGAAGGGATGCCCGCCAAGAACACCTTTGCCAACAAGTTTTCCAATTTCTGGTTTTGGGTGGAAACGGGGCAGAAACTCCCCGACACACAATCGGGTTACCGTTTGTATCCCGTCAGGCGATACGATAAAACCCGGTTTTTCTCAACCAAATACGAGTTTGAGGTAGAGGTGCTTGTGCGTTCGGCATGGAGCGGGATAAAGATTGTGCCCGTTCCCGTGAAGGTTTATTATCCCCCGGAAGAGGAGCGCGTGACCCATTTCAGGCCACTGCCCGATTTTGGCCGCATCAGTGTGCTGAACACCATCCTGGTGCTGGTCACCTTTTTGTACATCATCCCCCGCAATGCCGTGTTGTATCTCACCCGGAACAAATTCACCACCATTGTCAAAGAGCAGATACGCGCCCACAACGAAAATCCGCTGAAAGTGTCTTCCGCGCTGGGTTTCGGGGTGTTCATGGGGATTGTACCCATATGGGGGTTTCAGATGCTGGTGGCGGCATTCATGGCCCATTTTATACGGCTCAACAAGATTATCGTTCTGGCAGCTTCCAACATCAGTATCCCGCCGATGATCCCGTTCATCGTGTATTTCAGTTACAAAACCGGCGGCCTGGTGCTGAACCGGTACGAGGAGCTGAGCATGGAAACATTGCAAAACCTGAAAACACAGGTAATGGCCGGAAATTTTTATGCTACCCTGGACGAACTGGGATACAGCATCTTTCAGTACATCATCGGAGCCATTGTATTTGCTGCCGTCATGGGTCTGGCGACCGGAACGGTTTCATACCTGATAATGAAAATTTCATGGTGGCGGGGGAAAAAGAAAAAAATGAAGAATTTGTAACCAGCATGAAAATCAGCAAATAAATTCCGCTGTTCTCTTCCCGGAAGGGGATTGGTGGTAATCATTTTTGAATTTTATCCGGGAAATCAAAAATCTAAAATAACAAACAGTTTTCGGGTTTTTGATCTGGAATTTGTGATTTGTTTGATATTTGCAGTTTGATATTTGTGATTTTCCCGGGGACAAGATTGAGAACCCCTTAAATTGAGATTTAACCGGCAACAAAACCATGAGCAGATTTTTCCTTCTTCTGTACCGTCTGATTGACCGCAACAAGCTTGCCGGTGTGGTCGTGTTGTTGCTAGTCGTCGGGGTTGCCGGCTACTATGCTTCCCGTCTCCGGTTAAGCGAAGACATCACCAAAGTGCTGCCTCAAAACCAAAAGATCACCAACCTCAACTTCGTGTATTCCAATGCCAAACTGTTAGACAAGGTGGTTTTTAACATTTCGTTGAAAGACAGCACAAAGCCGGCCGACCCCGCACAGCTTGCCCGTTTTGCCCGCCGTTTTACCGATACGCTGGAAAAGAAATACATCCCGCAATACATCAAAGCCATTGACCGGCCGCCTACCGACGAGCAGCTTATGGATATGTATCAGGCAGTTTACGAACACCTGCCGTTGTTTCTCGATGAAACCGATTACCGTAAGATAGACGGCCTGCTGAACAAAGACAGTATCCGGCACATCCTTGAGGGCAATTACAAAACGCTGATTTCGCCCATGGGACTGGGTACCAAGCGGATGATTGCCGAAGACCCGCTTCACCTCACCCCGCTGGCGCTGAACAAATTCAAAACCTTTCAGTTGAGTAACAACCTGAAGATCTTCGACGGGCAATTCGTTACCAAAGACGAAAAAAACCTGCTGGTGCTCATCACCCCCGCTTCAACGAACAACACGGCTGCCAACAAGGTGCTTTTCGACGGGATTGATCAACTGATCAGCCGGCTGACCTCCGGTGAGTTTTCCGGCATTCATGTGGAATATTTCGGAAGCCCTGTGGTGGCGCTGGGCAATGCCGAACGCATCAAGAAAGACATCATCATCACCGTTTCGATGGCAGCCATCCTGCTGGTACTGTTCATCAGCCTGTTTTTCAGGAGCAAACGAACCTTTGTGCTGGTCTTTCTGCCGGTGTTGTTCGGCGGGCTGGTTTCTCTCGCAGCATTGTACCTGCTTGAGGACAGGGTGTCGGCTATCTCCCTCGGCATCGGTTCGGTGCTGCTGGGCATTTCGCTGGATTATGCACTGCACATCCTGGCGCATTACCGCAAACACCGCAGCATCCCACAGATTTACAAAGACCTCACAACCCCGGTTTTGTTGAGCAGCGTCACCACCGCCGGTGCTTTTTTAAGTCTGCATTTCATCAACTCCAAAGCGCTGAACGACCTGGGGATATTTGCTGCCATTGCCGTGCTGTCGGCGGCTTTGTTTTCGCTGCTTGTGCTTCCCTTCCTTTTGGATAAAAAACAAAAAACCGTTGCCCGTTCCACCCCCGGCTGGATTGACCGCATTGCCGCTTATGATTTTTCGGGAAACAAATACCTGTTGTGGGGTGTGCTGCTGCTGACCGCGATTTTCATCTTTTTCAAGGGCCGCGTCACTTTCGACGCCGACATGATGAAAAACAACTACATGAGTGAACGGCTCATCCGGGCCGAAAAAAATCTGAACAAACTGACCAGCGTTTCCAAAAAGACCATATACCTTGTCACCCCCGGGAAAGACCTCGATGACGCCCTGCGGAAAAACGAAACCGGAACAGCCCGGCTCATTGACAGCTTGAAACGGGCAGGAATCATTGATGATGCCACCGTGGTTTCGCAGATTTTCCATTCAAAAGAAAAACGCCGGGAGGCCATTGAACGTTGGAACAGTTTCTGGGAGACAAGGAAAGAAAAAACGGAACGGCTGTTGCTCGAAACGGGGAAGGAATTCGGGTTCAATGAAAAGGCCTTTGTCCGGTTTTTCAACTTGCTGGATAAAAAGTTTGAGCCGGTTGCCCCCGGAAAATTGCCTGTCGTGGATAAGCTGTACCTCGATAATTTCACCATCGTTACCGACACGCTGGCGGCAGTCATCAATGTCGTCAAAGTAAACAGCGACCCGCAATCGCTGGAGAGGGCTTACCGGGCGCTGGAACACGAGAAAGGTTTCTGGCTGATTGACAAACGTATCATCACCAGTGAGTTTGTGACCATTTTGAAAGACAACCTGAACAAGCTGGTACTGATTTCGCTTTCTTTTGTATTCATCGTCCTTTTGCTGGCTTACGGCCGCATCGAACTAACCCTCGTCACCATGATACCGGTATTCTTCAGCTGGCTTTGGACGGTGGGCATCATGGGAATTTTCGGCATCTCGTTTAACATTTTCAATGTCATCATTCTCACCTTTGTTTTCGGGCTGGGGATTGATTACAGTATCTTCATCATGCGGGGGCTGCTGCAGGAATTCAAATACGGCATCAAAGACATTTCCTCATATAAAGTGTCCGTCATTATCTCGGCTATCACCACCCTGCTGGGTATCGGCGTGCTTGTTTTTGCGAAGCACCCGGCTTTGCGTTCCATTGCCACCATGTCGGTCATCGGTATCCTGTCGGTCATTTTCATCACTTTCACGATGCTGCCGGCGGTTTTCAAATGGATGGTCACCTACAAAAAAGGCAAGCGTAACCGTCCGGTGACCCTGCTGGATTTCATTTTCTCGCTGATTTCGCTGTTTGTTTTCGTAAGCGGGGCGCTGATGATGTCGCTCATTTCATTTATCCTGCGCCTGATACCCTGTTGCCCGAAAAAGAAAAAATACCTGTTCCACTGGCTTTTCAGCAAGCTGACATGGTTTTTGATATACATCAATTTCCTGTCACCCAAAAAAATCATCAATCCCGAAGGCGAGGACTTCAGCCGGCCGGCCATCATCATCGCCAACCACCAGTCGCACATCGACCTGATGCTGATGATGCTGTTGAGCCCGAAGGTGCTGATACTGACCAACCGCCGGAATTACACTCATCCGTTTTACGGCAAGGCGCTGCAATATGCTGACTTCCTGCCGTCGGATATCGGCTACGACCAAATTGCCGAAGACCTGAAAAAACTGATCGCCGACGGTTATTCTTTCATGATCTTCCCCGAAGGCCACCGCAACGACGACGGCACCATCAGACGGTTTCACAAAGGGGCTTTTTACCTGGCAGAAAAATTACAAATTGACATCCTGCCCATCATCATCCACGGTCAGAATCAACTGTTGAAAAAGAGTGAATTTTTCCTGAAACGGGGAACCATCGTGACAAAATTTCTGCCGCGGATTGACCTGTCAAAGAAAGAGTTCGGGGAGACCATCCGGGAACAGACCAAAGGCATCAACGCCTGGTTCAGAGAAGAATATGCCGCCGTACGGCGTGAAAACGAAACGCCCGATTACTGGGCCGATTACATCGTAAAGAACTTTACCTACAAAGGTCCGGTTTTGGAATGGTACACCCGCATCAAACTGAAACTGGAAAACAGGTACAAATATTTCAATGAGATCATCCCGCGGCAGTGCACCATTACCGACCTGGGTTGTGGATACGGCTATCTGGATTTCATGCTGGGGCTGGTGTCGGAAGAGCGTATTATCCGGGCGTATGATTACGACGAAGAGAAAATTGCCGTGGCCACAAACTGCGCCATCAAAACCGGGCAGATCGCTTTTGCCTTGGCCGATATCACGAGACTTGACCCCGAGCCCTCGGATGTGTTCATTTTATATGATGTGCTGCATTACCTGCCTCACGATGAACAGGTTTCCGTGCTGGAGCGGTGTATTGCCAAAACCAACTCCGGCGGGATGATCATCATCCGCGATTCGGACAAAGAGATGAAAAAAAGGCATCTCGGTACCCGCCTGACGGAAATTTTCTCCACCGGTTCCGGCTTCAACAAAGCCGAACACAAGCTGGAGTTTGTTTCCCGTTCCATGATTGAAGAAATAGCCGCCCGACATAACCTGAAACTGGAAATAACAGATGATACGCGCCTGACTTCCAATGTGGTTTATGTGTTGAGGAAAGTGTGATTTTCACGCAAAGCTTTAAAGACAACTTTAGGTTGACAATATTTACTGATTTTCAAGCCATCTGCGTAGTAAAAGGTCATAAACTTTGTAAAACAATTTTTTATCCGAATCATAATCGGAATAGATCATCTGTTTTTTCAACAATGCATCCAGGGAACGTAAAACCGTGGACGGGCTGCCGAGAGCATTTTCCGTAACAAAATCTTTGGAAGAAGGGGAATAGACCTGTCCTCCGCGGGCTATGGCTTTCAGCAACTGCCACTGATGGGTTGTCAATAAATCACGGTATTTAAGGAACAATAACTCCTGTTCTTCCAACAATTTATGTGCTTCTTCCTTCCAGGTTTCAGAAGTGATATGATTACCGCTTACTGCAAACACCTTGTTGCATAAAAGCTGAACATAATAGGTGTGTATATCAGTCCATTCCAGCATTTCTTCAACGATTTCCCTGCTGATTTTTTTATCGTTGTTTTTAAAGTGCCTGATAATGAATGAAGCATAAATTTCGGATTTGATTTTTCCGATATTCAGCAAACTTGTGCTCCGGTAAAACGGCCGCGAAGGATCCGAAAAAAGATCATCCATCAAATGTTGCCTGCTTCCTGAAAAAATAAAAGTAACGTTCTTTAAATTTTGTATGGAAGAGCGTAGCCAGGCATCCGTGTTTTTTTCAGGATATTCCAGAATTTGCTGAAACTCATCAATGGCAATGACTATTCTTTTTGGGTATTTCTCCAAATGTTTGAAAATACTGTCGATGTGTTTGGGGGCTTCTCCTTTCCGGACATCAATCGTGACTTGAGGGATACCCGTCAACGGGTCGTAAGTAATTACCGGCCTTAAAGACTTAATAAAATCCATAATTATCTTTCCCGGGCCGGTTTTTTGAGGAATGGAGTTGATAACGGCCGATGCCAGAAAATTTAAAAACTCATTCATATTCTCGGTGGGAAGAATGTCAACATAAATGGAAGTATAGCCCGCGGGTAATTTGGCAAGGACATGTCTGATCAGGCCGGTTTTGCCAATTCTTCTGATCGCAATGAGTGTGGTTGACAGTCCGTTTGTCATGTTTTGGAGCAAAGATTTTGTTTCCGTCTCCCTGTCACAAAAATATCTGACTCCGTAATAACCGGCCGTAATAAAAGGGTTTACAGGTTTTTTCAACTTTTTAACATTTTGTAAATTACAAATTGTAAACTACATTTTGCGAAGATAATGATTAAATATTAAACCCTGATACTTTCTGATGTAATTATTCAACATTTTGTAAATTACATTCTGCTAAAACTGTACCCTCACCACCGCCATCGGGTAAAATCCCAGCCGGTATTCTTTGTAAATATCGCCGGTGAGCACATCAATGCGGTAATAATAAATGTAAGTGTAATTGGCGCGGTACTGAAGATCGAAATAGAATTCCATGTTGAATTTCTTTTCATTCCGGCGCAGGCCGATCCGTAAGCTGGAGCGGAGATAATCGGGGAAACGGGGTTGGTAGGCATTTTTCCGGTCATAGACCACTTCCCCCTGCTTTACGGTTTCCTCCTGGTCGTAAGGCACATACGGCCTTCCACCGGCCCAGGTCACCCGCAATCCGAAGATGAGCGACCGCTGTTTTGTTTTTCCCAACGGCAATTCGTAGCCCCCTACACCGTTGAGCACGAAATTTCCGTTGAAAGCCGTGTTCCGCATGATGCCGTCATATCCTTTGTATTTTGACTGGTAAAGCGACGCGGTGAACAGAAAGAAATAATTGCGGCTGAAAAATTTCTCTAACGTGAATTCCAGTCCGTAATTTGTCCCCGTACCTTTGTTGACCAACGAATCCTGCCGTTCCACGTAATACTCGGTGCCCTGATTGATGATGGAATATTGTGGAATGCTTTCGGAAACCGGAATATCAAACAGATACTGGTAATAGGCATCCACTTTGATTCTGAAATATTCGAGGAACAGCGCGTTATATCCCAGCATAACCTGCCCGCTTTTGGAAAGCCCCATGTTCTTGTTGGTCAGGTAATATCCGCTATTTTCAAGGGGCGTTTGTACAAAATACATCATACGGGGCTGCATCTGGCTTTGCAGACCGGCCCCGAAGTTCAGCGACTGTGTGGGGGTGATGTTCCACGAAACGGCCAGCCGCGGGTCAAGCGACCATGTTCCGTTCAGCGTCAGATATAGGTAGCGCAGACCGATGACAGAGCTGAACCGGTTGCTGTAATTATGTTTCCACTGGGTAAAGGCCTGCAACAGATAATAATTGGCACGGCTCCCGGTATAATGCCTGTAACTGTTTTCACGGTGCTTGTAGGCGCTGTCGTTGTAGTTCACATCGTACAGATCGGCTGATATTCCGAAATCAAAATTATCGGCAGCGCTGAACTTTTTCATCACTTTGGATGAAAGGTTGTATTTGACTTCTCCCGATTTCTCCCCGGCAAAAATGAAAGGTGTCTGGTTCTGGATGCTGAAGGTGTCCACCTCCGTTTCCACCTGTGAAGCCACCACGGAGAGGTGCGTTAGTATCCGGGTGGTTTTATTGAAGAAATAGAGATGCGACAATCCGGACACACCCAATGAGGAACTGTTGATGATGTTTTCTCCGTGGGTGGGAAATGTCCATTTTTCCTCGGGTTTGTTGGAGTCAAGAATTTTTATTTTACTGATTCCGCCCATACCGAAAAGTTTGAATGTTCCTGCTTTTTTCGTAGGGAAAGCCAGATTGAAAGAAAGGTCCTGAAAATTGGCGCTTTCTTTTAACCGCACCCCCATGTTCTCAAGCAGTCCCGTTAATGAATAGCGGTAGGCAGCGATATAAGTGGCTGATGATTTTTTAGAAAACGGCCCTTCCAGTCCGAATTCCAGTCCGTTGAAGCTCAACTCGCCCCAGTACTCCCGCACGTCGGGATTGCCCGTCCGCATTTTCAGATCGAAGACGCCTGCCAGCGCATTGCCATAGCTTGCCGGGACAGCTCCCGTGAGAAAATCGGAATTGGCCAGCAGGTTGACGTTCAGGATGGTTACGGGCCCACCCGTTGTGCCGAGGGCGCTGAAATGGTTAGGATTGGTGATTTCCACGCCGTTCAAAAGGTATTGCAGTCCCATGGGTGAGTTACCGCGGATGATAATGTCGTTGCGGTTGTCGCGTGTAGAAACCACGCCGGCATAGTTGGCCACCATCCGTGCCGGGTCGCCGTAGCTGCCTGCGTATTTGTTAGTTTCGTTGACGGTGAAAGAACGGGCACTCACCAGCGCCATGGGATTGATGGGCTTATCTTTGCGCTGATAGCCAACAATTTCCACTTCGCCCACCGATTTCACATCTTCTTTCAGTTCGATGGTCAGCACCGGTTGTTTTCCTGTGCGGACAATAATCCCTGGAAGGATAACGGTCTGGTAGCCGGTATAACTGACTTTGAGACTTTGCCTGCCCACGGGTACGTTTTTCAGGATAAAATTGCCGTCATTGTCCGTGGCTGTGCCAAGCGGGGGCTTTGAACCCACAAGAACCACATTGGCTCCGGGCAGTCCCGCCCGCGAATCCCGGTCAATCACTTTTCCCCGGATGGTTTGGGTTAACGGTTGCTGGGCAGGCAATTGAAGACCGGCAATTAATAAAATTGCTATCAGAAACCATATTTTTTTCCGTAACAGAAACACGCTCTTGTTTTGAAAAACGAATATCGGAATTAATCGATAACACGAAAAAGAAATTCCAAACGCCAAAGATCAAACAAAATCCAAATCACAAAGAACAAAATCCAAATCCGGAAAAGTAGGGTAATAATAACAATCTACCATCCCCACTCAAATGAACCGTCCGATACGGGCAGGCCCGCCTAATCACGCCAGGCAATTCCACCAATTCCAATATTTCCCTTATTCCCCCTATACCTCTATACCCCAGTACCTTTATTCCCCAATCAACCCATCCACCTCCTCCTTCGTAATCCGTTTCCATTTCGGTTGGGTGAAACGGTCGCCTTCGCGTTGGAAGGTGACAATGTCGAAGGTCTCCCGGTAGAAATCCAGGCGGGAGTGGACGTCGGGGTTATGCTCGATGAAGAGAAGCTTTGCGGGGTCGATGTTCAGGTCGTTACAGATGGAGGTGGCCAGTTGTGCCGACCAGCGTGAGATGGAGGTGCCGGGGTTTTCGTCGTAAAGGTTGGTGGCAATGACGATGGTCTTGTCGGGTTTTTCAACCACTTTCAGGCCGCAAATACTCGGCACATCCCATTTCCCTTTGAAATGGTAAATCCGGTCCCTGTATTTGCTTTGCTCTTTCATCGTTTTTTGTAAACGAATTTATTAATCTAAAACCAGTTCAAAATAAGATAATAAGGTTGATGTTATTTTTTGACGTCCCATGCTATTAAGGTTTATTCGTATCCCGGCTAATCATACATCATCAGAAATTTCTATTTAACCTTTAATAATACATTTAAGCTATCACCAAATCTTACAATATTCATTTTGTGATGGTCAAACTTATAACCACCAAATATAATCAGGAACCAACTACCTGTCCACAATATGCCCGAAACTTTTCTCCATCAAATCTTTTCGTGGCGGGCGGTAGGTGCCGTCTTCCATTTCGCGTTCCACCACTTTCATCATCAGCCTGAACATCTTCTGTTCCTGGCTTTCGTCGGCGTAAAAGCTGTCCCAGGCATAATAGTACAGTTCCTGTAATTTCTCCGGCGTCAGGTGTTTCGGCTGAAAGACTACTTTGTCGGCGGTGTAATGGTTCCAGTCGAAGTCAAAGATGCGCCCTTCTTTCAGCAGGTCGTCATAAGCTTTGGTTTCGGGGAAGGGCACCAGGATGGTAAATTCAGCCAGGTCGAGGTCAATTTCGCGGATGAAATCCAGCAGTTCTTTAATGTCGTCCTCGGTCTGGTGATCCATGCCGAGCAGGACGGTGCCTTCCACGCTGATACCGTAATCGTGGTACATCTTGATCCTTTCCCTGATGTAGTCGGAGGTGTCGAATACCGCCTGATAAACATACCATGCCCCCGCCTGTGCTGCCAGGTCGAGCACTTCGGGATCGGCGCTGATGGTGTGACTGCACCATTTCTTTTTGAACGGGATCATGGTACGGAACAGTTCTTTTGTCCATTCCTTGTCCTGTGCCAGGGTGTTATCCACCACAAACAGGCGGTTGTTGTCAATGGTGGCCAACTCTTCTGCCACCCGGTCGAAAGGCCTGGGTCTGAAACGGCGACCACCGAGAAAGGCCACGGCACACGGGTAACAGTTGAAACGGCATCCCCGCGAGGCATGGAAAAGATCAACCATCTGCACGCCTTTGTGGTAATAAAAATCCCGTTTGAGCAGGTCGCGGCGTGCCGGCCCGATAAGCGCAGTATCCGGTTGCCGGTTCATAAAGTTGTACAGTTTCTTCAGTTCGCCTTTTCTGAAATCCTCCAGCACTTCTTCCATGTGGCCTTCGGCTTCACCCATGAACACGCTGTCGGCATGCTGCATGGTTTCCTCGGCATGGAGCATGGTGGAGATACCTCCGAAAATAACCTTCAAGCCCCGCGCCCGGTAATTGTCTGCAATTTCCCAGCCCCGTTTCACCTGTGTTGTCAGCATCATGGAAATAAACACCAGGTCCACCGGGTCGTCGTAATTAAAATCCTCCATGTTTTCGTCCACAAAGTCCACCTCCACGTAATCCGGTAGTGCCGCGGCAAAAACGATGGGACCATGCGGCGGCAGATTAAATTCGGTTTGCCGTTCCAGTTTAGGCCATTTGGGGTATATTAATTTTACTTTCACGTTTTTCCTTCCTTTTGGGGTTCAAAGATGCCACTTTTTAAAATAAAGCGTTTGAAACAAATATGACCAAAATTTCGAATGGTTCATAACTAATTGAAATCGTTTTATTTAAGTACTGAATAACATTATTTAATCATTAAGTATTACATTCTTGTTAAGTTTCTCTCTGTGGGACTTTGTATATTCTCTGTGAAATTCCGTGTAATAACTGTTTCACAAAGAGCCACAAAGCAGGCACAAAGAGGCACGGAGATATCTTTTCTACAGCTCATAACCGTAATGAACAAATTGTTCTTTCAGTTTGTCACGGATAATTTCCTTTTCCGTTTCAGTCAGGTTGAATTTATTTTTCCGGTATCCTTTTACTTCCTGCAAAAAGGTTTTCACTTTTTCGTCCAGCTTATCCGTGTATTCCAACCCAAGATGGTTGTATATTTTTTTCAATCCTGTCACAGGGTCCGTTTCAAACTCTTCAAACCTGACTTCGATATAATCCTGCCTGTTCAGCTTTTCACTGACTTTTCTTATTCCTGTGAGCATCCTGTTCATTACCACCGCCACGTCTTCCACCGTCAGGACAGGGTTCCTGTTTTTCAGCCGGTTCTGCCGCCCCACAATATTCCACATGTTGATCGTGGAAGGAATGACATTGTAAGGATGGCGGTGAATGTGAATGAATCTGGCCCCCGGATACATTTCACGCAACAGGGGAATACGCATGGAATGAAACGGATTTTTCAGCAGAACCCTCTTCTTTTTGGTGAAACTCAACTTTTTACAAAAGATATGCAGTTGATTTTTCCAGTTTTCCGTGTGGTCTTCCCGCGGATTGAAATCCTCGAAATGTTTCAGAAAATAATCGTCGCTATCGGGGAAAAGAAGTTTGATAAGCGGCGAATCCAGCGTCAGTTTCAGCAGGGCATATTCATCTTCCTGCGGTTCGAAAACGCCCAGCTTCACATTGTCCATCGGCCGGGTGGGGCTCATCATTTTCGACATCACCGGTGCATAGTATTTATCGGAAACCAGAAAACTGTCCGGCACGGAGACCTGCAAAACATTGGGGGTGACCAGGTTTTCATCGAGTGCCATCAACTGGTGCAGGAAAGTGGTTCCCGTGCGCCAGTGGCCGATGATAAAAACCGGGTCGGCAGGCATTTGGTAATCACGGATGATTTTCCCGAATTTCTTTTTTTCCCGTTTTTTGAACGCCGAAGCCCAAATCCCGTTTTGAGTCAGAAAAGCGATACGTCCGAGATAAGCCGGTGAGAAACCATTTTGCGAAAGCAGCTTAAAAAAAATTCCCGAGGTGGTTCCGGCCAGAAGGTATGAATGTTTCATACGGCTTAAAAATAGATTAGCGCTTTACTGATTCTTTTGCCTGGCAATGAATTCGGCGAGGGTGTCAATGGATTCGAGCACATTGCGGGCCATATTCTGGTCGTCAATCCGCACATTGAAATGTTTCTGAACTGTTACGATGATGTCAATGGCGTCCACCGAGTCGAGCCCCAGAGGGTTACCGGGGGCCAGCAGGGGGGCGCTGTCGTCCACATCTTCGGGTTTCACCTTTTTTATTTTGAGGGTATTGATGATCAGTTCTTTGATTTCAGTCTTCAGCTTATCAATATTGGTAATTACAGCACTGCTCTCTTCCTTCATTATTTTACCATTTTATACAAATCACTAAAAAATGCCTCTTCGCGATCGGCCATATCAAAGATCATGGCGCTCAACTCGTTCAATCGTTCTTTGCCGAGATCGCGGTTTTTTCCGATTTTGGCTGCAAAATACGAAATATTTCGCCAGTGGTCGCCGATCTCCATCATCCTTTTCGACATGGTTTCCAGTTGCGGGTCATTGAGTTTCTGCGAGGCCTGCTGCAGAAAGGTAGCATACAGGAAACGGAATCCGGCACCGCCGGTACCCTGATCTTCGAGCAATACGTTGATCTTCATGATCTCGTGCGACAGATGGTCAATGTCGCGTGCTTTTTCAGGCCAGCCGGTAACTTTTTTCGCAAATTTACGGATGCCTTTTACCCCGATGAAAGGAACAGGCAATCTGATCATGTCATGGGCTGCTTTTTTGATCCCTTTCCTGATGGCTTTTTCAAAATCAATGTTTTCAGGAATATGCACCGGATAAAAGATGAACCCTTTTGGCGCCATGTGTCCGCCGACAAAACGGGCTTTGGTAAAGGTTTCTTTTTCCAGCAACGCTTTTTCAGGGTGATAACTGTCACTGAGCAGATACCGGCTTTCGTTCAGCCCGATCACATTCACAAAATGGACATTGATGTGCACCCTGATCCACTCGGGCATGTATTCCATATAATAGAAGTCAACCTGGGCGGCAGTGGGTATTTTTTTCATAATCAGTTCGTCCAGTGCAGCTTCTCCCGCGGCTGGATTTCTGAATTTTTTTGTTTCCCATTTCACACCCAGCCGTTTTGAAATGTTGGTGCGGATGGAGCCCGGTTTGTTGCGGACAATGAATGTCGGAAACGGGAAATTCCGGGATTCAAAATACCCGAAAAATATCCCGCTGGCGATACCGAAAACCATGGCTTCGGAGATGTCCAGCCCGTTGTGATTCAGCAGTGCCTGAACGGTCCCTGTTTCGCAATGGGCAGCCATTTTATGTTTAAAATCTATTTCTTTCATTTTTTTTGTCAGTTTTTTTTAAACCGTTACCGTGACTATTTACCGCTTTCGATTTTCGTGATTGTGAAATAAGGATTTTGTGAATCCAGGTTCTCAATCGTTAAATGTTTAGCCGCTTTTTTGCCAATCACGAGAAAATGAACCATACTGGCCACGGGAACGTCAAAAGCATCTGCATATCGTTTTAGCAACGACAACCTCATTTTAATATAATGTTCCATTTTGAAATGCTTTCTGAGTTTCCGCAATGAGATGCCCACCCGTGAGGCCAGGTCTTTTTCGCCGAATTCCTGCATAATCAGGTAATAGTACACCGGACTGATCTCTCCTTTTTTTAACTGCTCTTTCAACGATTTGTCCCATTTTTTCACCTTGTCGAAATAGTCGTCGAGGTAATTTTTGGCAAGATACGAGCCGGAGACCACCTGCCCGTAAGAGCCGTCTTCTTTTTCAACGTAAAGGACAAGCTGCTGGGGCTTGAAATCAACAAACAGTTCTTTTTCTTTCATTTTATTTAAAAAAGGTTGCCAAAAATATTCAATTTTTTGGTTTGGAGGGGAGGGTATTATTAGAAGTAGAACGATGAGGCACGAATTAAAAAACAGATTAGTTATTTTAGTGATTAAAATAATTATTTTGACTAAATTTGTCAAAATGAAAAATACAAAAATGAAAGAAATCGGGAAACTGATTCGTGAATTAAGAGAAAAAGAGGGATATCCTTTACGCAAGGTTTCTGAAGCATATTCAAAAAGCCATTAACGACATCAATAAATTTGCTTTTACTAAAACGGAAAAGGATTTTTTCCCGGGATAATCTAATCCACCCTTTTCACACACCTCACCGAAAAACCGTGGTATTTGTTGCTGGTCCAGTTTGGCCACCATTCAAAGTTATTGTCGCCATAAGTCAGTTTGAAATAACCTACACCGGAAGACGTCCTGAAGTAAGCCTCTTTTTTCAGGTTGAAAAAGCCGAAGTCCACTCCGAAAAATTGATTCAGGCCGGCACCGAGGGCGGTAAATCCACTTTCGTTGGTTGCTCCCGTATTGGGTTCGTTCCAGTGTGTGTAACCGGTTTCTTTCATTTTGCCGCCGGCCACCGTTTCTCCGCCGACGTAATTCATCAGTGCCATCCAGTCGTCGTTGGTGGGAATGTACCATCCTTCCGGGCAGATACCCCGGCCACCTTCCGCATAGCTGTATTTCATCATTTCGTCAAAGTTGTACAATCCCCCGTATTCGTCGCATTTGCTATTGCTGTTGTCGTAGCAATATTTCTCAATGCCCCCGTTGTCGCTGCCGAATTCCTGACCGTCAATCCTGGTACCTACGTTGATGTTGCTTTTCATCCAGCACTGGTTATTGATTCTCACTGTTTCATAGCTGTTGCCGTCATCATCGGTCATGGTCGGCGGGCAGGAACCGATGTGGATGTAATCCTCTTTTGTTGTGCTCACCGTTCCGTCGTCGGAATAAACAGTCAGTTTCACCGTGTAAACCCCGGGGTAAATGTATTCGTACGAGGGGTTTTGCACCGTGGCCGTTCCGCCGTCGCCGAAATTCCATTGCCAGTAATTGGCATCGATGTTTGTGTAGCCCGTGAACTGAATGGTTTGCGGGGCAAAGCTATGCGTGTAGTCGGCAGTGAAATTTACACTGGCCGGGTCGGCAATAGTATGGATGTAATTTTCTTTCGTTACGATGTGTGTTTTGTTTTCCGCATCCACAGTGGTCAGTTTCACCGTGTAATAAGTGCTCGGCTCCATGTAGGTATGTGACGGGTTTTGCAAATCACTTGTGCTGCCGTCGCCGAAATCCCATTTCCAGCTTATGATATTCATGTTTGTGATGCCGTAAAACTGCACGGTCAGGGGTACATTGCCGTGCGTGGTGTCGGATGAAAGATCAACCAGATTGGGGATTAACTCAAAGTCGTAACTCTTGTCTTCCGAAGGGGCATCTGTGATTGTTGCGGCCTCGTATCCGTATGAATAGGCAGTGTAAACCAACGTATCTCCTGGCTGAAAGATAAAATTGCCCGTGCTCAATGCATTTTTTCTGAACGATTGCTGTGTGCCGCCTTCATAATATATTCCCGGTTGATTTCCCGGTGCGCCTGCATTGATGAGTTTCAGGGTGAGCAATTCATTGCCGTTGTTGAAAACGAAAAAATAAATGCCCGGCTTGCCGGCGGTTATTGACAGGGAATGCATTCCTGCGGGAAGTTCCTTTTTCAGCATGGCAATCCTGTTTCCGCTGACATTAAAGAGCATCACCGAAACAAGGGCTTTTTTTTGCATAAAGACTTTCACGCCGGTTGTTCCGTAAAACGGATTGTCGCGGCCGGGTTTCACAAAAAATCCGTTTGCATAATCTTCTTCAATTCCGTCAGTCCAATCCAGGTAAAGTTCATTGGTCCCGTACAGCACTGTGTCACAATCTCTGACGGGGTTGCTGATCTGAATACTGTCGGTTTCCAAAGGAAGGTTCGAGTAATAATCAAATGCACTGAATGTCAACTGAATGTTTCCTCTTTGTGCAAAAATAAAAATTGGGGAAACGATTAAAACGGATAGAAACAATAAGAACTTTTTCATGATTTATTTGGTTTGTTAATAATAAAGTTCCGTAGCTTTTAAATTTTTCCTGTTTTAGGGATACAAACATAAAATTTTTGTTCATTTTCCGGAGATTCCGGTTCATTGAATTTTTACGCTTTCAGACAGAAAAAGTTTGAACAACGGGCCCGTTTTATTTTTTTCCGCACTTTTGCCGTCAATTCTTTTTTCGATGAAGATATTATTAATAAACCCGCCGCGTTCACCCGAGAACATGATTCTCGAGTCGGCGCCCGAAGAAGCGAAATATTTTATTCACAAAAAGCTGATCGGGCCGCCGCTGGGTTTATTGACTGTTGCCGCAGCAGTAAAAGACCACGATGTAACTGTTTTTGACACTAAAGGGGAATATGACCTTGACCCCGATGCCCCGCCATTAAATAAAATGGTGGAAGGCATCCTGGAAAAGACCCAACCTGATGTGGTGGGTGTGACCATCATCACTTCCGAGCTGTATGATTCGCTGACCATTTTCAGAACGGTTAGAAAGTTTGATCCGTCCATCGTGACTGTGGCAGGCGGGCTGCACACCACCCTATGCCCACAGGAGATGAATGACCCCGACATTGACGTTGTGGCACCCGGTCATTCCGCTTTCATTTTCAGGGAGGTGATCAGAGCGCTGGAGAAAAAGCAGTCGCTGGAAAATATCAAAGGCATTTACCTGAACAATGAAAAGGGTTATCATCATACAGGCCCCGCGCCGATGGTGTACGATGCGGCCGACAAGCATTTTCTGATGCCCGACCGCAGTCATCTGGAGCGATGGCGTTGGACTTATGTCGTTGGGAAAAGTCCGGGACCAACTACTTACCTGTTCACTTCGCTGGGTTGTCCCTATCAGTGTACCTTTTGTTCTATATGGATCGAGCACGGCGGGAAATATTACCAGCGCAGGGTGGAAAGCGTCATCGAGGAATTGAAACTGATTAATTATGATATCGTGCGCTTTGCCGATGCCAACTCGGTGGTGAATATCAAATTCATGGATAAGTTGTTTGACCGGATCAACGAAGAAGGTATCCGCAAAGAATACATCATGGACATCCGTGCCGACACTGCCGTGAACTACCCGTGGCTGATCGAAAAAATGGCGAAAGCCGGGCTGAAAGTGGTGATCACAGGCTTCGAATCGTTCCGTGACGACGAGTTAATAAAATACAACAAACGCTCGGAAGCCGGAATGATCCACCAGGCCATTGATATCTTCCATGCGAACAACATTTTACTGAGAGGCAACTATGTGGTTCCCAATGATTATAATGAAGATGATTTTAAAGCCCTTGCCGATTATGCAAACTCATATAAAGTGACTTACGCCGGCTACACCATCCTGACTCCCATGCCGGGAACCGTATTTTACCGGCAGGTGAAAAATCAGATCATTGACAACGATTACAATAAGTACAATTTTTTCAACAGCGTAATGAAGACAAAGTTACCTTTGGAGAAATTTTATGAAAATATAGGTCGGCTTTGGCTGATCAAAAAAGGGACGGATGTTATTTGATGGAAGGATGGAATAGTGGAAGGATGGAAGGAAAACACCTTCCAGAGTCCGCAGGACCTGGAAGAGTGTTTCTTGCGAAGTATTAGAAAGATGGATGATTGGAATAGTGGAAGAATGGATGGATGGAAGAATGGATGAAATGATAATAGGGAAAAATGAACTAAAGAAACATCCAATCATCCAGTCATCCATGTTTTTTTGGGTTCACCCGGCAGGAATTAAACAATTGAACCATTGAACAATTAAACT
>JAOZOO010000204.1 GCA_029933225.1 Bacteroidales bacterium | reverse complement strand
ATTGAATACCAGAAATAAGGTTTTTTTAAACCTGAACCAGCCAGGCTTCATTATTCCGGAGGCATCTCTCATGGAGTTCTTTGAAAAAAACCTTATCGAAAAAATAACACCTTAGTAGTTTCCGGTACAAAATAAACCCCAACCTTATTAGCTTATTTGCACAGAACATGAAAATCATTGAATTATTCTTCCGTTCCATTATCTTTCACAAAATATTTTATATAAAATTATGAACGATAAAAAAATCTCCCAGCACATCAAAATAAAATTTAGCCGAAATGGTATATTTAAACAAATGGCTGCAATACAAATGCAATCCCGCTGGACAGAAGAACCTTTTATCAAAACAACATCCCCTGTCTTCCTGCACTTTCCGGCAAAACAATATCCGGCCCGTCATTTTTCGGTGAATTGACCTTTTTGGAAACGGGATAAGCTTCCATTTTAGCCGGTTCGAAAGGGACAAGTAGCTTTTTTAAAACAGATTCATCTTCCTCTTTCAGCCAGGCTTCTTCATGTTCAGGGGGCAGGATAACCGGCATGCGGTCGTGAATTTTTTCCACCAGCGGATTCGCTTTGGTAGTAATGATGGAGAAAGAACGTATGGTGCGGCCTTCGGCGTCTTTCCATGTTTCATAGATACCCGCCATGGCGAATAATTCTTCGTTTTTCAGGAAAATACGGTAGGGAGTTTTGTTTGCATCCTTTGTCCATTCGTAAAAACCGTTGGCCGGGATCAGGCATCGTCGTTCTTTGAAAGCCTGTCTGAATGCCGGTTTTTCGGCAAGACTTTCTGCCCGGGCATTGATCAGCTTAAAACCGATTCTGGGGTCTTTTGCCCAGAAAGGGATCAATCCCCATCTGTAAAAGTTCAGCTTTGTCCGTTCGGCATTGGTGATGACCGGCAAATCCTGTGAAGGCGCACAGTTGTAACAGGGTTTGTACATTTCATCGAACACTTCCACATTGAACCGCTCCGAAATGTGTTTACCTTTTACCGATAGCTGAAACCTGCCGCACATACGTTTTTAATTCTTTCTGCTAACCTAATCCGCCGTTGTTGGTGTCCCCACCAACAACCATTCTAAAATATAAAATGTCCAATGGATTATTTTATATTAAGAAATGGTATTATTTATTTTGTGCCGTTTTCAATTGTCTGACAGCCATATCCACAACCTCCCGGTGATCAAAAGCCAGATCGGGGAGATTGTTGATATCAAACCAGTTGGCCTCACGGGCATCGTCACCGGCAGTGGCTTTCTGGCCGTCTTTTAAAATTCCCCAGAAAACCACCGATATTGTCCGACCCCGCGGATCCCGTCCCAGGGCGCTGAAAGCATGCAATTGTTTCAACTTTATTCCCTTAAGGTTTGTCTCTTCTTCCAGCTCGCGGGCAACAGCTTCTTCCAGCGTTTCGTCCATATCCACAAATCCGCCCGGCAAAGCCCAGTGTCCTTCAAACGGCGGACGGTCACGTCGGATCAGCAATATCTCCGTTTTCCCGTCCCGTTGCCTGAACACGGCAGCGTCCACCGTGAGCATCGGGCGGGGGTATTCATAAGTATAACTCAATGTTTAAATTTTCATCCAAAAATACAGGTATTTGTGATGTGAACAAAATCAGAGATGTATTCAGGAAAATATCTGACCCGGAAGTTTCTTTGGAATAACAATCAAAAAACAACTTTGTAAAAAAGGTTTGACTCTCAAATTTTGACCATGCGGGAATAAAACTGCCCGCCTGCTCAAACGCTTTTACTTATTCTTTCCGCAATACGTAAGCCCCTCCGTCTCAAAAGGGAGATCATTGATGTCCGCTTCATCGTCGAAATAAAAAACCTCGTCGAGTGCCGACCGGTATTTTGCATCTTTCGAAATGGCATGCGTGTCAAAAGGAATATCGTCAATATCTGCTTCGTCTTTCAAAGGGAATTGAACGTTTAATGCTTTTTTATAAATGCAGTTGGCGGCAATGCATCCGGTATCGAATGGTATATCGCCAATTACTGGTTCGTCATCAAAATAATACTCTGCCGACAAGGCCATTGCACCGGCGGCGATGCTTTCCGTGTCGAAGGGAATATCATCCACAAAGTTTTCTTCTTCAAAAGTAAAAGTGACGTTATGGTCTGTTGCACGTGCAGTTAAAAAAACAAGAGAGAGTGCCAGCGTGATTAATATTGTATTTATCGTTTTCATGATTCTGAATTTTAATAATTTGATATTACAGTAACTATTATCGTGCCACAATTCATAACCTACTATGTATCTATGTATTAAACAACACTCTTTAAAACCTTTGGTCTTGTTTGTTCCTGTTTCGACCGGTCAATTCTGTACGGAAATGAACAGTAATAAAAAAATGTAGCGGGTTGCAAATTCCGGGAAGATATTTTGGATTTTTCATTTATCTTTGGGTTTGCCGGAAGATGATTACGGGTTAAAATATGAGACAGGATCAAAGACAATTTCTTCTCGTTGGCATTTTTGCCGTGGCCATGGGTTTCCTCGAAGCCATCGTGGTAGTTTATCTGCGTGAGATTTATTACCCGGACGGTTTTTCTTTTCCCCTGACGCCCATTGAACCGAAAATTTATGTCATCGAGCTGGTAAGGGAACTGTCCACGCTGGTGATGCTGGTGACCGTCGGACTGCTGGCCGGCCGCACAAAACATGAAAAGTTTGCCTGGTTTCTGTACACTTTCGGCGTGTGGGACATTATCTACTACATCGGACTGAAACTTTTCCTCGGCTGGCCTGAATCATTGCTTACCTGGGATATTCTTTTCCTGATACCCGTCACGTGGGTTGGCCCGGTGCTGGCGCCGGTGATTTGCTCCGTGACCATGATCATTTATACGGTTGTGATTGTGAAATTAAGCCGGGAGTTGGAAACAGGGCTTGTGATCGGCAGAATATTCTGGCTGCTCATCACACTTGGCGCCGTGCTGATTTTCATCAGCTTTATCCAGGATTATACCGCCCTGCTCATCCGTGAGGGATTTTTCTCCGGTCAACAGGAATGGACCAGCCGGAACCTGGAAAATATCACCCTCACATTTATTCCTGAAAAGTTCAACTGGTGGCTTTTTGGACTGGGAGAAGCAGCAATATTTTGGGCAATCGTGAGGATTTATCTACAAAACAGAAAACAATCCGCTAACAAATGAGCCGAATATCCCTGTTGATTATTCGTTTTTTAGTCCATTTCAAGA
The DNA here is from genome assembly GCA_029933225.1 of Bacteroidales bacterium. GTDB lineage: Bacteria > Bacteroidota > Bacteroidia > Bacteroidales > F082 > JAADID01. The sequence continues at coordinate 420 of JAOZOO010000204.1, read as the reverse complement.
TTAAAATCGTATAACTTTGCACACCCTTTAATTTGCCGGGGAAGAAGAGGAGCAGATGTACGCAAGAGATTATTCAAACCGAAAATTTATCATCATTGGTGTTATCATTCTGGTGGCACTGATCTTTCTGGGACGTCTGTTTTATTTACAGGTGGTCGAGAACCGTTTCAAGCTGTCGGCTGACAACATCGTGCTGCGCAACATCCGGCAATATCCCCCCCGCGGACGCATTTATGACCGCAACGGCAAGTTGCTGGTTTACAACGAAGCTGCCTACGACCTGATGGTCATTCCCCGGCAGGTGAAAAACATCGACACCGCCGCTTTCTGCAAATTAACGGGGATTGACAGGGAGACCTTTGAAAAAAAAATGAAGAAGGCTACGAAATATTCCCGTTTCCGGCCGTCGGTTTTCATCAA
>JAOZOO010000084.1 GCA_029933225.1 Bacteroidales bacterium | reverse complement strand
GGATATTTCCCCGGATCATATTCATGCATCATGTTGTAAACCTTGTCGAACACATCTTCGGCGTTGGGGTTTGAGAAATAATCACCGTCGGTGCTGTATGCGGCCCGGTGTTCCTTTGCTGTCAGGGTTTGCGGCTGACTGTCGAGGTAATAATAGCCGCCCTGTTCTTCCATCACCTTTTGCATCATGTAAGAAGTGGCGCCGCCGGGGACATCCTCGTCAAAGAAAATGATCTTGTTCGTTTTTTTCAGCGATTCCAGGATTTTATGATTGATGTCAAAAGGAATGAGTGTCTGCACGTCAATCAGTTCCACATCAATGTCGAAATCTTTCAGTTGTTCAATGGCATCCTGCGCTATCCTGACACATGAACCGTAAGTGACCAGCGTGACATCTTTTCCTTCGTGAAGGATATCGGGAATGCCTGAGGGAGTTTTGAATTGTCCGATGTTTTCGGGATATTGTTCTTTCAGCCGGTAGGCATTCAGCGGCTCGATGATCAGCACCGGTTGGTCCGATTCGAGATAGAGATTGTAAAAACCGGCTGCCTGTGTCATGTTCCGCGGGACAGCCACGTGCACACCGCGTATGGAATTGATGACCATGGACAGCGGAGATCCGGAATGCCAGATGCCTTCCAACCGGTGGCCACGGGTACTGACAATCAACGGGGCTTTTTGTGTGCCGTTGCTGCGATAATGCAATGTGGCGAGGTCGTCGCTCATCACCTGCAACCCGTAGAGCAGGTAATCAAAATACTGGATTTCGGCAATGGGCCTCAATCCGCGCATGGCCAGCCCCAAACCCTGCCCGATGATGGTGGCCTCGCGGATGCCCGTGTCGAATATTCTGTCAGTGCCGTATTTTTCCTGCAAGCCCTCATAGGTCTGGTTCACCCCGCCGATCTTACCCACATCCTCGCCAAATGCTACGACCAACGGGTTGAATTTGAAGATGTAATCAAAATTGTCTCGGAGGATTTCCCGTCCGGGAACGTGTTTTGACTCCTTATTATATATGGGTGGAACAATTTTTATTTTCAGGGCGGAGTGTGACGATTCGCTGTACAGGTGTGAACTGTACCTTTTTTCCGTATCCAGCTTTTCTTTTTCCAACCAGCGGGTAACATTTGTTTTCAGTGAATGGGACGGATCGCTGCATTCATCACATAACAATCGCAGGATTTTCTTTCCTGCCGACAGAATATCTTTTCGAATGGGTTCGCCTATGCGTTTCAGGTCTTCCTTTATCGTGCGAATGGCATCAGTCTTCCCACAGTTACAGGTGGAGATATCCACCATTTTCAGGAATTCCTCCTTTTTGGCAATCAGCGGTTTCTGAAAGTTGTTCCAGGCATTTTTCCGGGCCTGGCGCACTCTCCGGACAGCCTCTTTTTCAATAGTATCCAGTTCTTCGGCAGTGGCAATGCCTTCTTTCAGTATCCATTCCCTCATCTTCAGGATACCATCTCTTGATTTTTCTTCATCAAGCTGTTCCGGGGTTTTGTAGCGCTCGTGTGATCCGGAGGTGGAATGTCCCTGTGGTTGCGTGCATCCCATTACATGAAACAAGACAGGGACATGCTCTTTGCGGCAACGGTCGATACCCTCACTGTACATCCTGATCAGTGCCGGATAATCGTAAGCGTATTCCCGGTAAATGTAAAAACCGTTGGTGTTTTTTCCTTTTTCAAATCCGCGGAGTGCTTCGGATATGCTGCCTTTTGCAGTTTGCAGCTCGTTGGGAACGGAGATACCCCAACCATCATCCCACACCGATACGGCCATGGGGATTTCCAGTACGGCGGCAGCATTCAGCGATTCGAAAAAATGACCTTCGGAAGTGGAGGCATCGCCGATGGTGCCGAAAGCTACCTCATTACCGTTGCGGGTAAACTTTTTGGCTTCTTTCAGTGTGCCGAAGCTACGGTATAGTTTTGAAGCATGGGCAAGTCCCACTAACCGGGGCATTTGGCTGGCTGTGGGGGAAGAGTCGGTGGCCGAGTTTTTCCTTTTTGTCAGGTCGAGCCACTCGCCGGTTTCATCAATGGTGTGTGTTGAGAAGTGGTTGTTCATCAACCGTCCGCCGTTGGCCGGATTGGCTTTGGGGTCGGTGTCGCCGTAAAGCATGGCAAATATCTCTTCGAGGGTGGCCATCCCGGCAGCCAGCACAAAAGTCTGGTCGCGGTAATATCCCGAGCGCCAGTCGCCCACCCTGAAAACCTTGGCCATGGCCAGTTGGGGCACTTCCTTACCATCACCGAAAATGCCGAATTTGGCCTTACCGGTGAGCACCTCCCGGCGGCCCGTTAAACTGGCCTGACGGCTTTCGTTGGCGATGCGGTAATCGTCCAGCACCTCCTGACGGGTGAGTTTCAGTTGTGATAAAATGTCTTGCTTTTGCTTCATCGGAATCATTAAAATGAAAGGGAACGGCCTTTCCCCGGAGCGGCAAAGTTAATTAAAATGGTTCTTAATAAAAAACCAATGCCATGACATTGGTTTTTTGGGCGTTGTACTTGCTGCTCATGTTTCAAAGATAAGGATATCTTGCTGGCTTTGGTTTTACCTCTTATAGATTGGGTTGTTAAGTTTGCCCCAAGTCTCGCTGACGCACAAGCCAGGCTGGAAGACTTGAGCCAGTGGTGGTGTGGGGTTGGGTTAATTTTAATTTCTAATCGATCAAACCTATCTTTTCCGAAGGCCCGAAGGACTCCTGTGGAGAATGCCTGCGGCAAAATCCAAATTCCCAGATCTGCGTTGTCAGATCGTTAACAAAAACCGAACGGTATCCACCCCGTCGGCGTAATCCCACAGTTCCGGCTGCTGACTTTTGCCGAAAGGTACTGTGTTTTCCAGGCTTTCATTGCCCGAAACCACACATTGTATTTTTTCTCTGTTTTCTTTTAAAATTTCTTTTACGGAATTCAAATCGTGGTAATATTCATAGTAAACAACACTTACCGGAGAGGCAAAACGGAGGTCTTCTGTCAGCAACAGATTCCCGCTGTCGAAATGAGGTGTCCGGTTCACAAGGTAAATGGCTTTGTTGTATTCGTAGTTGTTAAAATACTTGTGGCTTTCGATAACTTTTTTGTTTCTCCCAAGCACCTCCAGCAGGTTGTCAAAGTCATAATTTTCGGGCACAAACAGTTTGGATACATTGCGGCAGCCGAGCCCGAAATAAAGAAAAATATCTTCCGAGAGTTTTTCCAGGTCACTTTCCGTTTCATTACCGGTCAGGACGGCCGCTCCGTTCCGGTTCCGCCGGATGATGTGGGGATATTTCCCGAAATAATACTCGAAATACCGCGAAGTGTTGTCGCTTCCGGTCGCGATGATGGCATCGAAGTTTTCAAGTCTGTCATCCGTAAATTCCACATAATCCTGAAATCCGGGTTCAATTTCAAAAAGCAGACCGGCTACGGCAGGCAGCAATTTATTGTCATCGGCTGATAATTTGGCAACAATCCTGTCGCCGGTGATCAGCACCGACAAAAAATCATGAAACCCAACCAGCGGGAGGTTCCCTGCCATGACAACCCCCACACGATTGACCGGTTTTTTACGATCAATGGCTTCCCGGTAAGGCTGCAACCAGGTTTCAAGTTTGTCTTCCCGTAAACTTTCCGCAAGGGAAGAAACCATGTGTTTTACATTATCGGAAATGAACCATCCATTGTAATGATGCGAATTTTCAATCAGTTCCGATAAAGAACGGATACCCTGGTCGGAGACGGACAATACATCCGGATCAATGTTTTCATCGTTCACGACAGAGCTCATCACTTTTCCCAGCCGTTCAAACGCTTCTGTTCTTTTTGCCAACGAAACCATATTTGTTCTTTTTGCAAAGATAACCACATCTGTATTAAAAAGCGCCGAACCCCGTTCCCGCATTTGTTTTTAAAACATCAGGAACCTATTATTTCTTTGTTTTTCGGATCATTTTCCGGCCTGACAGGATCGAAAAATTATTATTGCAATCGTTTTCGATGCATGTTAAAATTAATTTGTTTACCGTCACATAATTAGAACCATTCTAAAATTACAGATTGTGATAAAATAAATATGAATTATGTTTACTTTTGCCATCCCTTAAAATAAATGCAAGGAAGATGAAAAAACATAATTTCTACGCCGGCCCTTCAATACTGCCGGAATATACTATTGAAAACACAGCCGAAGCCGTTCGCAATTTTGCGGATACCGGCTTATCGTTAATGGAAATATCCCATCGCAGCAAAGAGTTTGTTGCCGTGATGGATGAAGCGCAGCAGCTTTTCAAAGACCTGCTCGACATTCCGGAGGGTTATCACGTCCTCTTTCTCGGTGGCGGTGCCAGCACGCAGTTTGCCATGGTTCCGTTTAACCTGATGAATAAAAAATCTGCTTACCTGAACACCGGCGCCTGGGCAAAAAAAGCCATTAAAGAAGCGCAGGGTTTTGGCGAGGTGGAAATTGTGGCTTCATCCGAAGACAAGAATTTCAGCTATATCCCGAGGAATTATACAATCCCTGAGGATGCCGATTATTTCCACATTACCACCAACAACACCATTTACGGCACAGAGATCAAAACCGACATGGATTCACCAATACCTCTGGTGGCCGATATGTCTTCCGATATCTTAAGCCGTCCCGTTGACATCTCAAAATATGCCATCATATACGGTGGAGCACAAAAGAACCTGGCGCCTGCCGGCGTTACCTTTGTTATCATCAGGGAAGATATCCTCGGTAAAGTGGACAGGCACATCCCGACCATGCTGAATTACAAAACACATATTGATAAGGAAAGCATGTTCAATACACCTCCTGTGGTGCCTGTTTTTGCAGCTTTGCAGACCTTGAAATGGCTGAAAGACAACGGCGGAATCGGTGAGATGCAAAAGAAAAATGAATATAAAGCCAAACTGCTTTATGACGAGATCGACCGCAATCCGCTGTTCAGAAGCACTATTCCCGATGAGAACGACCGTTCATTGATGAACATCTGCTTTGTCATGAAAGACGGTTTTGAAGAACTTGAAAAACCTTTCCTTGAATTTGCCACCAGCCGCGGCATGATCGGTATTAAAGGACACCGCTCGGTGGGTGGTTTCAGGGCTTCAACTTACAATGCGCTTCCCGTGGAAAGTGTCCAGGCACTTATTGACACCATGCAGGAATTTGCAGAAAAAAATACGTAATATTTTAATATTCGTTATCAACTAATTCACTTTGTTAAAATGAAAAAAGTACTGGTAGCTACCATAAAGCCGTTTGCTCCTGCCGCTGTCGATCAGATCAAAAAAGTTTTTGACGAGGCAGGCTACGAATGCACATTTTTTGAAAAATATACTGGTCAGGACGAATTGATCGAAGCCGTTAAAGATGCCGAAGCCCTGATCGTAAGGAGCGACAAAATCACTCCGGAAGTCATTGCTGCCGCACCCAATCTGAAGATTGTCGTCAGGGCGGGTGCCGGATACGATAACATTGACCTGAAAGCAGCTACCGATCATGGCATTGTCGTCATGAACACACCGGGTCAGAATTCCAATGCCGTTGCCGAACTGGCTCTGGGCATGATGGTTTACCAGGCCCGCAATCATTTCAACGGCACATCGGGCAGGGAATTGAAAGGGAAAAAACTGGGTATCCATGCTTACGGACACGTAGGGAAACTGGTGGCACGCATTGCCAAAGGTTTCGGAATGGAACTTTATGCTTTCGATCCGTTTATTCCTGACGAAGAAATTGAAAAGGACGGAGTTACCGTTTGCAAAACTGCAGAGGAAATGTATGCATTGTGCGATTACGTGAGCCTGCATATCCCGGCAAATGAAAAAACGGTAAAATCCATCAATTACCAACTACTTTCGAAAATGAAAGACGGTGCGACTCTCGTTAATACTGCACGTAAGGAAGTTATTAACGAAAATGAGTTATTAAAAATCTTTGAAAATAAACCAGGATTCCAATATATTTCTGATATTGCACCTGACAATGCAGAAATATTAATTGACAAGTATAACGATCGTTGTTTCTTCACGCCAAAAAAGATGGGGGCCCAAACGGCAGAAGCCAATATCAACGCAGGTATTGCAGCCGCAAAGCAAATAATTAACTTTTTTGAACACGGAGATACAACCTTTGTTGTAAATTAGCGGTCTGAACACGAACACTTCAAACTAAAAACTAAATGGTCTTTTTGCCTTTCTCAATGCTGGAAGGAAGGCAAAGGGGTGAAATCAATTTATTTAACTAAACTAATTAATCATGTCACAGCAAGAAGAAGAGAACAGAGTAAAAGAGGAAAGGACTATGACGTTCTTTAGGTTTGAAGATTTAAGGGTTTATCACAAGTCTCTGGACTACGTAAACTGGTTGCAGGATGTAAGCATCTTATATCCTGACAATGACAAGAGTGATTTGATCAAACGATTCAATGCTTCTGCAAGAAACATTTCGTTTTACATCGCTGAGGGTTCATCGCGCAACAAAAGCCAGTTCGTATTTTACCTGAAACTGGCAAAAAGCGCCATTCGTGAATGTATGGTTTGCACAACCATCGCTCACAAGGCCAACAACATCAGTGATAAACATGAAGACGAATCGAGAAATCAGTTGATGGAGCTGACGAAAATGATCGGTGCGCTAATTTCTTCGTTGCAACGCAGCAATGGAAATTACAACAATTATGGCGAACCCGGGCAAAACAACAGGGGCTATAATAATGATACCGTGCAACCGTATCCTGAGCATGCACCCAGTGATATGACACAGAATTTTTAAAAGTATTCTTACATAGTATTTAATCCGCTTTCATTTATTTTATAGTAAATGAAAGTGGATTTTTTATTTTTGCGTTTCCTGAAATTAAAAAAACAAATAAGATGGCAACATTAAAAGCATTCAAAGGCCTCAGGCCGCCAAAAGAAATAGCAAAAGAACTGGCATCGCGTCCTTATGACGTGCTCAACTCCCGGGAAGCCCGCGAAGAAGCAAAGGGCAACCCGTACTCCCTGCTGCATATTATTAAACCCGAAATAGACCTGCCGGAAGGGATCAGTCTGTACAGTCAGGAAGTCTATAATAAAGCAAGGGAAAACTTTGACGCATTCAGACAAAAAGGATGGCTGAAAAAAGATGACAAAGATCATTTGTACATCTATGCCCAGACCATGTGGGATAAAACACAATACGGTATCGTAGGCTGTGCAAGCGTGGATGACTACCTTAACAATGTGATCAAAAAACATGAACTCACCCGCCCGGATAAAGAAGAAGACAGGATGAAACATGTTCGCATTACCAATGCCAACATGGAGCCGGTGTTCTTCTCTTATCCTGCCAAAGAAGAGCTGGATACCCTGATCATGGATTACGCCAAAAACCATGAACCGGAATATGACTTTACGGCCGATGACGGTGTGGGGCACCATTTCTGGGTGATTGATGATGAAGGAATGATCAGCAAAATAATCGGTTATTTCGACGAAATGCCTGCGGTTTATGTTGCTGACGGTCATCACCGTACTGCCGCTGCCGCGCTTGTAGGAAAAGAAAAACGTGAAGCCAACCCCAACCATACAGGCAATGAAGAATATAACTTTTTCCTCGCCGTACATTTTCCTGACAATCAGCTCACAATCATCGATTACAACCGCGTGGTGAAAGACCTGAATGGTAATACGCCGGAAGAGTTTTTGTCAAAACTTGAAAAATCCTTCCACATAGAAGAAAAAGGAAATGAAATCTACAAACCGCAAAAGTTGCATGAATTTTCGATGTACCTCGACGGAAAATGGTATTCTATGAAAGCCAAAGAAGGAACTTATGACGATAACGACCCCATTGGTGTGCTGGATGTCACCATCCTGACCAATCAGGTACTTGAACCCGTTCTCGGCATCGAAGATTTAAGGCGGTCGAAACGTATTGATTTTGTCGGTGGAATCCGCGGACTCGGCGAACTGCAGAATAGGGTTGACAGCGGGGAAATGAAAGTAGCTTTCGCACTCTATCCCGTCAGCATGAAACAATTGATCGACATTGCCGACAGCGGACAGATCATGCCGCCCAAAACAACCTGGTTTGAGCCGAAACTCCGTTCGGGACTCGTTGTTCATGAACTGGATTAATTTTCGGAAAGGATAAAACTATGGAAATCAAAGACAGGGTACTCGAAACACTGAAAAGCTCCGACAAACCGCTGAAAGGTGGCGAGATTTCGGAGATCAGCGGCATCGACAAAAAAGAAGTGGACAAAGCCATCAAAGTCCTGAAAAAAGAAGGACTGCTGGATTCACCCAAACGATGCTATTATACGGCAAAATAAATTCCGCTTTCGATGCGGTAAATGTTAAAAACTTGAAAGAGCAGTGGAATTTTCGTATTTTCGAAAACGAAATTCTTACGGCAATGGAAAAAGTAATAAAATATTTATCCGCCCTGGTGATTTTGGCCATGACGCTGCCCGGTATGGCAAACCCTATGTCAATACCTGACGATAAAGCTGCCTTGCAATTATCTGATACTTTAAGTTTTATTGAATACAAAGGGAAAATAGTTGATGCCAAAACAGATCACCCCTTGTCGTTTGCCACCATTGCTGTGGAAGGCGAAAATACGGCTACCATTTCAAACAGCGAAGGGAACTTCATATTGAAGGTGAGCAAAAACAGCAAAGCCCGGAATATTGTTGTGTCTTACCTCGGTTACAAGAATCTTGTTTTTCCCCTGAAAGATTTTTCACCGAAGAAAAATATCCTCAGGCTGGAACCGGCAGTAATCATGTTGAACGAGATCGTCGTCACCCCGGGACCCGCTTACGAGATCATTTTAAAAGTCATTGATAATATCAATCGTAATTATCCCGGCCAACCCAATCAGATGACGGGGTTTTACCGGGAATCCATCAAGAAAAGAAACAACTATGTATCACTGGCCGAAGCTATTGTGGACATCTACAAAGCGCCTTACAAAGGAATGCAGAACGACCAGGTCAGGATTTTGAAAGGCCGGAAAGGCGCCAATGTAAAGAAAATGGACACTCTCCTGTTCAAGCTTCAGGGTGGCCCCACAACAAGTTTGTTGCTGGATATTATTAAAAATCCCGATATCATTCTGAATCGTGACATGCTCGATGAGTATGACTTTAAACTGAATGGTGAAGCCATGCTTGACGGGAAGCTGAATTACATTATCTCTTTTTCACCAAGGTATGCGAAAGCCATACTGTACATGGGTAATTTATATGTTGATGTCAACACTTATGCGCTCTCGGCAGCCGATTTTCATCTGAGTCTGGCAGACCCGGTGGAAGCAAGCAAGCTGTTCATCAGGAAAAAACCTGCCGGCGCCCGCGTTGTTCCGGTGTTTACTCATTATATTGTGAAATACAGGGAACAAGACGGAAAATGGTATTTTAATTATGCCAAAGGAGAAGTCAAATTCAAGGTGAAATGGAAAAAGAAAATGTTTTCGACCAACTATACAACGCTGCTGGAGATTGCCATCACAGACAGAAGAACAGAGAATGTTGAACGTTTTAAAATTTCAAAACGATTCAAATCGAGCCAGATATTTACCGAAACCGTAGCCGCTTTTGCCGATAAAAATTACTGGGGCAAATATAACTACATCGAGCCCGACCAATCCATTGAAGTGGCCATTAAGAAATTTAAACGGTTGTTGAGGAAGGAATAAACTGATATTTGAAAAGGCTTTACTACCTGCTGAATAGTTTTAAGAAACTATTATTTTACAGACTAATGAAAATTGTACCTTTGTTTGAGAAATTGTTCTAATGGGAGAATATTATGAGCGACTATAAAAAAATCATCAGGAGAAACCCCAAAAAGCGGTTTGGAAAACCATGTGTAAGAGATACCAGAATCACGGTCTATGATGTATTGGGCTGGTTAGCAACGGGAATGACGCCACGGGAGATTATCCGTGATTTTCCAGAATTAACTGATGAAGACATCAAAGCATGCCTGGCTTATGCGGCCGATAAAGAACGAAAAATACAACATGTTTAATGAAACTTCTTTTCGATCAAAATATCTCATTTCGTATTATTAAAAAGGTAAACCATCTTTACACAGGTTGTAAGCAGGTAAACCAGGTAGGATTAGAAAATGCTGAAGACCTTAAAGTATGGCGATTTGCACGCAAAGAGAATTATACTATCGTGACTTTTGACTCTGATTTTTATGATTTAAGTCTGTTAAGAGGCCATCCTCCCAAAATAATCTGGTTGAGAATTGGAAATGCTACCACTCAGTAAATTGCAGATATTATTATTACAAATTTTGAATTGATTAAGAATTTTATTCTTGATCTGGAAGAAACAAACAATGCCTGTCTTGAGATTCATGAAAATACTTAAATTAACAGTCTTTCAAAAAACGACATCGTGTGTTTTCATACATTCTTTAAAAAGATTAAATGAATAATATGTCTTGTATATGCAACAATACATTTTCATTGAATAGGGATTGATGGCGATACCATGAAAAGGGCTGACCCAAAACCAAACTTACCATTTTATGTTGATTCTGAACAAAAAACAAATTGAAGATAGCATCTCCATTCTGGATGTACTTGAAGCTGTCGAACGTGCATTCCTGTTGCAGGAGTCCGGTAATTTTCTGATGCCCGACAGGATGCATGTGGAACACAACGGGAATGTATTGCTTTTGATGCCTGCCTTCGCAGGGGATCGGTTTGCCACCAAGCTGGTTTCTGTGTTCCCTGAAAACAAAAAACAAAACCTTCCGGTTATTTACGGAACGGTCATGCTGAATGACGGCAAAACCGGTAAACCCCTTGCCATGCTGGAAGGATCATCCGTAACAGCCCTCCGAACGGGAGCCGTGGGAGGCCTGGGGATTGCTTATACCACACCAAAAGATATCAATACTGTGGGGCTGATCGGTGCCGGAATACAGGGATTTCATCAGATACTTTTTGCTGCTGTTGTGCGGAATATCACCGATGTTCATTTTTATGATCCGTTCTTAAAAGATGCCGGAGGCTTTTTAAATAAGCTGAAAAAATACCTGCCTCATATAAACTTTCACCGAAAAGAAAGTGCAAGAGAGGTGGTCGCCAATTCGGAAGTCGTGGTTACGGCCACTACATCAACTACTCCGGTTATCCCCGATGATAAAAAACTGATAAAAGGGAAACACTTTATCGGCATTGGCTCCTATCAACCCGATATGCGTGAATTTCCCGATGCACTCTTTGAACTGCTCAATACCGTGCTGATCGATACCGGTCATGCTACCGGGGAATCAGGGGATGTCCGCATACCTCTCGAAACAGGAATGATCACTGAAGATCAAATTGTTCGTATAGGCCGGGTGATCAATAAAGAAGCTGAGATTGACACCTCACGGACAACTTTTTTCAAGTCGGTCGGTATGGCCTTGTTTGATTTGCTGACGGCTGAAATGATTTACAAAAAAGCACTCGAAAAAGGTTTGGGTACCGAGGTTGCCTTTTAAACAAAACTCTGTGTCACTCCGTGCCTTCTCCGTGTCCCTCTGTGCAACAACTATTTAAGTAAAAAAGTAACAAAACAAGAAATGAAACCAAAACCCATATTCAATCCACCTGACAATTGGCTAAAGATCAAAACCATTGAAATGCACACCGGTGGTGAGCCGTTGCGTGTTCTGCTGGACGGCCTGCCGGAAATAAAAGGCAAAACCATTTTGGAAAAACGAAGATATTTCCGCGACAATCTGGATTACATTCGCACAGGTACCATGTTCGAGCCCCGCGGCCATGCCGACATGTACGGTGCCGTGATCACAGAACCCGTTTCAGAAGATGCGCACTTTGGTACATTTTTCATGCACAACGAAGGGTACAGCACCATGTGCGGCCATGCCACCATTGCTTTGACCAAACTTGCTGTGGAGTCGGGGGTGGTGGATTATCACGAAGGCCAGGAGATCATTATTGATGCTCCTCCGGGAAAACTATATGCACGTGCCAAAGTGGAAAACGGTGTGGTCACCCGTAGCTATTTCAAAAACGTACCTTCATTCGTCCTGCTCCGTGATGAAACGGTGAATGTTCCCGGCATCGGAACCGTCCGTTTTGATGTGGCGTACGGTGGGGCTTTCTATGCTTTCTGCGATGCGGAACCGCTCGGATTAAAACTCGACAGCAGCAACTACAGCCGGTTGATCGATTACGGAAGGAAAATCAAACTGGCTGTCATGCAGCAATTTGAGATCAAACACCCTTTTGAAGAAGATTTGAGTTTTCTTTACGGGACGATCTTTACCGGAAAAGCGTACGACAAACAACACCACAGCCGTAACGTATGCATTTTTGCCGATGGCGAGGTGGACCGATCGGCCACTGGTTCGGGTGTCAGCGCCAGGGCAGCCCTCCATTACGCCCGGGGAGAACTCAAAAAGGGAGAAGTCATCACCATCGAAAGCATCCTCGGCACTACGATGGATGTTTCGGTAACTGAAATAACTGAATACGGTGGTCATCAGGCAGTGATCCCCGAAGTCTCCGGCAGGGCATTCTTTACCGGTCAAAATGAATTCTGGTTCAACCCCGATGACCCGCTGAAAGAAGGATTTATTTTCAGATAATCAATTACATTTTTAATTTTGAAGACCATAATCCGTGGCGTCGCTGCGCCGCCGCGTGAAAATCAAACAACATGAAAATCAAATTCACCCTTTTATTGTTGGCTTTTGCAGTAGCCATTTCCGCATCTGCCCAACAGCTTGAGAAAAAACTGAAAAAGCTGTCGAAAGAATACAACTTCACCTACGAACAACTGGAAACCGACAGCTTATTCACCGAAAAATACCTGCTCTGGTTTGATCAACCTGTTAATCACGATAAACCCGATAGCGCCGTTTTCCGCCAGCGGGTATTTCTTTCGCATCTTGATTTTGATGCCCCCGTGGTTTTCATTACCGAAGGATATGCCGCCAATCATGCCGAAAACCCCAAATTCGTCAGCGAACTGGCGGGATTGCTCAATGCCAACCAGATATGCGTGGAACACCGGTATTTCAGTAAATCCGTCCCCGATACACTGAAATGGGATCAACTGACGGTGGCCAACTCCACCGCCGATTATCACCGGATTACATCAGTCCTGAAAAAGATTTACAGCGGAAAATGGATAAGCACCGGCATCAGCAAAGGCGGACAAACCACCATTTTTTACCGCTATTTCTATCCTGAAGATGTGGACATCAGCGTGCCGTATGTGGCGCCGTTGAATTTCTCGGTTGAAGACAAGCGGATATATCGTTTTCTGAAAAATGTCGGTACCCCCGAATGCAGAAAACGTATTCTCGACTTCCAGACGGAACTGATGAAGCATAAGGAAAAATACCTGCCCGCTTTTGAAAAACTGGCAAAAGAAAAGAAACTGACTTACCGCATGGGCATCGAAAAAGGATATGAGCTGACGGTTTTTGAGTATTCGTTTGCTTTCTGGCAGTGGGGTTATTTCACCTGTGAACAGATACCGCAGGATTTCTCCAACCCGGACTCCATCATTCATCACCTCGATAAAGTAGCTGGTCTCAAGTGGATTTCCAACGAAGGAATAGCGGCCCAGCAACCTTTCTTTTATCAGGCCATGCGTGAAATAGGGATGTACGGCTACGACATCACCCCTTTCAAACCGTGGACCACCTTCACCAAAAACCCGACATTTGAATTTACACTTCCCAAAGGTGTCCACGTCACATACAACCCTGCT
>JAOZOO010000203.1:1539-3717 GCA_029933225.1 Bacteroidales bacterium | reverse complement strand
CTTCTTGAAAGTTGAAAATAGATTTGATTATAAAGATAAAAACGTGTGGTAACAATCAGCGTTCTGATGGTCGGTACAGCCTGTCCCGAGCTATTCGGGGCCAAATCTGAACCTGGTGTTGACGCCTGCCCGGCTATTCGACGGGAAACCGGACGCAAAAGTGTGTGATCTTATTTTATCTATGGGGATTAAATGGAATTTATACCAATTGGTATAAAAGTGTTTAAAAAGAAAAACCGAGGTTGATCCCGCCACACCGGTGGATGATCCCGTTGATAAAATCCTGTGAGTTAAATTTGATCATATACCGGAAATAAAAACAAAACAACACGCTTTCCGGCCTTAATCCTTATAAATCCGCACTTCAGGTTTGCTTTCCGAAGTCACATATCCTCTGAACATGCCAGGTGTATTGAAAGTCATCGAAACGTTGCCGTCCTTGTCCACAGCGATGATGCCGCCGTCACCCCCCACATCTTTCAGTTTGTGCATGATTACTTCGTCGGCTGCTTGCTGCAATGTATATCCTTTGTATTTCATCAGCGCCGTGATGTCGTAAGTCACCACATAACGCATGAAGTATTCACCGTGTCCGGTGGCTGAAACCGCACAGGTATTGTTGTCAGCGTAAGTGCCTGCTCCGATGATGGGCGAGTCGCCCACCCGGCCTTTCATTTTGTATGTCATTCCGCCGGTGGAAGTAGCTGCTGCCAGGTTGCCGTGCATGTCAAGCGCCACGGCCCCAACCGTTCCGTGCTTTTCAGCTTCTTCTTTTTCCTTTTTGACCTTTTGATAGTAATCCCACCGTTTTTGGGTGAAAAAGTAGGAGGTATCCACCAGTTCAACCCCGTTCGTGGCGGCCACTTCTTCGGCGCCTTCACCGATGATCAGCACGTGAGGCGTGTGTTCCATCACTGCCCGTGCACCGAGTATCGGATTTTTAATGTGTCTGACACTGGCCACCGCCCCGGCATTCAGGTCACGTCCGTCCATGATGGAGGCGTCCATTTCATTAGTACCTTCTGCGGTGAAGACGGCTCCTTTCCCCGCATTGAACAGGGGTGAGTTTTCCATGACCATGATAGCCGCCGTTACGGCATCTATGCCTGAACCACCTTTTTTCAGTACTTTTTCTCCGGCTTTTAACGCTTCATTGAGCCTGACGGTGTATTGTTTTTCCTTCTCCGGGGTCATGTTCTTTTTGGTGATAACCCCTGCGCCGCCATGAATGACCAGCACATAAGCAGGTTTTTGTTCCTGTGCCCTGCCGGTTTGCAGGAACAAAATGAAAACCATAATTGTTAGAAGCAGCAAATTTCTTGACATGGTAATATTTTTTAATTTTTCATCATTATTGTTTTACAAAAACCGCCAGCAAATCTTTCACATCATACAATCCGAACATGTACCCGGCAGTGAACAGGATGACTGCCACGATCACCCACTTCACGAATATTACCCCTTTTTTAACGGCCATCCTGGAGGATATCAGCGCTCCGGCAACCGAGCCGATGGCAAGAACCAGCCCGTATTTCCAGTTAATTTGATTGTTAAACAAGAACACCAGGATAGTGAACGGAGTATATATCAAAATGATAAAAACCTTGACGGCATTGGCTTTCACCAGGTCGAAACCGGCGCCGAGCACAATGCCTGCCAGGAAAAAATAACCCACCCCCATGTGGATGAAGCCTGCATACAGCCCGATGAAAAAGAAAATGATGTAGATTTTCCAGTTCAGTGGTTTTTCCACGATGTCAGCCCGTCCGTAGATCAGTTTCTGCGGATTGGTCAGGATAAAAACCATCATCACCAGCATGATGACGCCAATGGCTTTTTCCAGAATTTCCTCATTGATGTCAACGGCAATCCAGGCGCCGATCAGTGAGCCGAAAGTTGTGGGGATAGCCAGCAGGAGGGCTTTTTTCACCGGAAGTACCTTCTGCTTTTTAAAGCTGGCTGTGCCCGCCAGTGTTTGCAGCGCAATGGCAATACGGTTGGTGCCGTTGGCAACAGGAGCAGGCAGTCCGAGCAACATCAGCAACGAAAGCGAAACAATACTGCCGCCACCTGCCAGTGTGTTGATAAACCCGACCAGCAGTCCGGCAACGATCAATGCGATGATTTCTCCCCACTCCATTTATTAAAAGTTCCAATTTTCAAATTCCAAATCTCAAA
>JAOZOO010000203.1:0-1439 GCA_029933225.1 Bacteroidales bacterium | reverse complement strand
TTCAAATTCCAAATCTCAAATAAATTCCAAAAGACAAACAAAATTCCAAATATCAAATTTCAAACAAAATACGCGTTCAAATTATAACTAAAATTGTTTGGAATTTTTCCTGTTTGGGTTTTGGAATTTGTTTGGAGCTTGTTATTTGTCATTTGATAATTCTCTATCGATATTTCTCTTTTTCAGCGCATCCCATCCCTGAGCTTCCAGTTTGATCATTTGATTATCGTGAGTTACCAGGTTCATCCCTTCGTTGGGTTCGGTCATGTAGCCGATGATGGAAATATCCTCAATTTCCCTGACCTTTTCGAAGTCCGCCTGTCGGATGGTAAACAAAAGTTCATAATCTTCTCCTCCGTTCAGTGCGGTTACCGAAGGCACAATCCCGAATTCCTTTGCCTTGTCGAAAGCCGCCTGGTCAATGGGTATCTTGTCTTCATCCACACGACAACCGGTATCTGACGATTTGCAAAGATGCATCAGCTCTGAAGCCAGCCCGTCGGAAATATCTATCATCGAGGTGGGCACAATCTTTTTCTCGTCCAGCGCCCTGACGATATCAAACCGTGGCTCGGGTTTCAGTTGCCTTTCCAGCAGATAATCCGTACCGGAAAGCTCCGGCTGCATGTCGGGATTGGCACGGAAGGCCTTTTTTTCCCGTTCGAGGATCAGCAGCCCGATATAAGCTGCTCCGAGGTCGCCGCTCACACAAATGAGGTCATTAGGTGAAGCGCCGTTGCGGTACGTTATCTTTTCTTTTTCCACCTCTCCGATGACCGTGATGGAAATAAACAAGCCGACCACGCTGGAAGTGGTGTCACCGCCCACGAAATCAACACCGTAAAGATCGCAGGCCTTTTTCATGCCGGAATAGATTTCATCCAGGGCCTCCACCGAGTATTTGCTGGAAACGGCAATGCCGGCAACCATCTGTTTCGGTGTGCCGTTCATGGCGGCGATATCCGAAAAATTGACTACGGCAGCTTTGTATCCAAGATGTTTCAGGGGCATGTAGGTAATATCGAAATGAACCCCTTCCACCAGCAGGTCTTTTGTGACCAGCATTTGTTTGCCGGGATCGGGTTCGATCACCGCTGCATCGTCACCCACGCCTTTAACGGTGGATTTGTTTTTCAGCTTCAAATCTTTCGTCAGATGATCTATCAGCCCGAATTCACCCAGTTCGGAAAGTTTGGTCAGTTTGGAACCGTCGTTGTCCATACGCGTTTTAGAATTTCGGCAAAAGTACGGGAAATTTTTATCCGGGGTGCATGGATGACCGTCCAGGTTTCCGCAAAGCCCGCGGGACAGGAACCTGTCAGGTCTGGTGAGGGGATGCGGGTATGATTAGTGAATAGTGATCAAATGATTTGTGATTTGGGAAGGGGAGGCTACGGGTGTTATATGTTTCAGGTTATAGTTTCCATTAACCAATTCCC
>JAOZOO010000083.1:3348-13986 GCA_029933225.1 Bacteroidales bacterium | reverse complement strand
TAATAACTTTTCAGACAATTCGTTTTTGATAAGTTTCCTTTTTGCAGCTTTTTTCAGCCATGTCATTGTTTCATAAAGTGAACCGCGTGCAATGTAACAAAATTGTCGGTTTTCTTTGAAAAAATATCTTCCATAACCTTCAGAAATATTCGCAGCAATTGAATCCGCAGATTTTACCAATTGATAACCAAATGCATTTCTTGCAAAATTATCCCATTTTATGACGATGTCCCAAATCACATCACCAATATCCATACTTTTTTCATAAATTTCAAGATTTTCAATGTCCAGTCTTTTCATGATTTTAATTTTTAAGATTATTATTTTGGTTAATTAGCTTTCAAATAAAAAAGCATCTGCCATTTTCCATTAAACCAATTCAACTGATTCAACCAATTCAACAAATCCACTATTCACACCGAAATCTCTCCCCTGATGTGCGGGTGAGGATCGTATCCTTCAAGCGTGAAATCTTCAAAATGAAATTCAAAAATGCTTTTCACATCCGGATTGATTCTCATGATCGGCAATTTCCGCGGTTTACGCGTAAGTTGCAGTTTTACCTGCTCCAGGTGGTTCAGATAAATATGTGCATCGCCGAAGGTGTGGACGAATTCACCGGGTTCCAGTCCGGTAACCTGGGCTACCATCATCAGCAATAGTGAATAGGAGGCGATATTGAACGGCACACCGAGAAAAATATCGGCGCTGCGCTGGTACATCTGCAACGACAGCTTGCCGTTGGCCACATAAAACTGGAACCAGGCATGACAGGGAGGAAGTGCTGCATTGCCCATGGCCACATTCTCGGCAAAAGTTTTTCCCGATTGCGGCAGGACCGAAGGATTCCAGGCCGCTACAATCATACGCCGGCTGTCGGGATTGTTTTTGATCTGGTCAATCACAATGCTGATCTGGTCAATACCTTCGCCGTTCCAGTTGCGCCACTGGGCGCCGTAAACCGGGCCCAGATCGCCGTTCTCATCGGCCCACTCGTTCCAGATGCGCACACCATGTTCCTGAAGATATTTCACATTAGTATCTCCGTTCAGAAACCACAGCAACTCATAAATGATGGATTTCAGATGCAGCTTTTTTGTGGTCAGTACCGGAAACCCTTCCTGAAGATCAAACCGAAGTTGCGGCCCGAAAATGCTGATGGTTCCCGTTCCGGTGCGGTCGGTTTTTCTTATGCCGTTTTTCAGGACGTTATCTAAAAGATCAAGATATTGTTTCATAGCATTATATATTGTTCGCTTTCAGTTTCCCAGCCCTTCAGGCTGGGTATGCTTCTCTGTCATTTATCCCGTCTAACAGATATCGGGATTCGGATTGTGCATTCTCCTTTTTCAACCTTTCAGGTCTCCATCGCTCCCGGCCTGCCTCGACCTGAAAGGTTCAGACACTCGTCCGGATTTGTGCCGAAGGCATTCCCTTGGAACAATCCGGACGCAAAGCATCATTATTTTGAGACCTGACAGGTTGCCATTCCATTGGGCTTAAAGAAACCTGTCAGGTCAGATTGCGTTCATTTTGCGGCCAAAGTTATTAACATAATCAGAACAAGTGAAAGCCAGCATGTCAAAAAATTCACACAACGTATTCTATTGAAAACCAACGGGTAGAATTATTTGTTTTGATATTATTGCCGTTATTGTCCCTTTGCTGTTGATTGAAAACCTTCGGAAAGATGTTTGTCAAAAAACAAGATTACTTTACATTTACGCTCTTTTTTGCAAACGCGAATAAGGTTTTAGTGATAATGAAATTTTAATCAGCCGCAAAGCTCACAAAAGATTATGCGAAAGCTGCGAAAAAATGAGACTGCGCTCTTTGCGAAACTTTGCGCTCCTTGCGGTTAAACAAAAAAAGACATGGGAATCAAATTTCGGATTACGGTCATGAACTTCCTCCAGTTTTTTGTCTGGGGGGCATGGCTGCTTTCATTTGGAAAATACCTCGGGGCGACATTACACTTTAGCGGTGAAGAGATCGGTGCGATATTTATGACACTGGGAATTGCCTCTCTATTTATGCCCGGATTGATGGGGATAGTGGCAGACCGGTGGATGAGTGCCAACAAGTTGTATGCTTTTATTCATATTGCAGGTGCATTCCTTCTATATCTTGCAGCACGGGAAACCGAATTCGGGGCATTATATACCGTCATGCTGCTCTACCTGATGCTCTATATGCCCACCATTGCACTTGATAACACGGTTTCCTACTGTTTGCTCGAGAAAAACGGATACGACATAGTGAAAGACTTCCCTCCTATCCGGGTTTGGGGAACCGTAGGTTTTATTTTGGCAGTATGGCTGATTGACCTGCTGGGTTGGGGACTGAGCAATTACCAGTTATATTTTTCCGCTGTTTTTTCTCTTGTACTTGGTCTTTATTCGCTAACGCTACCCAATTGTGGAATCGAAAAGTCACCGGTTAAAAAAACGCTGGCACAGGCCATGGGATTGGATGCGCTGGTGCTGTTCAAAGACAGGAAGATGGCCATCTTTTTTATTTTCTCCATGTTACTTGGCGCTGCACTTCAGATCACCAACATGTGGGGTGAGGCTTTCCTGCATGATTTTGGAAAAATAGATATTTATAAAAACGCTTTTGCAGTAACCCACAACGGAATACTTATGTCCATCTCGCAGATTTCAGAAACTTTGTTCATTCTGACCATTCCTTTCTTTCTGAAGAAGTTCGGCATCAAAAAGGTGATGCTCATGAGCATGTTTGCCTGGGTGTTGCGTTTCGGGCTTTTCGGAATCGGTTCCCCTTTGGGATTCGGGCTGGTACTCCTGGTTCTTTCGATGATCATTTACGGGATGGCTTTTGATTTTTTCAATATTTCAGGTTCGCTCTTTGTGGAGATGGAGGCGGAACCCCGTATCAGGGCAAGCGCGCAGGGATTGTTCATGATCATGACCAATGGCCTGGGTGCCATGATCGGAGCGTATGGCAGCGGGGTAATCATCCAGTATTACACACACGAGGGAATTCGTAACTGGCCCGATATCTGGTTTATTTTTGCGGGTTATTCGCTGGTGATTGCCATTGCTTTTATGTTCCTGTTCAAATACAAGCACAAACCGGAAGCCATGGAAAAAGCCAATGTTCAGCATTGATATAAAGGTGTAATAAAAAAATCTTCAATAGCAGATATTGATAGATCGGCTTTAAGCGGGACGCCTGCCTGACGGCAAGGCAGGCTTAAAGCAGGGTTTATCAGCCGGACTCTTTTTTTCTCCGGTTGATTTCATCCCGGATGCGGGAAGCTTCTTCGTAATTTTCGTCGGCAACAGCTTTTTTCAGCATTTCTTCCAGCTCTTCCATCAGGTAATCTTCGTAATTGCTGTGGCGCCCCGGTTTTTTCTCCACTCCCGCACCTTGGGGTGTCTCTCCCGTTTCGTCGTCCATAACGATGCCTGCTTCTTCGAGGATAGACTCATAAGCATAGATGGGGCAGTTAAAACGAATGGCAAGCGCCACGGCGTCGCTTGTCCGACTGTCGATGGCCGACTCAATCCCGTCATGCTCACAAATCAGCTCGGAAAAAAATATGCCTTCTTCAAACTTATTGATCACGACTTCTTTAAGGGTAATTCCGAAATGAAGGGCAAAATTTTTAAAAAGGTCGTGCGTTAACGGGCGTGTCGGTTTCATTTTTTCAAGCTCAATGGCAATGGCCTGCGCTTCAAAACCGCCGATAATTATAGGCAGCCGGCGTTTTCCACCGACAACGCCAAGTATCAGCGCATACGCACCGCTTTGCGATTGACTGTATGACATACCTACTATTTCAAGTCTGATTTTCTTCATTCCGTAAGCCTGGCAATTGAGGGTTAAAATTAGAAAACTTTTTAAAAGATTACAGGCATTTTAAAATTTTGTTTTTTCTAATTACTAACAATTCCAACAAATTATTAACGCATGTATGGTAATTGGATGATTTTTTTAATTTTGCGGCCTCCATCGAAAACGTTTGAAATATAGAATTTTTAACTAAATCATCATTATGAAAAAAGTTTTTTCGCTTCTGGCCTTATTTGCAGCACCGGTATTATCCTTTGCAAGTGAGGCCGACCTGGTAATCCCTGACGGTATGCGATATGAAACGATCCTGTATTGGGGTTTCCTGATTACGATCGGCGGATTTTTGTTCGGTCTTTACCAGTTTACAAAGGTCAAAAAATTAAGGGCTCACAAATCCATGCTTGATGTGGCCGATGTCATTTATCAGACAGGAAAGACGTATCTTCTTCAGCAGGGCAAGTTCCTGTTCTATCTTTTCCTGTTTATCGGCGCTGCTGTTGTGGCTTATTTCGGCTGGCTGTCGGATGCACATTTTGGCGTGGGAGGTGTTTTGATGATCCTTGGCTGGACCATCATCGGTATTCTCGGCTCATACAGTGTGGCCTGGTTCGGTATCCGGATGAACACGCTGGCCAACTCGAGGATGGCATTTGCCTCTTTGGAAAGAAAGCCCATCAAACTGCTTAACATTCCGCTGACTGCCGGGATGAGCATTGGCGTGGTACTGATCTCCCTTGAGCTGACCATGATGCTCATCATCCTGATGTTCGTTCCCGGAGAATATGCCGGAGCCAGTTTCATCGGCTTTGCCATTGGCGAGTCTCTCGGAGCATCCGCATTAAGGATCGCCGGGGGTATTTTCACAAAAATCGCTGACATCGGCTCCGACCTGATGAAAGTGATCTTCAAAATCGGTGAGGATGACCCACGTAACCCGGGAACCATTGCCGACTGTGTGGGTGATAACGCAGGTGACAGTGTCGGCCCTACTGCCGATGGTTTTGAAACGTATGGTGTTACGGGAGTAGCCCTTATTTCATTTATTGTGCTGGCGGTAACGGATACAGCCCTGCAGGTAGAACTGCTCACATGGATATTTGTCATGCGTATTCTGATGATCCTGACTTCCGTTTTCTCTTACTGGATCAATGGCTGGATAGCCAATTCAAAATATAAGAATACCGATGAGCTGGATTTTGAAAAACCGCTTACTTCACTGGTCTGGATCACTTCCCTGCTTTCAATCATTATGACTTTCCTTGCGAGCTATTTTACAATCAGGGATTTACCGCACAACATGTGGATTGTTCTTTCGATCATCATCAGCGCCGGTACGCTTGGTGCTGCATTGATACCCGAGTTCACGAAGATATTTACCAGCCCAAAATCAAAACATGTGAATGAAGTGGTTGAAGCATCCAAAAAAGGAGGCGCCTCACTGAACATTCTCTCCGGTTTGGTTGCCGGGAATTTCAGCGCATTCTGGATGGGTATGGTTTTCTTTTTACTGATGTTCATCGGATATTATGCAAGTACTTTCGGACTGGATAATATTATGATCTATCCTTCCATCTTTGCTTTCGGACTGGTGGCATTCGGATTTCTTGGTATGGGCCCTGTGACGATTGCCGTTGACAGTTACGGCCCGGTAACCGACAATGCCCAATCCATTTATGAGCTTTCGCTGATTGAGGAAAACCAAAAAGAGGTGACACCTGAAATTGAAAAAGATTTCGGTTTTAAACCTGACTTTGAAAAATCAAAATATTATCTTGAAGCCAATGACGGCGCAGGAAATACCTTTAAAGCGACTGCCAAACCGGTATTGATCGGTACGGCCGTTGTGGGTGCCACGACCATGATCTTCTCACTGATCCTGGTAATTAAGAACACATTAGGTATTCAACCGGAAACCATTTTGAATGTGCTGAATCCTTATACCATTTTTGGTTTTCTCCTTGGCGGCGCTGTCATCTACTGGTTTACGGCTGCGTCAATTCAGGCGGTAACCACAGGTGCAGGCCGTGCCACGGATTACATTAAGAAAAACATCAATCTTGATCCGAACGCACCGAAAAAAGCGGACCTGGAGAAATCCAAAGCCGTTGTTCAGATTTGTACGGTTTATGCTCAAAAGGGTATGTGGAACATTTTCATTGCCCTGTTCTCATTTGCGCTTGCTTTTGCATTTCTGGCCGCCCCGGCAGGTCTTACAGGAAGTATGGAAGGTAAGGAAGCGCTGGCTCATTCATTGCCCGTTTCGATGTTCATCGGATACCTGCTCTCCATTGCTTTCTTCGGGTTGTTCCAGGCCATCTTTATGGCCAATGCCGGTGGCGCATGGGACAATGCCAAAAAGGTGATTGAAGTGGATATGCAGGAAAAAGGTACCGATCTTCACGCAGCTTCCGTCGTAGGTGACACGGTAGGCGATCCGTACAAAGACACCTCTTCGGTGGCCATGAACCCGGTGATCAAATTCACCACACTTTTCGGACTGCTGGCCATGGAAATTGCCCTTTCGGTAAGATTCAGGGATTATGCTCCTTACATCGGCGGAGTATTTCTTATCATTGCGCTGATATTTGTATGGCGCTCATTTTACAAAATGCGGATAAACCAATAACCACATTTCATCATACATTTGTTAAAAGGAGGATGTTGACATCCTCCTTTTTTTGTTGATAAAATCAGTAAAACCCGTAGTAAATCACCTCTCATTTCCCGGGAAAAATAGGATGAAATAACCTACTTTTGCGTCATTCACAAGAAAATATAACGGCAGATGAAATACAATGACTTTCGCTTTCGCCATATTGGTCCCAACCCCGGGGAGATTGAAACAATGCTTCGGCGCATGGGACTTGAATCGGTTGACCAGCTAATTGAAAAAACCATTCCTGAAAACATAAGGCTCAATGAAGATTTGCACCTTGAAGAAGGGATGGACGAATATGCATATCTCAACCACATTCGTAAATTAGCCCGGAAGAATAAAATCTTTAAATCATACATCGGACTCGGCTATTACAACACGTTTGTCCCGCCGGTCATCCTGCGGAACGTTTTTGAAAATCCCGGCTGGTACACATCCTACACACCTTATCAGGCAGAAATCTCGCAAGGCAGGCTTGAAGCTCTGCTAAATTTTCAGACCATGGTTTCCGACCTGACGGGATTGCCGCTGGCCAATTCCTCACTTCTCGACGAAGGAACGGCTGCTGCCGAAGCCATGCTCATGTTTTATCATGCCAGGCCGAGAGCACTGGCCAAAGCAGGCGCCAATGTTTTTCTTGTTTCACAGGACATGTTCCCGCAAACAATAGAAGTACTGAAATTAAGGGCCAAATCCAACGATATTGAACTGATCGTTACCGATGCCGATGCTTTTAAACTTACTGATCGGGTGTTTGGCTGCATGGTTCAGTATCCTGACCAGAAAGGAGAGATTAATGATTATACAGCCCTTGCTGATACCCTGTCTGATAAAAATATACCTCTTGCCGTTGCAGCCGACCTGATGGCACTTACCCTATTAAAGCCTCCCGGCGAATGGGGAGCACAGGTTGTCTTTGGTAATTCACAACGTTTTGGTGTACCGTTGGGCTATGGTGGCCCTCATGCGGCGTACTTTGCTACTACAGAAGACTTCAAACGACACATGCCGGGAAGGATCATCGGCATTTCAAAAGACACACAGGGCAACAATGCACTGCGTATGGCCCTGCAAACCCGTGAACAGCACATCAAACGTGAAAGAGCAACTTCCAACATCTGTACTGCCCAGGCGCTCCTTGCTATCATGTCCGGTTTTTATGCCGTTTATCACGGGCCGGAAGGAATAAAAGATATTGCCCTTCAGATTCATTCTCTTGCAGTTGACTTGTCAAAAGCTTTGAAGAATGCCGGATTGAAACAATTGAATGAAAATTTCTTCGATACCTTACTGATTGAGCTGCCTTCGGAAGTAAGAGCCGAAACAATAAAAGAGTCTGCGCTGAAAAGTAAAATCAATTTCAGGTATTTTGAGAACGAAAAGCATATTGGAATCAGTATTGACGAAACCACTTCGGAAAAGGATATAAAAACCATCTTATCCATATTTGGCGAAGCAGTCAATAATTCAACAGAAGGTATTTCTTTCCGGCCTGTTGAAAAAAATGCTTCCAGTAATATTCCCGGCAATCTTATCCGGTCCACCGGCTTTTTAAGCCATCCCGTTTTCAACAACTACCATTCGGAAACCGAGATGATGCGTTATCTGAAAAAGCTGGAAAACAAAGACATTGCACTGAACCGTTCCATGATCCCGCTGGGCAGTTGTACCATGAAGCTGAATGCCGTTTCGGAGATGATGCCGGTAAGCTGGCCCGAATTTACCGATATCCATCCTTTTGTTCCGTCTAACCAGGCCGAAGGATATACCGCCCTGATCAATGAGATGGAAAAGATTCTCTGTGAGATCACAGGTTACGCTGCCATATCCTTTCAGCCCAACTCGGGAGCCGCCGGGGAATATGCCGGCCTGATGGTTATCCGCGCTTATCAGGAAAGCATCGGAGAAGGTCATCGCAACATTTGCCTGATCCCGGCTTCGGCACACGGGACCAATCCGGCCAGCTCGGTGATGGCAGGCATGAAAGTAGTGGTTGTGAAAACCACGGAGAACGGCGACATTGACATTGAAGATTTAAGGCAAAAGGCAGAAGAACACAAAGACAACCTGTCTGCGATCATGATCACCTATCCTTCAACACACGGCGTATTCGAGGAAGGGATCAGGGAAATAGTGGACATCATCCATAAAAACGGCGGACAGGTTTACATGGACGGTGCCAACATGAATGCCCAGGTCGGACTTACAAGTCCCGGTTTCATTGGTTGTGATGTCAGCCATTTGAACCTGCACAAAACCTTTGGTATCCCGCATGGTGGCGGTGGTCCGGGCGTTGGGCCCATTGGTGTGGCCGAACACCTGAAAGCATTTCTCCCCGGACACATATTCTCTGAAAACGGAAGAAAACACGGTATTACAGCGGTGGCTTCAGCCCCTTTCGGAAGCGCACTGGTGTTGCTCATTTCTTATGGCTACCTGAAACTGCTCGGACGCGACGGCCTGAAAGAAGCGACCCGCATTGCCATCCTTAATGCCAACTATCTGTTGCACCGGCTTAAAGATCACTATCCCATTCTTTACACAGGGAAAAACGGTTTTGTGGGACATGAAATGATCCTGGACTGTAATCAGTTCAGCAAAACGGCTGATATTACCGTGGTTGACATCGCCAAGCGGTTGATGGATTACGGATTTCACGCACCCACAGTCGCCTTCCCGGTCCATGGCACCCTGATGGTTGAACCTACTGAAAGTGAAGGTATGCGGGAGCTGGATTATTTTGTGGATGCATTGATACAGATACGTGAAGAAATTGAAGAAGTCGAAAAAGGTGAGGCTGAAAAGAAAAACAATGTAGTGGCCAACGCACCCCACACTGCTGAAATGGTTATCGCCGATGACTTTCTTCTGCCCTACCCGCGCGAAAAAGCGGCATTCCCGCTTGAATGGGTACGCACCAACAAATATTTTCCGCCGGTGGCAAAAATTGATGATGCGTATGGCGACCGGAATCTGTGTGCCTGTCTGCCCGTCGCGGAGTATGATGAACCTGTGGTTAAATACAAAGAATTCGACGAGTAATCAGAAAAATAGTCAGAACCAAAAGCTGGCATATCCCACAACGCTGAACGGATCGCCGGATGTTTCAGCAGAGGTGGAATAATCAATTAAGTGGGGCTGTGTCCCGCGTATCCGGCAAAATTCAACGGCCACTTTAAGCGGGTTGATTCCACAGGCATCCACCTGATCGAGGGTAAGGTTTTCGATATTCCGGATTGATTCTGCATCCGTGCGGTTTGCAGTTTCCAGATCATAGAAATGACTCATATCCGTACTGACAATAAGAAAATATCCATGCGTAAAAAGATGCCTGGCACAGTCGGCAGCTTTACCCGTATTGAGCTGTCCTGTCAGCAAAGGTAAGAGCAACGACTCCTCTGAGTAATATTTAATAAAAGGGGCCTGCACCTCAAGAGAATGTTCGGGAGCATGATAGGTGGAATTGCTCTCGAAATAATTATCCCTTAACAGTTTGATTAGTCCCAATGGAGTTTTCCAGTAACTGTGTTCATCAGATAGTATCCTGTTAATGGGAAAATGGTGCGAAGGCCCCAGTAAGGCTATCTTTCTGGGAAGTTTCTGTTTCAACAACTGATAAGCCAGGATAGCGGTCTTCCCCGAATATACCCATCCTGCATGCGGTACAATAATGCCGGAAACCTTTTGTATTTGAATACTGTCAAGCAACTCATCCGTTTTTTCCTTTATCAGCGATTCGGTATGCCGGATGAATTCCACGACATCATTCCTGCCTGCCGGATAAAACGACCCTGCTACAGCCTGCTGCCTGACTATTTTTTCGGGAGTTTTCATTGCATCCTCTTTTCATCTGATATTATGAACAAGTCCTTTTTCAGGAATGCTAAATATAAACAAAAAGCAACAAATTGTCAAGCGGAAAAACACAGAATTTTCAAGATATTATCGGTGAAAAATAGAAAATTCCATTAATTAAGCTAAAAAATACCCGAATTCGGGTATTGTGTAAAAAGATATTTAGACATATTTTTGAACCCTGTTGCAATTGTATTAACAAAACTATTTGAATTTCTTGATTAAAATTTAAAGGAACAAGAAAATAAACTCGGTTACCATGTGTGTACTTACCCTAATGAAAAATTAACTCCTTTTAGCCCCCTCAT
>JAOZOO010000083.1:0-3248 GCA_029933225.1 Bacteroidales bacterium | reverse complement strand
AACTCAAGACTCTAAATCGTGATCATCGCGCTGATGGGAAAATGATCGGAGAAACCGACTTTGTATCGTTGAAAACGAAAAGTATTTATCGATTGACTGATAAAAATATAATCTATCCGCAAAAAAGGAAGTTCGCCTGCATACGATTTGCTGAAGCCTTTTCCTTTTTCTTTAAAAGTATCTTTTAATTTCGCGTTGACCTCGTGGTAAACATACGAAGACGGCGTATCGTTAAAGTCACCGCAAAGGATGACAGGATAGTGGCATTTGTTAAGCTGACGGGTCAGAAAGTCAACTTGTTTCTCCCGGAGCAGAAACGCATCAGTCAGTTTATTATAAATCTTCAGGACATGCGGTGTGATGGCCCCTTTTTCTTCCTGTCCCCCGCCAACCACAAAATCAATATCGGAAGGGAGAAGCTGTATACTTGCAAGGTGGATATTGTAAACCCTTACGGTATCCTTCCCGATCAGAAGGTCGGCATAAATTCCAAAAGTCCGGCTCCCTTTGAATTTAAGTTTCCCTTTATCCACTGCACTGAATTTTGAAAAAATAACGAGTCCCGACAACTGATTGAACCTGGGGCTGAAATAACTTTCATAATAATAAGTCCCCACTTCAAGGGTGTCTTTCATATTTTTCAGCGGTTCATATCTTGTTTTGCCTTCACTGCGGTACTCCTGCAGGCAGGTGATGTGCGGGTTTTCATTTTTCAAAAAATAAAGGATATTGTTACGATTTGACTCACCTGTTTCTTTTCCTTCATTTAAACCAAAGGTCTGCACATTGTATGACAGCACTTTAAGTGTTGTTCCCTGATGAATACTTCCTTTGAAGAGATTAAAATGAAAATTGTTTATCAGATTATTAAATCCGGCCAGAATAATAACGAGAGAGATTAACGCAAACCTGGTCCGGAAAACAAGCCAAAAGACGACAAAGCCCAGGTTGATGAACAATAGCAACGGATAGACCAACCCGAACAGCGAAAGAAACGGGAAAAGGGATGGCGCAATATAAGCCGGTAAATTAGTAGCTGCCAGTGCAATAACTGCAATAAGATTTAATGTCAGGAAAATAATCCTGGCAACATGAGGTTTTTTTGGTTTAGACATACAAGGTCAAAAGTAAAAAATCTTTGAAATAATCAGTCCTTGTTGCTGTTTTTAAAAAGCAGGTCTTTTTCGGCTTTGGTCAGGCTGTCGTAACCTGATTTGGAAATTTTGTCGAGTATATGGTCAATCTCTTTTTGTGTAGCCACCTTTCGCTTTGAGTATTCATCATCATCCATCGGACGTCCCGAATCGGGTCTGGTGGTATCCATTTTTTTCCATTTCCATTTCAGAAAAGGATTCTTAAAACGAATATCAACGGGTATTTTTAAAAAGTCACTTCCTTTTCTGAGGTAATAAGCATAAATGAAACCCCAGAAAGCACCGCCGAGATGGGCGATATGGCCGCCGGCATTGCCTTTGGTTATGCTGATCAGGTCGATGGCGATGAAAATTAAGGCAAGGTATTTCAGTTTCATCCTGCCCAGTAAAAACAGGTGAATCGTGTAATCGGGAACATAGGTGGCAATGGCAATAATGATGGCCAGAACGGAGGCCGAAGCACCCAGTGCAACAGCCATACCACGAACATTGGCAAATACGGGAAAGATATTATACGCAGCTACAAAAAACAGGGCTCCTGTAAGTCCACCGAGAATATAAGTCCACAATAGCTTTTTCTGACTGAGGTATTCAAGAAAGATTATCCCGCCGAAATAAAGCATGATCAGGTTGAATAAAAGATGTAAGAATCCTTCGTGCAGGAACATATAAGTAAACAGTGTCCAGGGCTTTGAAGCAAGTTCAGGCAAGCTGGCCGGCAATGCAAAATATTGCCCGATAAAACTTAAAACAGCGCTTTCCTGTTGAACGGCAAACAGCCAGACAAACAGGTTAACGATCTGCACCAGCAGCCAGACGACAGTATTGATCAGGATAAGCCTCGACAATACTGTCTTGCTGAAAAATATCTGCCTGAATATTTCCCCCGTATTATGCTGTGGTTGTCTGTATCCGTACATCGCTGTTCAGTTTAAAGTCTGATGTTTTGACTCCTATTTCGTTATTCATATTCGTAAATCATCCATCCCCGCCCGAACGTGCCGTCCGGTACGGGCAGGCAATCTACCACCCAACCGCCATTCCATTCATCCATCCTTCCTTCCACCTTCCGTCAAACACTCTTCCAGGTACTGCGGACTCTGGAAGGTGTTTCTACCTTATACCTCTATACCTTTATTCCCACTCTTCCATCATCCCACCCTTCCATCAAAGCAGTGTTCCCTTTTTCTTCCAGTAAAGTATCACAAAGTACCCAAAGACCATCCCTCCGAGATGAGCGAAGTGAGCCACATTATCTCCGGCCTGATTCGATATTCCCGAAAACAATTCAATGGCACCATAGATCATCACAAAATATTTAGCCTTAATGGGTATGGCAAAGTAAACATAGATCAACGAGTTGGGGAACATCATACCAAAGGCCAGTAGTATTCCGAAGACCGCACCGGAAGCGCCAATGGTCGGCACATTGGTGATGAGATTATAAAACCCCAGTGAAGGATCGGAATAGTTCCTGCCTGTCATTAAAATCTGGTATCCTTCGTTGTAAACCATCTCAATCTGATCAGGGGACAATCCAAGATGATGCGACTTCAGCCGGATATAAGCCACCAGTATTTGTGTCAGTCCTGCTCCTATCCCTGTGATCAGATAAAAATTCAAAAACCTTTTGGGTCCCCATACATTTTCAAGCACATTGCCAAACATCCACAGTGCAAACATGTTGAAAAAGATGTGCATGAAACCACCGTGCATAAACATATAAGTCACGAGCTGCCAGACGCCGAACTCTTTGGAAGCCGGATAAAAAAGCCCCAGCCACTTCACCATATCGATACCCATGCGGCTGAAAGCCAGGGTCGCCAGAAAAAACAATGTATTGATGATCAGAAGATTCTTAACTACCGGTGGCAGCATTGTGAATCCTCCGGGCCTGAATTGCTGCATTTTTTTAAGTTTTAAATTCTGGAGTCTGGAGTTTAGAATTTTTGCCGAAGGTATCTTCCGAAGGAATCCCTTTGGGGCCTTCGGGAGAGTTCAGAGTTTTGAGCCTCATATCTTATCTCTTTCTCCTTTTATCTTTCTCCTTTTATCTTTCTCCTTTTATCTTTCTCCTTTTATCTTTCTCCTTTT
>JAOZOO010000082.1:6843-14010 GCA_029933225.1 Bacteroidales bacterium | reverse complement strand
GTTGTTGGTGGGGACACCAACAACGGTTACTATGATTTTAATAAGTTTCTCCACCCCCGTTGGTGTCCCCACCAACGGGCTTATATTGTTGAATGTTTTTTTAAGGACACAAACAACCATTACCCATCCACCCCGATTGGCGTCCCTATTATTGGAATGGTACTAACAAATGGTTGTTGGTGGGGACACCAACAACGGTTACTGTGATAAGAATAAATTTCTCCACCCCTGTTGGTGTCCTCAACAACGGGCTTACATTGATAAAATGTTATTGGCAGGGACATCACCAACAATAAAAATTCCGTACTTTTAAAGTCACCAAATAAAAACATCATGAAAAAGATTTATTTTTTACTATCTGTTTTTCTTTCAGGCAGTTTGTTACAGGCACAAATGCCCGTCACCTATGACTTACGCGATGTGGATGGACAGAATTATGTTACTTCCGTTAAATCACAACAGGGTGGCACGTGCTGGACACATGGTACCATGGCCGCCATCGAAGGCAACCTGATGATGACCGGCAACTGGACTGCTGCCGGCGAAACCGGAGAACCCAACCTGGCCGAATACCATCTCGACTGGTGGAACGGCTTCAACCAGTACTGGAATCCCGACCTCGACCCGCCCATCAACAATGGTGAAGGTCTGGAAGTGCACATGGGCGGCGATTACCGTGTGGCAACAGCTTATCTGTCGCGGTTAGACGGAGCCGTCAGGGATATGGACGGACAGTCTTATAATAATCCACCCATATATTACGACACCAGCTTCCACTATTATTACCCGATGGATGTGGAATGGTACACCATGGGTCCCGGCCTTCAGAATATCGATCTGATCAAACAAAAGATCATGGATTACGGCGTAATGGCTACCTGCATGTGTTACAACGGTAGTTTTATCAACAATGAGTTTGAGCATTATCAACCTCCGTCGAGCGACCTCGATCCCAACCACTCGATAGCCATCATCGGATGGAATGATACGCTGGTAACGCAAGCGCCGATGCCTGGTGCCTGGCTGGTCAAAAACAGTTGGGGAACCAACTGGGGTTACGAGGGCTATTTCTGGATTTCTTACTACGACAAAGAGGCATGCCGCAATCCTGAAATGGGTGCCGTTTCGTTTTACAATGTGGATATTCTGCCGTTTGATACAGCTTATTATTACGATGTTCATGGTTGGCGCGATACGGCTGATTTTTCGGAAGCCATGAACGCCTTCGAAACCACACAAGGGGAATCTGTCGTGGGTGTCAGTTTCTTTTCCGCTGCCGACAGTATCAATTACACGGTATCTGTCTATGGTTCGTTTGACGGTGACACACTGACCGAACTGCTTTCCACAAAATCGGGTTATCTGGAGTTTACCGGACTGCATACCATCCTGCTGGATGATACAGTGGATTTGTCGGAGAACACGCCTTTTTATACTTATCTTCAGGTTTCCGGAGGAGGTATCGCCTATGACCGCACTTCGGAGGTGCCGGTTTTGCTGGGGTCAAGGGGAAGAGTTATCGTAACTTCAGAAGCACATGAAGGTGAAAGTTATTATTACGAAAATGGTGAGTGGAAAGATTTCTATGATTATGACGACCCTTCAGGCTATCAGCATTCGGGCAACTTTTGTATCAAGGTGCTGACAGTCCACAATACAACAACCGGTATCAGAGTTTCAGAAGACCAAAAAGTTGGGTTTGACGGCAGTTACCCCAATCCTTTTTCCGGGGAAACGACTATCCGCTTTAGTGTAAGCACTGCTTCTCACATTACGGTTTCCGTTTATTCAGTGGGCGGCAGGCTGATCAAAATATTGGCTGACGGTCTTTACAAAGCAGGTAATTATAAGGTCACCTGGGCGCCCGGCCCTGATGTTTTTCCGGGAATTTATTTATGTACCTTCCGGCAAAACGGAAAATTGCTTGCTACACGTAAAATGGTAAAAGTTAAATAAGTTCACATGGGATATCTCACCTGATAAACATAAACTGAAGTAAAACAATATCCCGGAAAAATATATAAATCAAAAGAGACCTGTTTATGGCAAATAAAAACCTGAAGAATTTAATCCCTTCCCCGCTGATGCTTGCCATCATTTTAAGCTTTGTGGTTTATGTTCTTGCCCTGATCTTTACTACGCCCAAAGAAGGGGAAAAAGACTGGCCGTTGCAACTACTCAATTTTTATCAAATGGGATTTTGGGATTTGCTGGCCTTTGCCATGCAGATGATGCTGATCCTGGTGCTGGGAAATGTTCTGGCACTAACCCCCGTCTTTCAAAAACTGATAACGCTGATCGTCTCTAAGATAAAAACCGCTACAGGGGCACTGATGTTTACCGTAATATTCAGTCTGGTACTTACCTGGTTTAACTGGGGTCTTGGTTTGATATTCAGTGCCTTACTGGTACGTGCCATTGCAGAACATGCGCGACAACATTCCATCAGGATCAACTATCCCTTACTTGTGGCTGCCGCTTACTCGGGAATGATGATCTGGCATGGTGGCTTAAGCGGTTCAGCTCCCTTGAAAGTGGCTGAAAACCATCATTTTCTCTTCGATAAAATCGGAGTGATCCCCGTAACCGAGACTGTCTTTTCCAGCATGAACCTGACGCTGTATGCCATCTTTATCATCTTCATCCCATTAACCTTCCTGTTGATTTCAAAGGTAAAACCAAATACTTATACCAGGTCTGAAAACCTTCCCGTTAAACTTTCGGTTCCGCCGTCGCAGTCGAAAAGACAGTATTTGGTCATTGCTCTGGGACTTGTGCTTGCCTTTCTTGCAGCTTACCAGTTTTATTTATATGGTTTATCTGCTTTGAACATCAATCTTATCAATCTCATTTTACTGTCACTGGGCCTTTTATTATACGCCAATACCAAACAATTTATGAAAGCCGTGAATATGGCCATTGTTTCTTCCAGCGGAATCATGATCCAGTTTCCGATTTATGCAGGCATCATGGGATTGATGAACTATTCCGGGCTGGTTGAAATTTTTACAAACAGTCTGGTCTCTGTTTCTTCACCTGCCACGCTTCCGGTTTACGGATATATAAGCGCCGCGGTGGTTAATTTTTTCGTTCCCAGCGGTGGCGGTCAATGGGCGGTACAAGGCCCGGTCTTGATGGAGGCTGCGCAACAACTGGGTGTTTCTGTTCCCAAAACCATCATGGCACTTGCTTATGGAGATCAGATTACCAATATGATCCAGCCCTTCTGGGCCATCCCGCTGCTTTCAATAACCGGCATTAAAGCCAGATCAATTCTTCCCTATACTTTTATGATAATGCTGGCGGGTGGTCTGGCTTCGGTTGTTGTGCTTTATCTGTTTTGATGACCGGAAAACGGGATTGGGATTACAAATAATGATTTCCTTTAAAATAAGTCAAAAAGTTTATCAGAAATATTTACCTTTCGCCTTGAAACGATGCACCTGTTTTATGCGAAAAACAAAACGTCAGCCCACACTGATTGAAGCACTCATTCCCATTGTGTTTCTGATTATCCTGTTGAGTCTGAACGTACTGTTATTTGAGGATACGCTGCAGGGTTCCAACCAGATCGCCCTGATGACAGCGGCAGCATTGGCGGGACTCATCGGCATGCGGATGGGTTTCAAATGGACCGAGATGCGGAAACAGATCGTCAAAACCATCAGCACAGCCATGCCCGCCATATTGATCTTACTGCTCATTGGCGCTTTATCGGGAACCTGGCTCATCAGCGGGGTGATACCCGCCCTGATCTATTACGGACTGGATATCCTCAATCCGAAAATATTTCTTTTTGCAGCAGTAGTCATCAGCGGGATCGTTTCGCTGGCCACGGGTAGCTCATGGTCAACCATTGCCACTATTGGCGTGGCGCTTCTCGGTATTGGTGATGCGATGGGCATTGACAAGGCCATTGTGGCGGGGGCTATCATTTCGGGCGCTTACTTTGGTGATAAGATGTCGCCCCTGTCGGATACCACAAACCTGGCTCCGGCCGTGGCAGGTACCGACTTGTTTACCCACATCCGTTACATGATGTACACTACCGTCCCCACAATGACCATTACGCTGATCATTTTCCTGATCATGGGCTTTACGATGCACACCGGAGATGTCCAGACTCATGGTGTTGCAGTACAGGATGCTATTGCCGGCACCTTTAATGTTACCCCCTGGCTTTTTCTCGTGCCGGCCATCCTCTTTGCAGTCATCATGAAAAAAGTACAGCCTCTTCCGGCGCTGGCAGTCGGTGTGGTGCTGGGCGCTGTCTTCGCAGTCATTTTTCAACCGCAGATCATCGAAAATTTATACAATGGCGAGGGTAACTATTTTAAGGTATCGTACATCGTCGTCATGAAAGCCATTTACGGGCAAACGAACATCATCACCGAAGACCCGGCCATGAATGAGCTGTTCACTTCAGGTGGGATGTCGGGAATGCTTGAGACCATCTGGCTGATCCTGTCGGCCATGTTTTTCGGCGGGATCATGGAATCCACCGGCATGCTGCGTAAAATTACCCTGTCTGTACTTAAGCTGATCAAATCCGACGGCTCGCTTATCGGTTCCACGGCCTTCAGTTGTATCTTTTTCAATGTGACGGCCTCCGACCAGTACATTTCCATTGTGGTTCCCGGCGAGATGTATAGCGAAGCTTTTAAAGACCGGGGGCTGAAACCCGAAGTGCTGAGCCGCACGCTTGAAGATTCGGGGACGGTGACCTCCGTCCTTGTCCCGTGGAACACCGGCGGCGCTACCCAGGCCCGTGTGTTGGGCGTCCCCACATTGTCTTATTTACCTTTTGCTTTTTTTAATCTGATAAGCCCGCTGATGACCATCCTGTTCGGGTATCTGAATATTAAAATCAGAAGATACAGGAAGGGGAAATAGGTGCTGGATACTTGATTCTGGATACTTGATTCTGGATATTGGATACTGGTTAATGTAAAATGGAACATGGCACAGACCCCTATACCCTTACACCCTTAATCGGAATTGGTTAATCGGGATTGGTTAATGGATACTGTCTCACGTCTCAAAGTCTTATGTCTAATATCTTGGTTCTTGGCTCTTGGTTCTTGACCACTACTAACTGCTGACCAGACAGAATCTCTAAAAAGGGGATACCTTGAGCATAAACTCCTCAATCATTCAGTTTCAGGACAACGAGAAACGCTTTCTGCGGGACTTCCACATTGCCGACTTTCCGCATCCTTTTTTTACCTTTTTTCTGTTTTTCAAGGAGTTTCCGTTTACGGGTGATGTCACCACCGTAACATTTGGCGGTTACATCTTTGCGGACGGCTTTTACGGTTTCGCGGGCAATGATCTTGGCGCCGATGGCCGCCTGGATGGCGATGTCGAATTGCTGGCGCGGAATCAGTTCTTTCAGTTTCACGCACATTTTCCGGCCAAAATCATAAGCATTGTCCTGATGCAGAAGTGTGGACAGTGCGTCAACCGATTCGCCGTTTAACAAAATATCCAGTTTAACCAGCTTGGCAGGACGGTAACCGGAAATATGGTAATCAAAAGAAGCATAACCTTTTGAAATGCTTTTCAGCTTATCGTAAAAATCAAATACGATTTCGCCAAGGGGCATATCCACCGTAAGCTCAACACGGCTGGTGGTCAGGTAAACCTGATTTCTTAATTCACCGCGTTTGTCGAGGCAAAGTTTAATGATCGAACCGATGTATTCACTCCGTGTGATGATCTGTGCTTTGATGAACGGTTCTTCAATGTGGTCAACGTATTTTTGTTCCGGCAGGCCGGAAGGATTGTGAACTTCAATGATTTCCCCTTTGTTGGTGACCACGCGGTACGACACATTGGGAACCGTGGTGATGACGTTCATGTCGAACTCACGGTCAAGCCGTTCCTGAATGATCTCCATGTGCAACAGCCCCAGAAATCCGCAGCGGAAGCCAAAGCCGAGCGCTGCCGATGATTCCGGCTCCCAGGTAAGGGAGGCATCGTTCAGTTGCAGTTTTTCCATGGAGGTACGCAACTCTTCGTAATCATCCGGATCGATGGGATAGATACCGGCAAATACCATGGGTTTTACATCTTCAAACCCTTCGATGGCTTCATCACAGGGATTATCAACATGGGTTACCGTGTCGCCAACTTTAACTTCCCTTGCCGCTTTGATGCCCGAAATAATGTATCCCACATCTCCGGTGGAGAGTTTTTCGCGGGGTTCCTGCTTGAGCCGCAGCACACCGATCTCGTTGACCTCGTATTCCTTGCCTGTGTTGACAAACTTTACCAGGTCACCTTTGCGAATTTCCCCGTTGAATATCCTGAAATAAACGATGATGCCACGGAACGAGTTGAATACAGAGTCGAATATCAACGCCTGCAGCGGAGCATCGGGATCGCCTTTTGGTGGCGGCACTTTTTCGATAATGGCTTCGAGAATCTTATCCACGCCGTAACCCGTTTTTCCACTGGCCTCGATGATGTCCTCATAATCGCATCCCAGCATATCCACTATCTGGTCTTTCACCTCATCGGGCATGGCATTGTCCAGGTCCATCTTGTTCAGTACCGGGATGATCTCGAGGTCGTGCTCGATGGCGAGATACAAGTTTGAGATGGTTTGCGCCTGGATGCCCTGGGTAGCGTCAACCACCAGCAGAGCGCCTTCGCAGGCAGCAATGGAGCGGGAAACTTCATAACTGAAATCAACATGACCGGGTGTGTCAATGAGGTTCAGTACATAATCCTCACCTTCGCGTTTGTAATCCATCTGGATTGCATGACTTTTGATGGTAATGCCCTTTTCACGCTCCAGGTCCATATCATCCAGCACCTGTTCTTTCAGGTCTCTTTCGGAGACGGTGTCGGTAAACTCCAGCAGCCGGTCGGCTAAAGTGCTTTTACCGTGGTCGATATGGGCGATTATGCAGAAGTTGCGTATGTTCTTCATGGGGTGCAAAAGTACGATATATTTCGGATTGTAATGGGTTTACAGCACCGGTTTGGTTAGACGCACATCTTCGCAGATTTTTTATGATTTTTTAGCGTCCGGATTGCAAATCCGGACAAACGGAACGTTCAAAGCGGAAACACGCATCCAATACCCTAACTCTTTAACCCCTAACTCTTCAACTCTTAACCCTTCAACTCTTTGCCCTTCAACTCTTTGCCCTTCAACTC
>JAOZOO010000082.1:0-6743 GCA_029933225.1 Bacteroidales bacterium | reverse complement strand
CCCTTCAACTCTTTGCCCTTCAACTCTTTGCCCTTCAACTCCTAACTCTTTCCCCCTTTCATCAGCTTATTCAGCTTCTCCGTGGCGGCGGCCCAGTCATAATTGGTTTTCACAAATTTGTATCCGTTTTCGGCGATTTCTTCATAAACCAGGTCATCATTGAGCAGTCGCAAAATATTACCGGCCAGTTCTTCGGCGGTTTTGCCCAGCAATATTTCTTTTCCGTTTTTGGCCTGCAAAGCATCATTGGCAAGGGGCGTAGTGATGGACGGGATTTTCATCGACATGGCTTCCAGAAGCTTATTCTGGAGACCGGTACCGATCCGCATGGGTGCGATGAATATTTTTGCCGAGCTGTAAGCATCACGGATGTCATCCATCCATCCGGTAACGTTGACTTTATCCGATTGCAGCGCCTTTACTTTTCTGTCGGGCGTGGCTCCGGCGAGCAGCAATCGTGTGTCCGGCCTTATTTTCCATACTTCCGGCATAATTTCGTGAGCCAGGAATTCTGCTGCATCCACATTGGGCGGATAACCCATGTTGCCCGTGAATACGAGATCGAAAGTACGGACGGCTTCACGCGGCTTGAAATACTGATGATCTACTCCGTTGGGAATGATGACGATCTCATTTCTTTTCTCATGCGGGATCAGGTCGCGATCGGGCTTTGAGATGATTGTTTTGTTGTCGAAATAATCAAAGATCCTGTGCTCATAATCCCGCAAACGCAGATATTCCATTTTCAGGATTTGCTTCAGCGGGAAAGACGATTTCTCCATTCTGCGTTTTGCACCGTAGGAAAAAACATCCTGGTAATCCAGGGTTTTGGGAATGGGAATGTCTTTGATATATTCGGCAGTACGTACCAGTTGGCAATAAAGATGATCGGGCTTGTAATACTGAATCAGTTTTTTAATTCTTCGGGCTGCTCTCCGGTTATAAAAATAGCCGGTTTGCAAAGGCCGTTTTCCGAAAAAGGCCAGCAGGGTATTCCACATTCTTCCCGGCAGGGGGATGTCAATAAAATTAACGGAACGGCAGTAAGGTTGCAAAGAGCTGAATGCTTTTTGCTTGTCTAACTTTTTCACCGGGTTGAGGGCACACAGGATGATCTCGTTGGTTTTGGACAATTCTTTAACCTGGTTAAATGCCCTGAGTTTATCGCCCTTTTCGAGGGGATACGGCACACGGGGTAGCAGAACAAATATCCTCATTTAACCTTTTTTGAATTTGAGAGGCAAAAATCACAAAATCTCCCGATAAAACCCAAGCAATTGCACGATAATTTTTTCAATATCGTGATCCTGCCTGACAAGCTCACGGGCATTTCGCCCCATTTCTTCCGCCTGCCGGGGATTATTATAAAGCCAGGTAATGGCATCAACGAATTCTTCGGGCGTGTCGGCTATCATAATATTTTTTTTGTTTGTGTAATTTATGCCTTCCGCACCAATGGTTGTGGAAACAACGGCTTTGGCATGCGACATGCTTTCAATGATCTTCACCCGGATGCCGCTTCCAGATAACAACGGAGCGATGGAAATACTTTTTGACCGGATGAATTCCCCTGCATCGGGCACCTCGCCGACCACGCTCACGTTGTCAAGGCGGAGTTGTGTCAGCCATCCGGGCATATTTCTTCCGGCAAGGTAAAGTTGAATACCGGGTAACTTTTGATGAAGAGAAGGCCACACTTTATCGAGAAACCAGCGAATACCTTCATCGTTGGGCATCCAGTTCATGGCGCCGATATGGAATAAGGCATTTTCAGCTTTTT
Source organism: Bacteroidales bacterium (assembly GCA_029933225.1). Taxonomy (GTDB): domain Bacteria; phylum Bacteroidota; class Bacteroidia; order Bacteroidales; family F082; genus JAADID01. Next base: position 4,963 of record JAOZOO010000082.1, on the reverse strand, counting down.
CCGGATGTTCATCAATGGCCTCTCCCATTTTAATTCCAAAAGAAACCGGAAAAACAGGTGTCCGGGTAATGGATTCGAAAAACTCCGCATCTTTTTTGGTGATGGGGATAATTCCGTCGTAATGATCTAATATGTGATATTCATAAACTTTCAATGTTTCGGCCAGATGCCTGAGATATAATCTTTTCAGCGGATTTCTTTCCGTTTCCGAAAGTCGCATCCAGATCAGGTGTTCGATATTGTGTGCCCGCAGAAAGATCTTCGCATTGGAGTATTTCCGGATGGTATCAATATAAGGAGACATATAGACCAGCTCGATCTGGATGATGTCGAAATCCGATTTTTTCAGTACTGCGATTAGTTTTTTCTCAAAGTCCTTCGATTTGAAACGTTCGACATGGTAAGAATGCGTAGTAAATAAGTTGAGAAAAGCAGGTAGCGGTTTTACCGAGAGATCGATATACGATAATTCGATACCGGTGTTACGGCGATAATCTTCAGGGATTGTATTGAGGTCAACAGAATATTTGTTGGTGTTCAGTGCAAGCACCTTTACCTGTTGCCCGGCATGAATGAGTCCCTCAATCATATTGTTCATGGCCATGGGCCCGCCTTCCAGCGCCGGCCAGGGTGATTTGTTGCAGATCACCAGGATATTCAGCTTATTTTTCCTGTGGGTTTTGATATTTTTTTGTTTTTGATTTCAAATGTTTGATGAAGGCAAATTTATCAAAGAATTTTTTCCAGCTTTCGTAATCAAGCAGGGGCGCATCCGTAGTGGCTTTGTAAGTGAGGAAAAACCCCAGCGGCATAATGACAAAGGTGGACATCCACATGCCGAGGATGATATTCCATTCGCCGGTTTTTGCCGCTTTCTCGCCCGAAATGGAAATGATGTAATACAACACGAAAAACAACACCGAAACGACGACCGGAAACCCCAGTCCGCCTTTGCGTATGATTGCGCCCAACGGCGCACCGATAAAGAAAAAGATCAGACAGGCGATGGACAAAGTAAATTTTTGATGCCATACCACTTCATGCCGGATGATCCTTTCCTTTTTTGCTAACAATTCATCTTTGTAGAAAATAATGTTGTCTCTTGCATTTCTTGCCTGTTTTTGCGCTGTTTCGATCACCTGCACCTGCATGTCAGGAACAAAATTACCGGGCAAAGGATATGTAAGATGATATGGAGCTATGGTATCAACACGGGCTGTATCTGCCACCGGTTTTTGTTTTGTGTTGTCCGAAATGGTGTCCACTTTGGTCAGCAACGGATACTGGGCCAGAAATCTCTTTTTAAAATATTCGAGTCTTTTTTCACGAAGCCTGCTCAGTGAATCGATAGAATGGTTCAGTTGTTTGATATTCTGCATGGAATAATGTGACCTGAACAGGTCCTCATTGGTATGGTTCATCTGAAATTGCGACAGGTCGAATGTACGGATAAACTTCTTGAAATGAAGAACCTCAAACGGCCGGGTGACGCGATAATTTCGCTGATCAGTAATTTCGGAATAACGGCTTCCGTCGAACAAAGTGAAAATAACTTTTGTCTGGTCGGGTGAAAGTTCCACGATCCCTTTTTCAGCCGTCACAACTTTTGCATTGCCCTGTCTGGCCGAATGATCATATATTTTTACATTGTAAATGGTTTTGTTGTCTTTGTCTTTTTTGCCAACATAAATGACAAAATTATCCAGTCCGTAATTGAATATCCCCTCGTTCAGGTTGAATGCCAGTTTCTTTTGCCGGACATCGTAAAGCAAAGACCCGAATTTTAAATTGGCCACAGGCAAAACATAATTGGAAAATAAAAACGCCCCGACGCTGAGAAAAACTGATAAAACGATGAGAGGCATCATGGCTTTGCGCAGCGAGATGCCGGCCGATTTTATGGCGACGAGTTCGTAGTTTTCTCCCAGGTTTCCGAATGTCATCAGCGAAGAAAGTAAAATGGCCAGCGGCAGCGCGAGGGGTACAAATGTTGAAGAAGCATAAAACATCAGCCGGGCGATGATGTGCCATTCAAGACCTTTGCCGACCAGGTCGTCCAGATATTTCCATAAAAACTGAAGCAACAAGACAAAAAGCGCCACAAAGAATGTAAACACAAACGGCCCCAAAAATGACCTTAACATGTATTTGTGTAGTTTTTTCAACAGGTACCCGGTTTTTATTTTATGCAAAGATATTGAAAAGGCATAATGATAACGTGAAACTGTAATTGTTGGTATGAAAGATTAAACAGGCAGAGCAATGATAACCGGGAAACAATAGCATGTTGACATCCCCGAACGGGAAACAATTATACTTTTTCCGGTAGGTTATTCATCGTCTTTTTAAGTTTTTATGAATAAAAAAATAACAGGGGTATAATTTCTGTGAGAATTATATATATTTGCTACTTCGTAAAAGAAAGTTCAACCAATTGTTAAATTAAATCTTTTTACCATGAAAAAAATCTTACTATTTGTTTTGGCATTAGGAGTTGCTTATGGCGTTACTGCACAGAAAGTGTACAAAGCTGTAAGCACTCATTCACCAAAAAATGAGGTTCTTATGGAGCCACCCATGAGTTCCGTCTCGACTGTTGTCGGTGATCAAACCGATGACAGCTTCCAGAAAACCATTAATGGCAGGGATGCTACTTTTATTAAAATCGGAAGTGCCGGTAACGCTTACGGTTTTTATGGCAACCCGAGGACTTACGTCTGGGCTGACCCAACCATCAACAGCCTTGTTTACACACACAGGATGCTTGGCGGTACAGAAGTTGAGGGTAACAGCCGGATTGCCTATGATGTTTCTACAGACGGTGGAGCCACATGGACAACCGACGTTCAGGTTTACACTCCGTTGGGTGAGGGCTCACCTTATCCGCAGGCAGCAGGAAGATATCCCCAGGGCGGAATCATCAATCCCGAAGGCAACACCGATCCGGCCAATGCTTTTTATACTTATTTTATTGCCACACTTGATAATGCAAACGGAAACTGGGGCGGCTATGGTTATGGAGTGAATCCGCTGACGGAAACCGATCCCGCAAACCCGACGCAAACCAATGTAACTTCAGGTGATGGTTATTTCAGGTTAATTCCCGATGCTTTCCACATTACTCCCCAGGCCGTTGCATGGTATGCTGATGGAAGCTACGAGTATGATGGTGCAAATTACAATTACACGGGCGAAATAATTTTAGGCCGTGGTGAGATTGTGGACGATGATGTGGTTTATGAAGAAGAATTACTGCCGTTTATGGATGCTACCGATGGTATCAATGATATGAAAATTGCCTTTACTGATGACGGAGAGACCGGCTATATTCTGATTATGACCGATGCTGCAAGCGACCCGGTACCTTATACAAGTTATCATCCTGTTTTACTGAAAACGGAAGACGGTGGCGATAGCTGGAGCGACCCCATGCAGGTTCAACTGGGTGGTGAAGATGGTATTGAAACCCTGAAGAATTACTTCCCCGACTCGGCGCTTCTGAATGCTGGTTATCCTGAGGGCGTTAACAGGGATGAAGTATATTACAACATGGGATTCCATGCTGACCTGGCAATTGATGCCATGGGTAATCCTTATATTACAGGTATCATTGCCATTGGTGATGAAGAGGGATGGTATCCTTACGAAAACATGATGGCTACCTGGAATGTTTATTCAACCGACGGTGGAACCACATGGAATGCCGATGCATTGTTTGATAACAAGTTTTTCGAAGGACCTATCGGAGATATTTCCCAATATAACCGTCCTTATGTTTCAAGGACTTATGACGGACATTATATGTTTTTCTCATGGTTAGATTCACAGGATGTGCCTACTGCCGAGCAGAACGACAGGCCGAACATCTATGTTGTTGGTTATGATACGGAAGATCATACTTATTCGGGTGATGCTCAAAACGTAACCCAGTTTACCCAGGCATGGAACAAAGCATTCTTTGGCAGCCAGTCATATTACGTATTTGCAGAGCCGGGTGATGATGTATGGACATGTGAAATCCCGTTCATTTACGAAGAGTTTACGGTTCCCGGTGATGATACACAGGAATGTGATTTCTGGTACATTGACGGATATACCATTGATATGCCTGTAGGTACGGATGAAATTCAAGCAGAAATTAACAGTGTCGCTGTTTCCCAAAACCAACCCAACCCGGCCACAGACATGACGAATATCCTTGTTACCGGACAGACCGATCAGCCCATTCAGTTAACCATCAGCAACATGCTCGGACAGGTAGTTTATACTGCCCAGCAGGAAAGTGGAGCCATAGTCCACAATTTTGCAGTCAATGTTTCCAATTTTGATGCAGGTATTTATCTTTATACCGTACAAGTTGGCGAAAACACGATTACAAAGAAGATGATGGTTAAATAAACCGTCTAAAATATTTTTTCAAAAGGGCAGTTCCGTTAACGGGGCAGCCCTTTTGTTTTTTATTATACCGAATAATACTACTTTTGCGTTTTCTTATTCAGAACCCTACAACAGCAAACTTTGGACAAAGTATTTTCACAGGCATTCCTTTATAAGTTCCTGAAATTCGGGGCTGTCGGCTTCACGGGAGTTTTTGTGGATTACAGTATCACCTATTTCACAAAAGAAGTTTTAAAAGTCCCCAAATATTTTGCAAATGCTCTGGGATTTTCTACAGCCGCTACGACGAATTATTACCTGAACAGGGTTTGGACTTTCCGAAGTCAAAACCCGGAAGTTCTTGTTGAGTTCTCGGAATTTTTTATCATCTCGCTCGTGGGGCTGGGGATCAACACGCTGGTTCTGTGGTTACTTGTCAGCCGGTTCAAAATGAATTTTTATGTGGCCAAGCTGTTCGCCATCGGTGTGGTGACCATCTGGAATTTCCTGGCCAATGCGTTTATCACCTTTAATCCTGACCGGAGTTTCTTTATTTATTAAGGAAGGGATTTGATTAGTGGTTGCA
>JAOZOO010000202.1 GCA_029933225.1 Bacteroidales bacterium | reverse complement strand
CCCTTTTCCCATTAACCAAACACTATGTACCTGTTAGCACCCAATCCATTCCAGTACAACCATTGCACCCGTTCCACCATTCCACTATTCCATTAAATAAACCCTTCCTTCTTCACCCATTCCCTCGGTTCCGTCATGGTTCTTTCCACCTCTTCAATGGTTTTCGGGATGGGTTTGCCGAGGACTCGGTTTCCGGTTTCGGTAACCAGCACGTCGTCTTCAATGCGGATACCGCCGAAATCTTTGTAGGTTTCTACCTTGTCGTAGTTGATGAAATCGGTAAACTTACCTTCGTTCCTAAATTTGTCAATCAGGGCGGGAATGAAATAAATACCGGGTTCCACGGTCAGGACAAAGCCGGGTTTCAGCGCTTTGGCCAGCCGCAGATAGGCCGTACCGAACTGGTCTGAACGGGAAACGGTCTCATCATAGCCCACGTAATCTTCGCCGAGGCCTTCCATGTCGTGCACATCCATGCCCATCATGTGTCCCAGTCCGTGGGGCATAAACAGCGTATGTGCTCCGGCAGCCACGGCGGCTTCGGTGTCGCCTTTCATCAGACCGGCCTGTTTCAGTCCGTCAACAATGACGCGTGCAGCCAGGAAATGAATGTCGCGGTAAGGTACGCCGGGTTTGATGGCTTCGATGGCTTTGACATTGGCATCTAATACAATTTGGTAAATCTCTGCCTGACGGGGGTTGAACTTCCCTCCCACCGGCACAGTACGGGTGATGTCACTTGAATAATGTAACTGCGTTTCGGAACCGGCATCGGTGACCATCATGCGGCCTTCCACCAGGGTGTTGCCGTGGTTATGATTGTGCAGGGTCTGTCCGTCCATGCTCAGAATGATGGGAAACGAAACGGGACCGCCCAGCGCCAGTGAGATGCCTTCGATGGTGCCTGCAATTTCCTGTTCCACAACCCCCGGCATGGCCATCTTCATGGCAGTTGTATGCATCAGATATGCGATGTCCACCGCTTTTTCTATTTCGGCAATTTCGTATTCGTCCTTGATCTCTTTCAGCTTGACCACACCTTTTATAAGATCTGCCGATGCACTGTTTTTTACCTCATCATTGGAGATGTTCAGCAGTTGCGACAACTGTATCACGGTTTCCCCGCGATAAGGTGGCAGAAAATGAATTTTTCTTCCGGATTTCATGGCATCGGCAATGAATGCGGTCAGATCATTCATCGGAGCAGTATTGGGTATGCCCACCTCTGCTGCCATATCCGCCACTTTGGGCTGCACCCCCATCCAGATGATGTCTTCAATGTCGAAATCATTTCCAAAGATGTAATCTTTGTCATTATCCACATCAATTACGCCGGCAAAACCGGGATGATCGAGCCCGAAGAAATAAAGGAAATGGCTGTCCTGGCGAAAATGATATTGGTTGGCGGGATAGTTAAAAGCCACATCCACATTGCCGGGAAACAATGCAATCCCCGATTTTAATTCTTTTTTCAGACGGTTTCGTCTGTCGCTATAAACTTCTTTTTTAAACATGATTATTTTTTGTTTTAATGATTGTTGTAAGGGAGCGTAAAAGTACAAAAGAAAAAGAACACCTTGTTTGGGAGGTGTTCTTAAAATAACTTAAAAGGACAGGGGGTTTGTATGAATACAAAGTTAAGAATCGGGGGTTAGTACAAACCAATTGGCAGGGACACAGACTGATGTGAATAAACAGTTGTTGTAACCGTTGTTGGTGTCCCCACCACCAACATTCTATCAACGTAAACCCGTTGGGGGACACCAACGGGGGTGTAAAATTTATTTTTATCATAGTAACCGTTGTTGGTGTCCCCACCAACAACATGTATGATAGCAAATACAACTTGATCAAATAAAAAAGTCAGGTTGTGAAAACACCAACTGCAATAGAAAAAGATTTCGCCTCCCCCGGGCAACAAGACTACCTGCCGGGTGATGAACGAAATATCCTAATCAGCCATTTTAAAAACCTTGACCCATTTTACAAACAATTTTGCGTCTTTTGTCAATTCACCTTTTGGATCGCTGCCACAATATTCACCTTTCCCAACACTGATGATAAGATGCTGGTCGTGGGAAGAAATACCCCGTTTCATCTCTCTTGTTTTCATTCCGTTTATGTACCACACTATTTTATAAGGTGATACATATATCTCATACAAGTAGTAATCTTTTGCCGGTCTGAATGTTTTGTTCTGTCTTTCGTTATGCAGTGTTGACTTTTTCCCATACAGGCCACTGTAATCAAATCCCCAGTGAGCCGTCGCCGTTACCATTTCGTCCCATTGACCACAATGCTCAAAATCATATTCCGGCAGACCGGCAAACAACCATATAGCACTCCATGCACCCTCAACATCCGGGAATCTGGCAAGCACCTGAACCGTGCCGTATTTTATTGTAAAATTGGAATAGATTACGCCTTCTTTTTTGTCACCGGCCTCTTTCCGGCAAATCAATTTTATACCATTCGTATCCTGTATTACATTATCCGGGCTTGACTGATCGGAGAACCAGGGCAAACCCGACCGGAACGGCGGATCTATACCGGGCCTGTACTTTGCTACGCAGTCCTCACCATACCAGGGCAGATTGCCTATGGTTACTGCGGACATATCATAAAATGTCAGCTCACCCGCCGGCGTCCTTGACAAAGCATCAGATAACGAGGGTAGATTGTGACTTTTAAATTGTCTTTTTTGGCTTAACCCGGTTACATGGCATGAAGAAATAAAGGTTAAAAATATTAACCCAAAAGGAAGTGATACAATTCTTTTCACTGGTAACCGGTTAAAATCAAATGACAATTTGGGGACCAAATCAGGTTTATTCTGTTTCCTTCTTGCTTTCGAACCATTTCCACGCAATACCACCCAGAATCCCGCCAATGATGGGCATGACCCAGAAAAACCACAACTGCTGCAGGGCAATGCCGCCTTCAAACAGTGCAGGGCCAGTGCTGCGTGCCGGATTCACAGAAGTATTGGTAACGGGGATGCTGATCAGGTGGATAAGTGTTAGCGCCAGCCCGATGGCCACACCGGCAAAACCTTTTGGGGCGTTTTTGCTGGTGGCGCCCATGATGACAAAAATAAAAATGAATGTCATCACAACTTCCGTCACCAGGGCCGAGAGGTAGCTGTATCCGCCGGGTGAATGTTCGCCGTAGCCGTTGCTGGCCAGCTTGCCGGTTCCTAATTCATAACCGGCTGTGCCGGAAGCGATCAGGTAGAGGATGGCCGCTGCTGCGATAGCACCCATCACCTGCACAAGAACATAAGGCAGCAGGTCTTTTCCGGGTAAGCGGCCACCGGCCCACAGTCCGAAAGAAACCGCCGGGTTAAAATGCCCTCCGGAAATATGCCCGACGGCATACACCATCACCAGTACGGTGAGTCCGAAAGCCAGAGAGATACCCAGTGTGCCTACGCCTGCCCCGGCCAGTACTGCAGTTCCACAACCGCCCAGAACCAGCACGAAAGTACCGATAAATTCTGCTCCAAGTTTTTTTGAGATTTCCATAATTTGTTCTCCTTTTTTTGGTTTACTAAATATGATTAATTAAGCATTCTTATTTTTATCATTTTTCACCGTTGTTGGTGTCCCCACCAACAACATTTTATTGAATGCCAAGCCGTTGATGGGGACACCAACGGCGGATTTAATGTTATATGTCAAATCTTTTCTTTTCAGTTTTTTTTTTGACCCTCTCACCGTTGTTGGTGTCCCCACCAACAACATTTTATTGAATGCCAAGCCGTTGAT
>JAOZOO010000081.1:6173-14099 GCA_029933225.1 Bacteroidales bacterium | reverse complement strand
TTTGTTGCCGGACAAAGAAATAGACAGCTAAATTATTTTGATGAAACTTACATGTTGTATGATTATAATTAAATTGTCAGGTGTCCCGATGACGAAAAACAGAAGCCAGCGGAATAACAAAATTCAATCGGTATAATTTACTCATACCTCAACGACTCGATGGGATCCAGCTTGGCTGCTTTATTGGCGGGGATGATACCCGAGAGCAGGGCGACGATCAGGCACAACACCACACCCACAGTGATCCACAGCCACGGGATGAAAAACGCCGTGCCCGTCATCATCGAAACGATATTTCCCATAAATATGCCGGCAATAATTCCAAGCAGCCCGCCCATTTGAGCAATGACGATGGCTTCGGCCAGAAACTGGTTGCGGATGGTTTTTCGCCGCGCACCAATGGCTTTCCTCACCCCTATCTCGCGGGTACGCTCGGTAACCGACACCAACATGATGTTCATCAGACCGATGGCTGCGCCGAGGAGGGTGATGGCCCCGATGATCATGGCACCATAACGGATCTTCCCGGTCAGGCTGATCAGTATGTTGGCCACATTGTCGCTTTTGACAACGGTGAACGAGTCGGGATCGCCTGCGCGGTCTTTCCTTATTTTGCGGAACAACCCGGTAGCTTCGCCAATGGCGGATTCCATCATTTTCGGATCGTTCACCATGACACTGATGGTATAATTCATGCCGGGTCTCGAAAAATACTGCCTGACATTCAGCACAGGCACCATACAGGTACGGTCGCCGGTAAATCCCACGCTTGATCCCCTTTCTTTTAGTACGCCGATCACCTTATATTTTCCCGCACCGATGGAGATGACTTTCCCCACGGGATCATCATTCTTTTTAAACAGTGTTTTTTTTACATCGCTCCCGATGATAACCACATGTTTACCATAATTCAGTTCATCGGGTGTAAAATTTCTGCCCCGGTTTATCTCCAGCCCGGCCGTTTCAAAATAGTTCTCGTCGGTACCCACTACCTGGATGTTGGGATTTGTCTTCTCGGATTTGTATTTCAGTGTGGCGGTTCCTGTCCCGATGGTATAAACGGAGCACAAAGCCGGGAAATCAAACTCGTTCTTAAAATCCTCTGCTTCTCTGAAGCTGATCTCCCTGAACACATCCACCTTGTTACGCCTGCCGCCGATATGCACCCGGATACCCCTGTTCTGAATGTTGAACGTATTGGCGCCCATCATGGCAAAATCCTGTGTCAGTGAATTCTTGATGGCATCAATGGCTGTCAGGATGCCCACCAGCGCCATGATACCGAAAGCAATGATCAGCACCGTGAGAATGGAACGCAGCAAATGGCTCCTGACCGACTGCAATGCGATCCTGATGTTTTCAAATATCAGCTTTGTGTTTTTCATGTTTGTTTATCTCCGGTTTACCAAATTTTGCCTGCGTATTTTATCATTTACAAAGTTAAGTGAAAATCGGGAGTTATTTCTTTTTTAACATTTCATAAACAGAATACATCTGCCTCACCGGAAACCGCATTCTGTTGATCTTTATCCGGGGATAATGGGTTTCTTTTGCGCCGAAGCCTCTGTAAAACCTTGCCAAACCGGGGTCGTTGGAGCCCTCGAAATCGAGCACGAGATGACTCGGTGTAAATTCTTCAATGACATCGTCAATCAGATAAGTCATGGCAGCCACGTGCCTGCCGGTTTCATTAATTCCCGAAAAAAGGAAGATCAGGCGGCTGTTGCTTTTCACAAAAAAAGCGCCCGCACAAAGCTGGTTGTGCTCGTCATAAACGCCATAGACCACCCCTTTGCCTTTATGGATTGCCGTGTACATCAGCCTTCCCAGCCGGTGGTATTGCTCGTCACCCCAGTTTTTCAGCGTTTTCCCGCGGTTTTCCCTGAACAACCGGATGATATCTTCGGGCTTTAGCCCTTTCATTATGACCAGGCCGTTGAGCAGGCTTTTTTTCAGGTTCCTTTTTGTGTTTTTGGAATAGTTTTGCATGATATCCTCATAATCATGAATGAGATCAAGCAGGTAGTTGCTGTTGTAGATGATCTCGTAATCGCCTTCCACTTTGTTGTAGCTGTTCAGGTTGATGTCGATGTACCGGTAATGTGAAGGAATGGCCTGCAGGAAATCATGCACAATTTCCGGGTTCAGCTTGTCGGTGGAAAACACACCCAATTGCTGGGCGAAATAGGGCTGAAATAAATAATGGATGCCGTATCTTTTATTCCCTGTCAAAGGCATCACCCGCTCATAATCCCCGTCCACCAGCGCTTCCCATTCGCCATGAATAATGTCAAGATACCATGACAGCGCATAAGGATTGCCGTTCACCGATTTTTGAATGCAACGATCCCACTTCTTGCTGTCAATTTCGCTATTTCTTAAATATCTGATCAAAACAGGATTGAGAGTTAGTGTTAGGTTTTAAGGGTACAAAAAAAACTTTTACCAGAACATCAGATTTCATAATTCAGAGTTCAGATTTCAAATATCCTCCCCCCTCACTCAACCGCTTCCTTCAGCAGTTCTTCATACACCTTTCGCCAGCCGGTCCATCTTTTCTGGTTACTCAGCGGTTCATTGTGCCAGAGTGAAATGAATGTGCCGTTGACGGCTTTCACTTCGCGGATCAGTTGCCTGATCTTGTCGATGGCTTCCACGGGGCCGAAATTCAGATAGTCGCGCAGGGTGCCGTCCATCACGGCAAAGGGGTGTATCCGCAGTTTGGTTTCTTCTTCCATATCCAGATCATAAAAAGGATAAGGCGTACATATCCCTGCCCTGAAACCCGGCAGTGAAGCATATCCCATCGTATAATCGTCGGTTATGTCATTCTCGATGAGGTGGCGGTAAGTTCCCGGCAATATCAACCGGAGAAAATGCTGCCGGCTGCATGTAACTTCTTTGTTGAGCACTTTTGACAGGTTCTCAATTTCGCGGTGCATCATATCCCCGTCCAGCACGGTATCGTACGAAGGATGTATCCCGATGGAAGCATAATCACCGAGGGTTTTGACAATCTGCCTGAATGTTTTGTTTCTGATGTTCAGATTTTTATTGTAACGGCCATACATCCCAAACAAAATAAAATAAACCGGATGCAGGTTGTATTTTTTCTGATACCCGATTTGCAGGTCAAACGTATCGAAGGGGTCTTTTTCCATCCGCAGCAGAACGCGTGTCCGCTGGGCGATGTCGTTCCATCTCATTTCTTTGATATCGATCAGGTAGCCTCCGATAGTCCTGACCAGCCCTTTCTGGGCATAAGCAAAAGCAGAATCAATATCGTAAGTCGGAACAAACCGGTATTTGAGCTCCGGAAATTGAAGTGAGGGATACTTATCCTCAAGGATCTTCTTAATCTGCAAGGCCCAGATGTTGACCACCGGTTTTTCCAGGATGTCCCACTGACTGCTCCGGCTCAGCCGCGCCGTGAACCTGCCGTGAATATCCCGTACAAAAGGCAGGTATTCCTCATAACGCGAAATGAAAAAGAATATAGCCGAAAAGACATCAAACGGCATGGCCGAATTTTCGTCATATACGGGAAACAGCGCTTTCAGACCGTTGTATTCAATGGTTTCCAGTTCGAGGCTTTCCACATCTCTCTGCCACAACAATCCTGTGGATTTAAAGAAAATATCATCGGAAAAAGCTTTTTCACCGTATGTAAATTTAGGCAGGTCTGATGACTGGAATTCATCGAGATCGGTCGTGATCCTGTAATCCGCCCTGAGGATTTCCTTAAAGACAACCCTGAATGTATATTGCAGGCGGTTGGCCTTTTTCTGCACATAAATCAGCAATGGATCCATGTGTCCAAAAGTAAGGAATTTTTTCTGACATTTGGTTTTTCTACTTTGGCTCTGCCGGAAAAGTTGTACTTTTGACTCCCTGTTTTTTACTACGAAGTACATGGAGAATTTTATCGTATCGGCACGCAAGTACAGGCCGGCCACCTTCAAGCAGGTGGTGGGTCAGGATTCCATCACGGCCACCCTTCAGAATGCCATTCGCAACAACCAGGTGGCGCAGGCCTTTTTGTTCACCGGCCCGCGGGGCGTCGGGAAAACCACGTGCGCACGCATCCTCGCCAAAACCATCAACTGCGAAAACCTGACCGACACGCTGGAACCCTGTAACCAATGCGAATCGTGTATCGCTTTCAACAACAACGCTTCTTTCAACATCCATGAACTTGACGCCGCTTCCAACAACTCGGTAGAAGACATCCGTACACTCGTTGATCAGGTCAGGATACCACCGCAGGTCGGAAAATATAAAGTGTATATCATTGACGAGGTGCACATGCTGTCGCAGGCGGCTTTCAATGCCTTTTTGAAAACGCTGGAAGAACCTCCCGCCTACGCAAAATTTATCCTCGCTACTACCGAAAAGCACAAGATCCTTCCCACCATTCTTTCGCGTTGTCAGATCTTTGATTTCAAAAGGATCAGCGTGGAAGACATCGCCAGTCACCTTGCTTATGTCGCCGAAAACGAAGGCGTTAGTGCCGAAGTAGAGGCTCTGCACATCATTGCCCAAAAAGCTGATGGAGCACTCCGTGACGCCCTCTCAACTTTCGACCAGATTGTCAGCTACAGCGGAAAAGAGCTGACCTACAAACAAGTTATCGAGAACCTGAATATCCTTGATTATGAGTATTATTTCCGGGTGACGGATGCCATGCTTGCCGGGGACATTTCGCAACTGTTGCTGATCTTCAACCAGATCATCGAGAACGGATTCGACGGGCAGGATTTTATCACCGGACTGAACGAACATTTCAGGAACCTGCTGGTGATCAAAGACCCGGCCACACTGGAATTGCTTCTGGCAGGTCCGTCACTGAAAGAACGTTACAACAAACAGGCCGCTTCCTGTTCGGCGGAAATGCTCATGGAAGCCATGAAGATTTGCAACAAATATGACCTGGATTACAAGACCAGCAACAACAAACGCCTGCATGTTGAGATTGCGCTGATGCAGTTGAGTCTGCTGATGCCTGCTCCGGTCGAAAGCGGGACAAGGACAATTCAAACACCTTCGCAACCCGCAATGGCAAAAGAAAAACCTGTTCAGTACGCTGAAAAGAAACCGGAGGCAAAACCACCGCAGACAACGTCAGACCAAGCGGCCAAGACAACAGAAAGCAAACCGCAGCAGGTCAGTACAAAAACACCCGTTACAAAACCGGCTGACCCCACAAAAGCAAAGGTCAGGCACATCTCCATAAAAGACAGCCTTGAAGCGCTAAAACGCAAGGACAATCCGAAGGAAGAAAAGGAAGAAGAGGTGATCACCACCGCGTTTGACCAGCAGGAACTTCTTGATGTATGGCATAGTTTTGTGGAATCCTACAAGTCCAAGTCGCCCAGTTTTGCGGCGGCCATCGGAAAATACGAACCGGTGCTGAAGGATAATTTCACCATCGAATACAAGGTGGACAACATCATCATCGCACAGGACGTCCTCAATGTCACCGCCCTGCTTGAGTTCCTCAAAAAAGAGCTGAAAAACAACCAGATCAGGCTCAAACATATTTTGCCCGGGAAAACCGACAAAAAAACGGCCTACACCGACCGGGAACGTTTTGAGGAAATGGCCAAAAAATATCCGGGTATCATCAAGCTGAAAGACCAGCTTAACCTTGAACTGGAGTTTTGATCAAATAACGTTTTTTAAGAATTTACATCGTTTGACGAAGTCCTGAAAAAGCATAATGTCTTACATTTGCCCGCTTTTTGCTCATAATAATGAGCAGGACGGCTAAATCCCTCTATAAGACAATGACCCATTTCAAACAATATAAACAGATGAAAAAAACAATTATTCTTTCACTTATCACTATCGTTGCAGTTATGATCAGCAGCGGTTGTGGCAACAAAAAATCAGACAATATGACAAAAGCGATAGACCCGGCCAATATGGATTTGAACTACAAACCCGGCAATGATTTTTACCGGTACGTGAACGGCGGCTGGATGGCTGCCAATCCCATCCCGCCCGAATACAGTCAATACGGCGCATTCAATGTCCTTTTCGATCAGAACCAGAAAAAGCTGAAAGCGCTGGTGGATGAGGTTTCAAAGGACAAATACGCTGAAAAAGGGAGTGTTAACCAGCAGATCAGGGATTTTTACAACAGCGGGATGGATACTACCGGCATCAATAAACTGGGATTAGAAGCCATTCGCGGCGAGCTGGATGCAATCGAAAATCTTAAAACAAAAAAGGAAATCCAGCACCACATTGCCCGGATGCAGCAGGAAGGTATTTATCCGCTCTTTTACTTTTTTGCCGATGCCGACCAGAAAAACAGCAGCATGGAGATCGCCAATTTCTACCAGGGCGGGCTCGGGCTGCCCGACGTGGAATATTACCGGGGAACCGATGATCACATCAAGCAAATACGCGAAGCTTATAAAAATTATGTTGCCCGCATGTTTGTCCTTTCCGGCGAGGATGAGAAAACCGCCAAAAAAGACGCTGAAAAGATCATGCAAATAGAGACATCCCTCGCCGGCATATCCAAAACAAGGACCGAACGACGGGATGCGGAAAAAAACTATTACAAAACCGGACTTCGGGGGTTAACCGAAATCTCGCCTTCATTTGACTGGGAAGGATATTTCGCAGCGCTGGGGCTTCCCGAACCCGGAGACATCAATCTGAGCCAAAAAGATTTTATTGCAGGCATTTCTCCGCTGATGGAAAAATATTCGGTTGACGACTGGAAAGTTTATCTTAAATGGAACCAGCTCAACAGCTCTGCCAATTACCTGAGTGATGATTTCGTTGATGAACATTTTGACTTTTACGGAAAAACCCTCTCGGGACAGCAGGAACTGAAACCAAGATGGAAAAGAGTAATGAATGCTACTTCAAGCGGTCTCGGTGAAGCCATCGGACAGTTGTACGTGGAAAAATATTTCCCGCCCGAGTCAAAAAAGAGAATGATCGTTTTGGTGGAAAATTTGCGTAAGTCTTTTGCCGGAAGGATAAAAAACCTGGAATGGATGTCGGACGACACCAAAAAACAGGCGCTGGCCAAGCTGGATGCCATTACGGTAAAGATCGGATATCCCGACAAATGGAAAGATTATTCAAAGTTAGTGATCACACCGGACAATTACCTGCAAAATGTTCGCAATGCCCATAAGCTGGAGTTTGAGCGCAACCTCGCCAAAATCGGCAAACCCGTTGACAAAACCGAATGGGGGATGACACCGCAAACCGTCAACGCCTATTACAACCCCACGAATAACGAGATCGTTTTCCCGGCAGGAATCCTTCAACCGCCATTTTTTAATGCGGATGCCGATGATGCCGTGAATTACGGCGCTATCGGTGTGGTGATCGGACATGAGATGACCCACGGTTTTGACGACCAGGGGAGAAAATACGACAAGGACGGCAACATGAACGACTGGTGGACCGACGAAGATGCCAGACGTTTTGAGGAAAGAACAAAAATCCTCGGAAAACAATACGACAGTTATACATTGCTGGATTCGCTCCATGTTAACGGAGAGATGACTATGGGTGAAAACATCGCTGACCTCGGCGGACTGAACATTGCTTACGATGCTTATCAGATGGCATTGAATGGCAAGAACCCCGAAACCATTGACGGCTTCACGGGCAATCAGCGTTTCTTTCTGGGTTATGCACAGGTGTGGCGGCAGAATATCCGTGATAAGGAACTGATGCGACGGCTGAAAGAAGATGTCCACAGCCCCGGCGAAGCACGGGTCAATGTTCCTGTGTTCAATCTTGATGTATTCCTTCAGGCATTTGACATTTCGGAGAATGACCGGCTTTATATCCCTGTTGAGGAAAGGGCGTACATCTGGTAGAAGTGATAAAATTTCAAGCGTCCCCTAAAAGCGACCCCGCCGTTGGTATCCCTACCAACGGCATAATAAT
>JAOZOO010000081.1:1425-6073 GCA_029933225.1 Bacteroidales bacterium | reverse complement strand
GTAGGCAATTGTTGCCGGTGAGGACACCGGCAAAGGGGTTAGTAAAACTTCAATGCGTTGCGCATATTGCGACTTCCTTTGCGTCCATTGCGGTTTCCTCTGCGCCCATTGCGGTTAAGAAACCTACCCGAAAAGCTGTTCAATAAAATGACCTAAAATACCGGGCACAATAATCGCCGTGAAGACAATGCCGAACAGCGCACCAAAAAAGTGGGCATCATGTCCCACATTGTCCTGTCCCCGTTTGCCCATGTAAGCTGAATAAACGAGATACAGAATACCAAACAGCCACGCCGGAATGGCAAACGGTATCGGGAAAACATAAATCCCGCCGGTGGGATGAAAAAGGATACTGGCAAACAACACTGCCGACACGGCCCCCGATGCCCCGACGGAATTGTAATAAGGATCGTTTTTGTGTTTTCCAAAATCGTACAACACCGAAAAGATCACGCCCCCGAGATATAACAGAAAATAAAACAGGTATCCGCGTGCCCCGAAAACGGCAACATAACTGCCTTCAACCAGTTTACCAAACAGGTATAACACCCACATGTTGATGATCAGGTGCAGCCAGCCCGCATGCACAACGGCATAACTCACAAAACGCCATGTCTGACGTTTGTGCTTGATCAGATAAGCATTGAACAGCAATCTGTTGAACAATTCGACATTGCCGAAAGCAGCAATGGAAACAATCACCGTAATGATGATAATGATCAGATTTAAAGTCATTGATTTTCTGTTTTTGGCTGAACCTGCTCGGTTTGTTGTTTGGTATAATCAATTTCCGACCCGAGGGCGCTGTGCGGGATTACATAAACAAGGATCATCATAACGGTGGCAATGAGCGGCCAGACTTTATTTTCCTTGTTTTTGCGCAGAGCAAACCAGGCTACCAGCCAGAAAATAAATACAAAAATGGTTTTATTGTCGGTCAGGTCATGTCCGAAAGGCCATCCCGTCCAGTAAGCGCCGAAAGCATATTTCTGTACGATGGGGCCGAGAATCAGTCCGCCGATAAATAGAGCAACCAGAGTAACACCAGCGTAAAACAGCGTGTCTTTTCTGCGCAACAAAGCCTCCAACCCGGCCCGTATGCCGAACAACAGCGAAAAGAACATGAAAAAAATGTGGGGGGTGAGTATTGCCGGCGGCACAACTCCTTTGTAGCGCAGGATCACCGGTTCCGGCGTCAAAACAATCTCCTCGCCGTCAAGATACAATTTAACAAGATACATGACTTTTCCTGCCGGCGGCTGGGTGGGAAGCGATGCCACAAGATACCCTTCCCTGTTTCTTTTCATATCCGTTTCCGTCCATTCATCATGACTTTTATAGCGTCTGTAAGCCAGTTTCCCGGTAACTGCTTTGTTGCTCACCCTCACTTGGACCGGAGCTTCCCCGCCCGTGTCGAATGAGCGAAGAAACTTAAAAGACACCTTTTCCGTGCCGACGGTTTTTTTACCGCTTATCGGATGGGTAGGCCCTGTATAACGCTGATAAATAACGAGCAACAGGGTTATCACCACCGCAGTAACCCATAATATCCTGTTCAGATTTTTATCTTTCATTGAGAACTTCTTTGTTTTATAAAAAATTTACTCTTTAATCGCTTCGTAAAACAACTGATGGATTTTTGTGCGTATGTCCAGATCCATAATGGTGCTGTTGTCCATATCAGGATAAACCCTGTTCGACAAAAATACATAAACCAGGCCTGTTTCAGGGTCAGCCCAAGTGTAAACGCCGGTAAAGCCCGAATGACCAAAGCTGGAAGGCGAGGCATCTTTGCAGTTGGACAGGTGCTCTTCAAATTCCAGCATCGGCTTGTCAAAGCCCAGTCCCCGGCGGTTATCGTTTTCAGGAAACTGATACGAGGTAAACTCTTTCACCGTCTCCTTTTTAATGTATTCCCTGCCTCCGTAAACTCCGCCGTTCATAAACATCTGCATCATCACCGCCACGTCATACGCATCTCCGAAAAGGCCGGCATGGCCCGATACGCCACCCAGCATGGCAGCCCCCTGATCATGCACATCGCCTAGTAACTGTTCATGCCTGAAAACCTGGTCGTTTTCGGTGGGGATTATTTCGTCCAGCGGGAAAAACCTCCGCGGCTTAAACCGTAACCGGGACAATCCCATGGATTTGTAAAAAACGGAATACATATAGTCTTCAAACGGACGGTTGGTGATCTGCTCGATCATATCCTTTAACAGATAAAACCCGAGGTCGCTGTAGGCATACTTTTTTTCTCCCAGTTCCGACCGTATGATCTGGTCATAAATCCTGTATTTGAAATTTTCACGAATGTACATGTTCGCAGCCACACGGACGGGAAACTCCTCGGAAATGGCCGAACGGTAAACAGTCGTATCCCAGTTGTTTTCTAAAATAGTGCTTTGATAATAAGGTATCCACGGTTCCAGTCCGGCCTGGTGGGTGAGGACATCCCTGAATTTCAGATTTTCTTTGTTGGTGCCTTTCAGGTACTGGAGATAATCCGACAAACGGCCGTTGATATCCACCTTTCCTTCGTCAACCAGTTTCATCAATGCCGGGGTCGTAGCCAGTATTTTGGTCAGCGAAGCCAGATCAAAAACATCGGTTTTCCGTACCTTCAGAATGGAATCGTAAGTGTGGTAGCCAAAAGTTTTGTCGTAAAAAATAAAGCCGTCTTTGGCAGCCAGTATCTGGCAACCGGGATAAGCATGCATGCGGATACCATCCGTCGCAATGGAATCTACTTTCCGCAGGAGTGCAGTATCAATATTCATGTCGGCGGGGTTGGCAAAAGTCAGCCGGGTTTTCTTCGTGACAATGCCTGTGCCTGCTTTGTATATTCCTGCATCCACCGGCAGACGGCCCTTTGCGCCCAGCATGCCCATGATGATCTCACCCGATTTTTTACGAACAACCGGTTTGTCCTGATACGAGATCATGATCGCATTCAGGTCATCTAAGGCATTGAAGAAATTCAACGCATAAGGGCTGGCAAAAACATCAAGAACCACGTTTTTCTTTCTCGCAATGTGTTCAATAAACTGGATATCAGTTCCGGGAATACCAAACTGCCTCGGCGCTGAAATGTTGGTGTTGACCACTGCGATGATCACAAGGTTGAAATCTTCAAGCTTACCGAGCACTTCCTGTTGTTTACTGACATCCGCATCATGAGGCAGACGGAAAACTTTTGTTTTCATCACCTGCCCGAAAGGTTCTTCAAATGCGCTTTCTACGGTATCGCCCATGACCAGTATTGCCGTTTTCAGCGTATCGGGATGGCTTAAAGGCAACAGGTTATCCTGATCTCTTACGATGGTTGCCGCTTCTTCAAAAATTTGATTTTTCAGCATCCGGTATTCCCGTTTGTTCAGGTCGGCAATCAGGTGGGTCGTGTCCACCGGTTTTCGGAGGTAAGCGCCGGACATATATTTGTAACCCAGTATCTTCTTGCAGCTTGTTTCCAATTGCTCTTCCTTGATCTTTCCCGACCTGATGGCATCCGCAATGGCTTTTACGGAGGCAGGAATATCCTCCGGTATAAGCAGGATATCGTTTCCGGCTTTGAAGGCCTCCATGGCGATGATCTCTTTTTTGAAATAGTTGGTCACCCCTTTCATGTCCAGGCCGTCAGTGACCACCAGTCCTTTGAATCCCATTTTGTTTTTCAAAAGTTTGGTCACAATTTTATCGGAAAGTGTTGCCGGGCGGTTTTTTCTTTTGTCAAATGCCGGTACCGACAGGTGAGCAACCATGATGGACGCTACATCGTTTTTGATCAGATAGCTAAACGGTACAAGCTCAACTGACCGCAGCTCTTTTTTTGATTTTTTGAGGATGGGAAGGGTAAGGTGCGAGTCGGTTTGCGTATCCCCGTGTCCGGGAAAATGCTTGGCACAGGCAATCACCCATCGATGCTGCAGGCCTTTCATATACAAGGTTCCTTTCCTGGCCACATCCTGCGGGTTCTGGCCAAAAGAGCGCATGCCAATAACGGGGTTCAGGGGATTGTTGTTCACATCCACCACCGGCGCCAGGTTCATCTGAATACCTATCCGGTTACATTGTTCTCCTATCTGCCGCCCCATCCGGTAAATCAGCGAATCATCCGGAATAGCTCCCAAAGTCATTTGCAGGGGATATTTTACTGTGTTTTTCAACCGCATGCCCAGCCCCCATTCCGCATCAATGGAGAAAAGCAAGGGTGTTTTGGGCAGCCGGTTCCATTCGTTGGCTTTTAATACCTGTTTCACCGGGTCACCGGCAAAAAACACCACGCCGCCGAGGTTGTATTCTTTGATGAGGTCGCCGACATTTTCAATGTAGTCCTGTCCCGACTGGTTGGCACGGATAAAGATAAGCTGCCCTACCCTTTCTTCCAGTGTCAGGGAATTGTAAACCGAATCGGCCCATCTTTCCGCATCGGGAGCCATGACGAAACCGATGACTTCCTGTGTCCGCAGGCCGCCGACCGAAACAACGAACAAAAGAAAAAACAAAAAAAATCGTCTTAAAATATTTCTCATACCCGGTAATATGATTAATCGCCAAAAGTATTGAAATTATGGGTTATTTCCGGGAAAAAATTGCCGGATATTCATTTTTCAATATGGTAACTGAAACAGCTTGTAATGTTTATTAT
>JAOZOO010000081.1:0-1325 GCA_029933225.1 Bacteroidales bacterium | reverse complement strand
ACAACGGTTCCATGAATGTTTCCTGACCCGGCAGCTTTATTCCCGCCGGGTCGAAATAAACCCAACTGGCGCAAGTCTTCCCGCCCACCCCCCGGTGGGTTGGCGGGATTTGGGCGAAGCCCAACAGCCGAAACTATATGAATTGGTAAAAACAAAGTTAGTCAGCAAGATATTTTTATTTTTGAAGAACGAGCCGGAAGAAAGGCTTTGAGGTTATAGTTTTGACCAAAGTCAGCCCAGCATAGGGATGAGCAGAAAATTTGAACCGGGTGGGGCTGACAGTTAAATATTTGTACAAACAGTTAATATTTATTACTTTTGTAGTACTTAAATCATTTAAGAACATGACCACCATCACCATCGAAAACGGCGAAAAATTACCGAAAACAAGATTCCGGACAACCAAAGAATTGTATATTTATTTACGTAACAAACTGTCTCCTGTTTCCATTTATCTGATTGACGATGAAGAAATCCCGGAGAGTATCCGGAAAAATATTGAGAAAGCCGAACAGGAGGGCGAAGACGATGTGATAGATTTTAAAGGATGAAAGTACGCGAAAAACCAAAAGTCATTGAGTATCTTAAGTCGCGCCAACTCATCAAACCTTATCTTAAAGCCAAAGGATATATCGAAGCCGGATTGTATGAGTTAGTTGATTTACGAAAACGACAACCTAAAAGCCAAAACAAATTTTATTTCAGGATAACCAAAAAATACCGTGCTTTCGGATATATCAACGAAAACAACGAACTTATTGTTACCGAAATTTCAGACCATCAATAAACCACTTTTTAACCAGTCCTCCCCCTTTGGCAGGTCTTTCCGGCCGGTGTGTAAGTGAGACTTGTGCGAAGATAGAAAGATGAAAACTTTCATGGCCGGGGAAACCATCCTAAACAGGAATCCCCCTGGTTCAAGTCTTCCCGCCCGGCCGGTGCGCAGGCGAGACTTGGGCCGAATTTCACAACCCTATCTAAATATAAAAGTAAAACCAAATCCAGCAAAATCTCTTTATCTTTGAAACATGAGCAGCAAGTATAAATTCCATAATCCGGTTGAGCAGGGTTTTGTAAACAGGCCAGAGGATTACCACTGGAGTAGTATGGCAAATTATATCGGGGTAAAAGGAATGATTGAAGTTGAGATTATATTGTAAATCAGGTTTTGTGTATTTATGTAGTTTTGAAGTTAATCTTTGGCCCAAGTCAGCCACGCGCGGGGCGTACGCACAAGACTTGCGCCAGGGGGGTGAATCAAATGCGCATTTTGATTTGTAATCGGTATTATATAAAATTTAATTAGTATTTGTAGCTTTGGCCCA
>JAOZOO010000201.1 GCA_029933225.1 Bacteroidales bacterium | reverse complement strand
GTTTTACTATTCGGAAAACAAAAAATACGCCCCGTCAAATGACGGGACGTATTTAATTGTAAACAAAGATGAATTAAAACTACTGTTTTTATTCTTCTTCAGGAAGTAATGCTTTGGTTTTTAGTTTTGAAGGCATAAAAATACCGATCAGACCGTTCACTCCAAGTGTCATGATGATATTGTAGAGGAAGGCAAGGAAAGCAAGGATCAGTAAAGCACCACAAATACCTGCAAGGATCATATAAAGATTGAATTCACCTTCGTAATAGATCGTTCTTCTCAACATACCTTTCAGTCCAGCCATCCCCATAAAAGCGCCCATGCCGATGCCGCCGATCAAGTGAGCCCAGAAGTGGAAATTGGCCAGTTTCTGACTATACAATTTGGCTCCGTTGGTCAATATCGGAAGCAGGAAATAAATGGCCGAATAAAGTGTCATCACAAGTCCGATCAGAATCGCCACGTGAACATGCGGTCCGATGATCCACTGGGTGTTGTGCAGGATTCTGTTCAGGCCGATGTCCGCCTGGATGATTCCTGCCGGAACGGCCAGTCCGAAACCAAGTAAGCCACCGAGTAAGAATTTCAACTCATTGGTCATCTTCAACGGTCGTGCACTCCACAGAGTGATCAGCGTAATAAAGAAGGCCAATCCCTGAGTGATCAACTCAAAAGCGGTAACAAATTCACCGGATACGATCTTCAGGACGACCGGCTGTGCCTGATCGGCCAGTAAGTGGTGTGACCAGACGGTCCATGAAACAATCATCTCAACCCAAAGGGCTAAACGGGCAATCCGGGCCATGTAAAGGTCTTTGCCCGTGATCAGCATAGCCAGCAAATACCAGGTACCGGCAACAAAGATCAGGACAAGACCGTCGGCAATCAGGTCGAGTCCCCACCAGAACCAGTTTTTATACAGCAGGGCATCAATGGCTGATTCGCGCAGATCGTAACCCAGCAATGCAGCCACCATGTAAACAAGAATCAAGACACCGGTAAAGGTGATGATGATCGCATTCAGGAAAGTGTCAACAGAACCCCTTGCAATGGCTGCAACAGGCAATGAAACCAGGTTATCCCTTCTTTTGCTTTTTCTTCTGAAAATACTTTCTTTCCATGAAAAACCGGTGGCAGAGGCAAGCATTGCTTTTGCGGGAACTTTTTCCCAGCCTTCCGGCGTATAGGCAATGGTCTTGAAGATGTTAAAAACAAAAAACAATGTCCCGACCATAACCAGGGCAATACCGAGAATAAATATAGCACCGCCAAGCGGGTTGAACTGTGAGAAGTCAGCAGGTAGCGGCCAGTAAAGTGTATAAAGGGGAGCATAGTGATTGATAAATCCGGTTAGCCAGAAGGTCAGTGTTCCGAAGGTAATAAGAATAAAACTCCAGTTTCCCAGCTTAATGCTCCAAAGAGGTTTTTTCATCAAAAAAGGAACCAGAAACAGAAATGCACCGAACACAATGGAATAAGAAGAACCAAAGATCCCCACAAACGGGTGAGCAGTCATGATGGCGAAGAAATGTTCGGAATCCCATCCCGGAATGGGTTGTATTTCATAGATCCTCATGATCATTCCCTCAATAGCAGAGAGCCCGTAATACAATACGCCCACAACAACGAAGCGCAGGGCAAGCTTTTGCATCGGTGTCAGGCTGTTGGGTTTGAACAACCTTTGTTCACCATTTAAAAATGTATCTATAAAACTCATAGTCTTTATTTTTTATGATTAATAATTATTCTGTTATTTCCAAAACATCCTTCACGATCATCTGATGACCTTTGGGCCCTGAATATTCTGTGGACCGGACAGTATAAAGTCCCGGTTTCTCAAACCGCCACATCAGGTCGTTACGGTGCCCGGGAACAACCTGCATCTGGCAAACCATTGATTTGTCAGTTCTGAAAATACCAAAACCATAAGTCAGGTCTTCCGATTTAACATCAAACAATACAATTTCGCCAACCCGGGCAACCATCTTTTCTTCAGGAAAATGAAACTGATGGTCAGCTACCGTTATTTCAAAGGTTTTGTCGGGAGTGATGTCGCCCCGGTTCAGGTCGATGGGAACCCAGGGGATGGTCATGCTGGTTGCAATGTGCAGCGATACGCCGAGCACGGCAAGGAATATCACCAGAATGGCAAACAGCCTGTTGCTTAAAACTCCGGCTTTGCCCGGCCGCGTGATGTTGTAGCTAAACCACGCCATAAGCAAAATGATCACAATAGCATATAACGTGTATGCTATTGTTTGTCCGTTTAATACAAGATTTGAATCTACCATAATTTTACCTGTTTTTAAATTAATAACATATTACTGATCACTCATTTTAATAAGGTCATGCATATTTTCTTTTTTAAAATCTTCGAGAGTAGTCGTTTTCAGGATATTCTCGATCATCTCCTTGACTCCTGCCCACCGACTGTGCATCATGCAATGTTGGCTTAATGCACATTTTTCGTATCCGAAAAAACAATTGGTTTCAAAAAGCTTATCATGCATGGCAATCACGATATCCCAGAGGGTGATATCTTTTTCTTTCTTTGCCAGCATATAGCCGCCGTATTTACCCTGGATACTGACAACTAATCCTGTTTTTGTCAGTACGGTCATTTGTTTTCGTAAATATCTGAAAGGGATGTGCAAAGCGTCGAAGATATCGGATGTGTTATGAAGCTTTTCTTTATCCGATGCCAGAAAACTCATTATCCTGAATGCGTATTCCGTTGTCCTGTTGAAAATCATATATGATACCTTTAGGTATTATTTATAGACAAAAATAAAATCATTTTCAAATAAAAAGGGGGAAAATGAAAAATTTTTGTTAATAATTTAACATTTTATATTGAATAAAAATAAGGAAGAATATATTCATTGATCTTTTCCAAAGTTCAGAACTTTGGAAAAGAATTTAGAAATACATTATTCGATCTTTGCCGCCTGCACGTGCATCCAGTCATAATTCTTTTTACGACCCAGGCTGACCCATCCTTCTTTTTCCCAGAGTTCCCACCATTTGTCGTATTCGGGACGGGCAAAGGCTGCACGGTCGCGTCCCCAGCGCAGTGCATTATGATCGGGGTCGTAATCCATGGCAATCCCCCAGGCATGGGTTGACCAGGTTGTGCCTCCGCGTTTTTTCCGAACGCTCAAACAGCCACCCCAGAGGTCCAGGCGTAATCTTCTGATCTCATCCATTCCGTAATGGTTGAGTACATTGGTCAGGACAGTATTTATGCTGTCGCCGACTTTTTTATGACATGAAATGCGATGGACAACTTTCCGTTTATCCCACGAAAGTCTGTGAGGATAAGGAAGGTCGAGAAGCATCTGATTTTTACCCACTTCGCCGTAAAACTGCTCCAGAAGCTGTTGCTGCTCTACCGGCCAGTTATGCGGGTTGTATTCAACTTTCGGTTCATCGTCGCGCCAGGGTGCAGGCATGATGCCTGTTTGCAGGTATTCTTTCAAAACGTCATAGGCATAGTCGGTTTGTGGCCCCCAGAGTCCGTCAACAGGTCCGGCATCAATCCCGTTCTGAAGACATAAATACTGGATGAACGCAATGGCCTGCCGTTTGAATGGCCAGTCGCCTTTGTTGCCGGGGACTTTT
Organism: Bacteroidales bacterium; assembly: GCA_029933225.1. Classification (GTDB taxonomy): domain Bacteria; phylum Bacteroidota; class Bacteroidia; order Bacteroidales; family F082; genus JAADID01. The sequence continues at coordinate 197 of JAOZOO010000201.1, read as the reverse complement.
AACAATGCACTTTTGGTTTTTTCGCCGGCGATGCCGTCAACCGGTCCGGCATGGAAGCCCATGCGATTCAGTTGTTCCTGAATAAGTTTGATGTGAGTTTTTGTGAGTTCCATAGTTAGTAATTTTTGTTAAAAAAATTGAGAATCAATAGAAAACTTAACAAAGGTAGGAAATATATTGGGGAAGGGATGCTGGAT
>JAOZOO010000200.1 GCA_029933225.1 Bacteroidales bacterium | reverse complement strand
AAATACCGCCGTTTGAACGAATCGGCAAGGGCGGAGTATATGGCCAGCGAATATGCCCAACGTACCGTCCAGTTAAGTCTGGTGTCGGCAGTGGCTACAACCTATTTTTATATTTTGGCAAGTTATGACCAGCTTGCTATCGCAGAAAACACTTTGGCAACGCGTGACAGTGCCCTGCTGATCATGCGGGACAAATATGATGGCGGGATGATCTCATTAATGGATTATAATCAGGCGAAGATTCAGCGGGATATTGCCGCGACCACGGTGCCGACCTATGAACGGATCATTGCCTTGAATGAAAACGCTTTAAGTATCCTGCTCGGAAGAATGCCACAAAGCATTACCATGGGCAAACCGTTTCATGATCATCAATATGAATTGGATATCCCGGTGGGATTACCTTCGGAGCTTATCGAACGGAGGCCCGATGTGTTACAGGCCGAGGAAATTTATAAAGCGCAAAATGCACAAATTGGGGTGGCCGAGGCCATGCGCTGGCCTTCATTTAACCTGACCGGGCTGCTCGGTGTGGCCAGCACCGACCTGCTTTCACTGAACGCCATCGGACTCACATGGTCAGCAGGGGCAACATTGCTGGGCCCCTTATTTGAGTTCGGAAAAAACAAAAGACGCGTGGAAATGGCCAGACAAAATGCACAAATAGCTCTGGTGGATTACGAAAAAACAGTACAACAGGCATTCAGGGATGTGGAAGATGCGCTGGTTAACATTTCAACCTTTAAAAAAGAAATCATTGCACAGGAATCAAGAGCAAAAACAGCCATTGAATCGGAGAGCCTGTCCTATGTAAGATACAATGAAGGGTCAACAACCTATCTTGAAGTGCTGGAACAGCAACGCCAGTCGTTTTCAAGTCAGTTGGAATTATTAACTGCCCGGATGAATTTGCTGAATTCTTATATCCTCCTCTACAAGGCACTGGGCGGGGGATGGCTTTCACCGGAAGAAGAAAAAGCGTATCTTGACAGTCTTCAGAATAAAAATCAGTAAATTGTAAAAATGAGAAAGATAATTTACAGAATACTGTTGCTGATCTTTTTTCTTTCGGGATATGCCTCCCTGTATGCTTCGGGGATACCGGATGGCAATGTGACTTCCGATACCATACCGACAAAAAAAGAGATTAAAAAAGAAAAAAAAGAAACAAAAAAAGAGCAACGAAAAACAGCCCGAAAAAACCTGAAACCCCATTTCCGGTTGAGCATGAGTGCAACTTATGCTTTTCTTGAAACCCAGGTGCGGTTTATTACCCAGGGAGGATTACTCAGCTTTCAGGTCGGACTCGAAAAAAATCTTAAAATGCCTGATAAACAAGTGTTTTTTTCAGGCAGCATGATTTACCGGATCACACCGAGGAGTGGATTGTACGCTATGTTTTACGGGTTAAATCGCAAAACGAAACATGTCCTGAACGAGGATATTTATCTTCCGAATGATACCCTGTTTGCCGGATCGTATGTGAGCGCCTTTTTTAATACGGAAGTTTACAGCTTCGGATATATGTTCTCCATCCTCACACACGAAAAGTCTTTTCTCGGTGCTTATTTCAATGTTTATTTAATGAACATTCGAACGGGTTTTAAGTCTGATATTTTTAAGGACAGGGATTATAATTATCAATTTCTGGCACCGCTGCCAAACATCGGTTTGCTCATGGATTTTGAGTTGCAAAAGTGGTTTCATCTGAACGGAAGCATCGGGATATTTTTTGTGAACAGTATTGACGGGGTTGGAGGAAGCATACAGGATTTTCATTTTTACACCTCGTTTTATCCTGCAAAATGGCTGGCTTTAAGTATTGGATACCAGGTTTTTAATGTCGTGGTCACAAGTCGGGAAGAAAACTATTTATTGAATGTTTCCTATAATTTCAAAGGCCCTTCATTTAATATGATATTCAGGTTTTAATGAAGGGAAAGGACAGGGAAAAAGAATACAATAATCTTCAGAATTGCAATCTTGCAGTCGTTTCAATAGGGTTTGAGTTAATTAAAGTTAAGTTGTGGATTAATTAATTCAAAACAGTTGTATCTTTGTTAAATAATAACACACTTACAATGGAAAATTTTCCTGTACTGACCCTGCCTGCATTGCTGCAAAGTTCTGTTGAGAAGTATGGCAATCTGCCTGCTGTTTCCTTTGTTGACGAAACACCCTTGACTTATAGTGAATTTGACAAGCGAAGAAAGGCTATTGTTGCGTTGCTTGAAAAATTAGACATACAACCCGGAGACCGTGTGGCGCTTATCAGTTCCAACATGCCCAACTGGGGGATCACTTATTTTGCCATTGTTTCCATGGGGGCGGTTGTGGTTCCTGTTTTGCCTGATTTCAGTACCAGCGAGATTGAGAATGTCCTCGTACACTCGGAATCCAAAGCCGTTTTTGTTTCGAAGAGTCTGAAATCCAAGATTGATGGCCTGAAACCCGCGACACTTTTGCACCGGATACTTATCGACGACTTTTCGTTAACGGAAACCACAAAAAAGAAAGTACGGTTTAATGAACACGCAAAACCATCAAAAGAATACACCATTGCCGAAGACGATCTGGCAGCCATTATTTATACTTCGGGAACTACCGGGAAGTCAAAAGGGGTAATGTTGACGCATAAGAATATCAGTTCCAATGCCGTAGCCAGCCGGAGTGTACAGGAAATACTGCCGGGTGACCGCTTTTTGTCCGTGCTTCCCCTGTCGCATACTTACGAAAACACCATCGGCTTTATCCTGCCTCTGATCAGCGGGGCGAGTATTTTTTATATAAAAAAACCGCCGACACCCGCTGTTTTATTGCCTGCGCTGAAAAGTGTGCGCCCCACCCTGATGCTTACCGTACCCCTGATCATTGAAAAAATATACCGGAGTAAAGTGTTGCCGGCCTTTAACAAAAACCGGCTGGTCAAAACATTGTATGCCATTCCGCCTTTACGTAAAAAAATGAACCGTGTGGCCGGAAAGAAACTGATGGCTACTTTTGGCGGTGAATTGAAGTTCTTCGGCATTGGCGGGGCCAAACTGGACAAAACGGTGGAAAAATTCCTTCGTGAAGCCAGATTTCCCTATGCCATCGGTTACGGGCTTACCGAGACATCCCCATTGCTGGCCGGCGTCAACCCCTTGCGTACTAAGTTACAATCTACCGGACCTCCGCTGGAGGGCGTAACGTTAAAAATCCATGATCCCGGAAAATTTACCGGTGAAGGTGAGATTTGGGCCAAAGGTCCGAACGTAATGAAAGGATATTACAAAGAACCCGAATTAACCCGTGAAGTAATGACCGAAGACGGCTGGTTTAAAACCGGTGATCTCGGCATACTCGACGACACCAACTACCTGTATATTCGGGGAAGAAGTAAAAATGTGATCATCGGGCCAAGCGGCGAGAACATTTTCCCGGAAGACATTGAATCGATTATCAATAATTTCAAGCATGTTGCTGAATCACTGGTTATACAGCAAAAAGGAAAACTGGTGGCCATGGTTCATTTTAACCGTGAAGAAATTGAAGAGAAATATCAAACGATGAAGGTTGATATTGAGAAAAAATATGAAGAACTGAAACAGGAACTACGGGAATATGTGAACGCACGTGTCAGTAAGTTCTCGAAAATCCAGGAAGTGCTCCTCCAGAACGAAGAATTTGTGAAAACCGCCACCAAAAAGATCAAACGGTTCTTATATACAAAGGCAAAAGCATGATTCTGGTATTGATTTTGCCCGGTCTTTCCTGTCCCTGAATAAAAACAAGATTTCATCATTCACTCCCACGCCGGCCCGCCGTTTTGGCTTTCCCGCCCGC
>JAOZOO010000080.1:6282-14236 GCA_029933225.1 Bacteroidales bacterium | reverse complement strand
ATGCAGCTACCTTAACTATCAACGAGAGTGTAGCCATCACCTCCCAACCGGCTGACGTAACAGCTTGTGAAGGCGATGATGTAAGCTTCAGTGTAAGTGCCACAGGCACCAACCTGACTTATCAATGGCAGTTCAATGGTACGGATATCAGCGGAGCCACTGCATCGACCTTAGACCTGTCATCAGTTACGACCACCGATGCAGGAAATTATCGATGTATCGTCAGTGGTGACTGCGGCGATGTCACTTCTGATATAGCAACATTAACAGTTAACGAAAATACTGTAGCTTATGCTGGTGTGGATGCAGAAACTTGTCAAGAAACGGCATATACTGTAACCGATGCAACGGCCACAAACTATACATCAGTTAGCTGGACTCATAATGGAACAGGTAACTTGACGGATGCTAACACATTAACACCTACTTATACACCAGGTGTTGATGAAACAGGTGCCGTTACGCTGATGTTAACAGCACAAGGCGACTGTGAACCAGCTACTGATGAAATGATAATCGTTGTTTCACCGGCAGCTACGGCTGATGCAGGTTCAGACGGAATTACTTGCGCTTCAGGTTCATATACTCTGGAGGGTTCAGCTACTGACTATAGCTCATCCTTGTGGAGTACGGCAGGAGATGGTTCATTTGATAGTCCTGCGGATTTGAATGCAACTTACTTCCCCGGAACGCAGGATATCGCAAATGGTTCTGTAACGCTTACTCTGACAGTTCAGGGAATATCACCCTGTGATATGGAGGTGAGTGATAACATGATACTGACCATTGAGGGAGACCCAATAGCCGATGCTGGCGATGATGGAGAGGTTTGTGAAGATGGTTCATATACTTTAAACGGGTATGCTGAAAATTACACATCGGTTGAATGGGCTACAACGGGCGATGGTTCGTTTGACAATGCTTCCATATTTAATGCTATTTATACACCGGGTAATGGTGATATAGCTTCCGGATTAGTCTTATTAACATTTACGGCAGAGGGATACGGAAACTGTGGGGCAGTAAGCGATGAAATGAACCTAACCATATCTTATATCCCGGTAGTGGATGCCGGAGCGAACGACACAATATGCCATGACGAATCATATGTATTGAACGGATATGTTGAAAATGCCGGGGAGATCCTATGGTTAACGGCCGGGGACGGAACATTTGACGATCCTACATCCCTGAACGCTACCTATACTCCGGGCGAAGGAGATATCTTTATGGGAGGCGTTGAACTTACCCTGACAGCCAGCGCCATGGCACCGTGTGAGGGTATTTTTGCAGATAATATGTACCTCACGATAGATGTCTGTGGCTACATTCCTGGAGCATCATATAAAAATGTAACCTTCAGGATTGCACCGAATCCGGCCATGGATGTAACACGGTTCTTTATCGAAAAACTTCCTGCAGAAGAAGTAACCATAGAAATTATGGATATGAAAGGGAGTCTGATCTCAAGAAATGTTTACCGGGTAGTTAACGGTAAAGTTGAGGACAGGATCATATTAATTGGATTAGAGGAAGGTGTGTATAACATTCGCGCTAAAACAAATGACTATTTGAAAACATTGCGGCTCATTGTTACTAAATAGTTGATTTGTATTAATTTAGAGTGTTTCTAAGAAGTCCCTGAAACAGCTTGATGTTCAAGTAGTTTCGGGGACTCTTTTTGTTAGCACTAATCCGCTCTTGTTATAAGTCAAACTAAATCAGTAAGATATGTTATTTGCTATTCGTCAATGTAAATTCTTATGTATTTCTAATTATTTTAATTTTGTGCGACGTCGAACTTCGTTTGAAAATTAAAAATAAATCATCGTGGACAACATAGTAATCATTGCTGTATCAGCTTTAGGCGGACTTGGCCTGATAGCGGCAGTCATATTGTACTTTATTGCCAACAAATTTAAAGTTTACGAAGACCCCAGGATTGATGAAGTGGAGGAAGCTCTGCCTTCGGCTAATTGTGGCGGATGTGGCTTTCCCGGATGCCGGGCTTTTGCCGAAGCAACGGTAAAAGAAGCTAAAGAACATAAAAGCCTGGAAGGATTGAATTGTCCGGTTGGTGGCAATGATGTGATGCAGGAAGTAGGTAAAATTCTTGGTCTTGAAGTTGAACAGCAGGCTCCATTGATTGCTGTGGTAAGGTGTAATGGTTCGACAGCCAATTCACCTGCTAAAATTCAATACGAAGGAGCCACATCCTGTACTTTCGCACATGCGTTATACGCAGGAGAAGGTGGTTGCCAGTATGGCTGCCTGGGGTTAGGAGATTGCGTGGATGCCTGTGACTTTGATGCTATCCATATGAATCCTGAGACGGCTTTGCCTGAGGTGAATGATAAATGTACGGCTTGCGGAGCCTGTGTTGAAGCCTGCCCGCGGGATATTATAGAATTAAGAAAAAGAGGCCCGAAGGAAAGACGTATTTTCGTTTCGTGCGTGAACAAGGAAAAAGGCGGACCGGCCAAAAAGAACTGTGCCGTAGCTTGTATTGGTTGTGGTAAATGCGAGAAGGTTTGTAACTTCGATGCGATCACCATTACCAGTTTTCTTGCTTATATCGATTTCCAGAAATGTACGTTGTGCCGCAAGTGTGTTGAGGTATGCCCGACAGATGCTATCTGGGAAGTTAACTTTAAACCGAGAAAGCCAAAAGTGCCAAAACCTGGTGCAGAGGAAGTGAAAAAAGTACCGGAAACAAAAAAAGAAATTGAAGTTGCTCCGGCAGAACCAAAGCCACAGGAAGATAAAAAAGAGGAAGTACCTAAAGATAATAAAGAATAACTCCAAAAATGACAGGAAGACTTAAAACTTTTACGTTAGGGGGAATCCATCCGGAAGAAAATAAATTATCTGCCAATGCACCTATCGAAGTTCTGCCGCTACCAAAGCAGGCAATTATTCCGATGGGGCAGAATCTTGGTGCCCCTTCAAAACCTATTGTCAACAGAGGTGACGAGGTAAAAGTTGGCCAGTTGATAGCTGAAGCAGGAGGCTTCATATCGGCCAACATTCATTCGCCCGTATCCGGAAAGGTTTTGAAAATTGATAATGTACCGGATGCGTCAGGTTATAAACGAACAGGTATTGTTATCAATGTTGAAGGTGACGAATGGGATGAAAGCATTGACAGATCCGATGATATAAGAGAAAATATAGAACTTGACGGCAAAGAGATTATTGAGCGCATTAAAGAAAAAGGACTGGTGGGTATGGGAGGTGCCACGTTTCCTACTTATGTGAAATTGATGCCACCACCGGGAAAAACAGCCGATTATCTGCTGATAAACGGCGTGGAATGTGAGCCGTACTTGACATCAGACCATCGTTTGATGCTGGAAAAAGGAAAGGAAATCCTGATCGGCACAAAAATACTGATGAAAGCGCTGAATGTTGAAAAAGCCATCATCGGTATTGAGAACAATAAACCGGATGCGATCAACCATATGACGGAGCTGGCAAAAGCTTACGAAGGAATTGAAGTACAAGCCTTAAAAGTCCAATACCCGCAGGGAGGTGAGAAACAGTTGATTAAAGCTGTATTAAACAGGGAAGTGCCTTCGGGAAAATTGCCCATTGAAGTGGGTTGTGTTGTTCAGAACGTAGGTACTGCCTTTGCTGTGTACGAGGCGGTTCAGAAAAATAAACCACTGATTGAGCGCGTAGTGACGGTAACCGGAAAAGCTGTTAAAAAGCCTTCCAATTTTATGGTAAGGATCGGAACTCCGGTGCAGGAGTTGATTGATGCAGCTGAAGGATTACCTGAATCAACGGGCAAGGTTATTAACGGCGGCCCAATGATGGGTAAAGCTCTGGCATCGTTGGAAGTACCGGTGGTAAAAGGCTCGTCGGGAATACTGCTGATGCCGGAAAGTGAAAGTCACCGGAAGCCGGAAAACTCGTGCATCAGATGTTCCAAATGTACTTATGTATGCCCAATGGGTCTCGAGCCTTTCCTGTTGTCGAAAGCGGCTAAAGTAGGAAGATTCGACATTGCAGAAAAAGAATTGGTTATGGATTGCATTGAGTGCGGATCATGCCAATACACTTGCCCGGCCAGTATTCCGTTGCTGGATTACCTGCGGTTGGGAAAAACCATGGTGGGCGCCATTATCAGAAACAGAAAAAAATAATAACTTAAGAATATGAATATGCTTACGGTATCAGGCTCCCCCCATATCCATGGGGACGAATCAACGAAAAAGGTCATGTATGGTGTAGTTTACGCCATGGTACCGGCCATGTTGGTTTCCGTTTATTATTTCGGACTGGATGCTTTACGGGTTCTGTTGCTGGCAACAGCTGCTGCACTGTTCTTCGAATGGCTTATCCAGAAATACCTGATTAAAGGACCGATAACCATTACTGATGGTTCGGCACTCGTTACGGGAATTTTACTGGCTTTCAACGTGCCGTCGAATTTACCGTCGTGGATGATCATCATTGGCGCATTGGTAGCCATTGGTATGGCGAAGATGTCATTCGGAGGATTGGGGAAGAACATATTCAATCCTGCCCTGGTGGCCAGGGTGTTTTTATTGATCTCCTTTCCTGTTCAAATGACATCATGGCCGAAACCTCACGCCATTATTAATGGCCTCACCGATGCCATTACAGGCCCAACACCGTTGGGTATTGTTAAGGAAGGCCTTGATGCCGGTAAGACGATGAGTGAAATAAAACCTGAGTTGCCGACCTATATGCAGGACCTGATCGGTCAGATGGGCGGCTCGATGGGTGAAGTGTCAGCCATTGCTTTGATATTGGGAGGTATTTACATGTTGGCACGAAAGATCATCACATGGCATATCCCTGTATCAATGTTACTTACCGTCGTTGTATTTTCAGGGATTTTATGGGGTGTTGATCCGGAACATTATGCCGATCCTGTTTTCCATTTGCTGACGGGAGGAATGTTGCTGGGAGCTATATTTATGGCCACTGACATGGTAACCTCACCCATGACGCATGGAGGACAATTGGTATTCGGTTTTGGCGTAGGCCTGCTAACAATACTGATCCGTATCTGGGGGGCTTATCCCGAAGGTGTTTCATTCGCAATTTTATTAATGAATGCTATAGTGCCCCTGATCAACAAGGGATTTAAACCCAGGAGGTTTGGTGTTAAACCCGGGGTGGAAATAAAAACTTCATAATCGAAAAAGTATTTGTAAGGATATGGCAAAAAAAGAATCAAGTTTCGTAAATATGGTGCTCACACTGTTTCTGGTGGCAGCTATTGCAGCCCTGGCATTGGGAGGTGTGTACACGGTAACAAAAGAGCCGATAGCAATAGCCAAACAAAAGAAACTGGAAAAAGCTATTAAATCGGTATTACCTGATTTTGATCGGATTGAAGAGAAAAAGTTCTTAGATCCCGAAGGCAAAGACTCGCTGACATTTTACTTCGCTTACCAGGGCGATAAAGAAGTAGGAGCGGCAGTAAAAACATTTTCCAACAAAGGTTTTAGCGGGCATATTGAAATTATGGTTGGTTTTCTTGATGATGGTACAATTTACAACACAGCAGTTCTTTCGCATAAAGAAACACCGGGACTTGGTGATAAAATGGATATCAAAAAATCGAATTTCCCTGTACAGTTTAAAGGAAAGAACCCCAAAGATTTCAAACTAAAAGTGAAAAAAGACGGGGGTGATGTGGATGCAATCACAGCAGCTACGATCAGCTCGAGAGCATTCTGCGATGCGGTAAACCGGGCTTATGTAACATTTGAAAAAGATAAAGGAGGAGCGCAATAATGAATCAAGTAGCAAATTTTACCAAAGGATTTATTAAGGAGAACCCTGTATTTGTACTTCTGCTGGGTTTATGTCCTACACTGGGTGTTACTTCAACAGCCATTAACGGCTTAGGTATGGGACTGGCCACCACTTTTGTACTGGTCATGTCGAACCTTGTTGTTTCACTCATAAAAAATGCCATCCCCGACAAAGTAAGGATCCCTTCTTTTATTGTGATCATTGCTTCGTTTGTTACCATTGTAGAGCTAACCATGCAAGCCTATACTCCGGCACTTTTCGAAGCGCTTGGGTTGTTCATTCCCCTGATCGTTGTAAACTGTATCGTACTGGGCCGGGCAGAAGCGTTTGCTTCCAAACAAACGGTATTTTCATCGGTTATTGACGGTCTCGGTATGGGACTTGGCTTTGCTTTCGCTCTGACAATCCTCGGTGCTGTTCGCGAACTGCTCGGAAGTGGAAATATATTTGGGATTGAACTGATGAAAGGCGACCTGATGCTGGTGTTTGTGCTCGCACCGGGTGCATTTATTGCCTTGGGTTATTTAATTGCATTAATGAACAAGTTTGCTAAATCATAAACAGAACGACCATGGAATATTTTGTAATTGTCATAGGATCGATATTCGTTAGTAATATAGTGCTGGCCCAGTTTCTGGGTATCTGTCCGTTCGTAGGTGTTTCGGGTAAGTTGTCAACATCCGTGGGAATGGGTGGGGCGGTTTTGTTTGTGATGACACTGGCTACCATCGTAACATGGGTGTTGCAATACTATTTGCTTACACCTTTCGGCCTGGGTTTCATGCAAACTATTGTCTTCATCCTGATCATTGCGGCTCTGGTGCAAATGGTTGAGATCATTCTGAAAAAAGTGAGTCCTCCGCTGTACCAGGCGTTAGGAGTTTTTCTGCCTCTTATCACGACCAACTGTGCTGTACTGGGTGTGGCTATTCTGACCATTCAGAAAGAATTCAGTCTGATGGAAGGTGTAGTGTTTGCCATTTCCAATGCCATCGGTTTTACGCTGGCACTGGTTCTGTTTGCCGGTATCAGAGAACACCTTGACCTGATGGAAGTACCTAAAGGTATGCGTGGTGTACCGATAGCTTTGCTGGTAGCCGGTATTCTTGCCCTTGCATTTATGGGATTTACCGGGTTGGTTTAAAAAGCCTGTTTCCTGCATTTCCGTTGATTTAAAAATCAATACCTTCGTACAAGTGTAAAATGCCTTCCGGCATTGAATTGAGCTATGTCAGAATACGAAATAAAAGAGATTGTTTGCCGAACAGGAAAGCAACTGCTTGCTGATGGCCTGGTTGTACGTACGTGGGGGAATGTCAGCCACAGGCTGGATGAAGATCGTATGATCATCACACCATCAGGTAAATTGTACGAAACATTGAAGCCGGAAGATTTGGTCATGGTCAATATCCATACATTGGAAACTGTGGGGAAGCACAAACCGTCTTCCGAATACAGAATGCACGCAGCGATATGCCGAAAGAAAAAAAATATAAACGCTGTCATTCATACACATCAGGAGAACGCTTCGATTGTGGCAGCTTGCAGAAGGGAAGTGCCGGCTATCTTTGACGATCAGGTGCAATTGCTGGGTCCTTCGGTACGTGTTACAGATTATGCTGCATCAAATACAAAAAAACTGGTTAAAAATGTGCTAAAAGCGCTGAGTGGAAGAAATGCAGCTTTGATCGCTAACCACGGGGCTGTATGTATCGGCAGGAATATGGACGAAGCCTATACTGCTGCGCTATTACTTGAAAAAACCTGTAAAGCGTTCATCGAGGGGGAGTTCCTGGGTCAGGTAAAAACCATCAACAAGTTTCAGGCCCGGCTGATGCATGAATTTTATTTAAGGAAATATTCGAAAGAAGCTGAAAAGTAAGGGGCTTTTTATCGCTCCTTGTTTCGGAATATCTATCTTTGCTCAAGTCAAAAAATCAGTTTTATGGATGACCAGTTGATCGTCAGCCTTCATTCGGTGTCGGTTTATCAGCGCGACAAGCTTGTGTTGCAGGATGTAAATCTAGATATTAATAACAGTGAATTTGTTTATTTGATCGGGAAAACGGGAAGCGGCAAATCAAGTCTTTTGCAAATACTCTATGCCGATCTTGATCTGAGAGAGGGAGAAGGCGTTGTTTGTGGTTTTAACCTGAAT
>JAOZOO010000080.1:0-6272 GCA_029933225.1 Bacteroidales bacterium | reverse complement strand
ATAAACTGAGGAGAAAGGAGGTTCCCTTCCTGCGAAGAAAAGTGGGTATTGTTTTCCAGGATTTTCAGTTGCTTGAAGACAGGAATGTGGAAGAAAACTTCAAATTTGTGTTAAAAGCTACAGGCTGGAAAGATAAAACCGCGATAAATCAAAGAATCCTGGAAGTTCTGGAGCAGGTGGGGATGCTGGACAAACTTAAAGTAATGCCCCATCGCCTTTCAGGTGGTGAGCAACAACGTGTAGCCATTGCCCGGTCGTTGCTTAATCACCCCGATCTTATCCTTGCCGACGAACCCACGGGGAACCTTGACCCGGAAACTTCCAATGGAATTATGAGATTGTTACTTCAGATATGTGATACAGGGAAGACCGTCATTATGGCTACACATAACTACAATATCATTCAAAAGTTTCCTGGAAAAATTGTTAAATGTGAAGACGGCCGGGTGATCAGTTCATCGAATAAGCTCAATTAAGCGGTCAACATTATGGCCGTTATTATAGATGCTGGTGAGTTTTTGCCTGCGTTCTTCAATGATACTCTCGTCAAATTCCCTGTCAAACAGGTTTTTGATCTTTCTCTTCATCGTGGCATGATCATTCGCAATGATACAAAGTTCGTCCAGCTTACTCCCGCTTAACATTTTTTCATTTACAAGACAATGTCTTCCGTTATAGAGCGTGTTGAGCAGCTTTAGTTTCAAGCCTGTTTTTTGTGCCGTTATGGAAACGTTGATCTGTGCATTCTTGATAAGATCATCCAAAGTTGTGTCGTCCGGGTTACTTATAAGTTCTATATCACCCTCATGCCCGTTATTGATCATGTTGATCAGCGCCTTCGGAGGGTTTAGACCTGCAATCTTTAAAGGAATATTAAGATCGTCAAATACGTGATTTATCAGAAACTTAACAGCATTTGAATTCTCGGCAACGGACAAATTCCCGTGATAAAGAACATAATTTCCCTTTCCTGTTTTGCAGTTGACAGTTTTAAAAGGATGAAAAGCGGGTATAAAAACTACATTTTTGAAATGTTTTTTAAAATAGCTCTCATCGTTTTTTGAGATAGCCAAAAGGTAATCGGCTTTGCTTAAAATATTTTCATATCGTCTCAGCTTAACGGCTTCATTATAAAAATAATACTTCTTGAAAATATCCGACTCAACTTTTGCGAGATTCTGGTAATATTCATGTTCAATATTATGAGGCCTAACGATCATCTTCCTGCCACTGTGCACCGATTCATCTTCCAGCAAAGCACTTGTGTGCAACCCTTCCATCAGGATCGTGTAATTATCTTTTTTCAGGGTAGCTATTAATTCATCTGACACCCGGGAACTGACGATATACGGAATACTTTTAAAAAGATGTTTTTTTGAGATATCTCTCTTATAATAATATACTTTGTGGAAAGTATCAGAAAGAACTTTGTCGGGTTTTTTACCGTACTGAAAACAATGTAAATGGACTTTGACACCTTTTTCGGCTAACGCTTTTGCTTTGAAGAACACATCAATAACGCCCCCGTAATTTGCCGGGTAGGGTATGTCAAATGAAATAATATGTAAATGCAAATCAGACATACTTGCCGTATACTTGTTTAAGAATTTGTTCTTCCTTCTCCCAGCTTAAATCCCGGGCTGCAAAATTAAGATTTTTTTTCCAACCGGTTAATACTGTATCGTTTCCAACTATTTCATTTACTTTTCCGGTAATTTCTTCCGGATTGTGGCTGGGTATGAAATCACCTATATTGTATTTCTTGATGATATGTTTTATTTCAGGCAGGGGCGAAGCAAGCACCGGAATGCCTGCATGAATATAATCGAACAATTTATTGGGCAGGCTGAACCGGTAATTAAGGTTTGTGTCTTTATCCAGGGTCAGTCCCATATCGGCGTTGGCCGTGTATTGCATCAGCGTTGCATAAGGCTGCTTAGGCCTGAAAATAACTCTCTCGCCTAACGAAAGTTCATCCACTTTTTGTTTCAGCAGATCAATCACATCGCCACCGCCTGCGATGAGCAAAACAACCCGTTCTGTGATCGTCGGCATGGCTTCAATCATTTCTTCTGTTCCCCGGTCAACATTGATGCCCGATCCCTGCAGGATGAGGATGAATTTGTCTTCTGGCAGGCCAAGGTCAGCCCTGTTTTTTTCAATCTTTACTTTTTGTGAAGCCGGAATATTACGTACTACTTTTGGCCGGATACCGTATTTTTCTTCGTACAGGCTGGCAATCGAATTATTCACGGTAATAACGTCTTTTAGCTTTGGAAATATATTTCTCTCGATTCGTTCCCATATTTTCTGAACTCTTTTTCTGTTCACCAGTTCGGGGACTTCCGTAAAATATTCGTGGCTATCGTACACCAGTGGAATACCTTTGATCTTCGACACAAGGTAATTGGGTAGCAGCGTATCCAGATCGTTGGCCACCAGCAAACCGGCTTTCTTAAATAACAGCAGAAAAAACAACCGTAGATTAAAAGCCGCGTAAAAACAGGGACCTTTTTTAAAAAGCATCTTCATGCGTAATGTATCATAAGGCTTATTATCAACAGGAAGACTGTCAGGAAGTTTGCGCCCCACCAGCAGGATATCAAATCCCATATTATTCAGTGATTGACATACTTTGGCAACCCGCTGGTCTGTAGCCAGATCATTGATGACCGATACAATGATTCTTTTTGCCAAAAGATAAGCTGTGTATGAGAAATACTATAGTAACTTTTTAAGATAACTGAAAGATACCCGGAATATTGTATTGATTTCATATCTTTGGCTCACATGTTAATAAGTGAGAATTTCTGTTTGAAACCGTTTACTACTTTAGGTGTCGAGGTGAGAACCCGGCAGTTTATTGTGGTTGCTTCCGTCAGCGACCTCAAGGAACTTTTTGCAGAAGGATTCCTGAAAACAAAACCGAGATTGATTTTAGGTCGCGGAAGCAATATTTTATTCACGGACCATTTTGGAGGACTTATCCTTTCATGTCAGATCAGAGGTAAGGAAGTGGTGGAAGAAACGGATGATCATCTCTTGCTAAAAGTGAACAGCGGCGAATATTGGCCAAGCCTGGTGGATGAAATGGTGGAGAAGGGTTATGGCGGTATCGAAAATCTTTGCCTGATCCCGGGAAAAGTGGGGGCAGCTCCCATACAGAATATTGGTGCTTATGGTGTGGAAGTGAAAGATGTGATAGAAAGTCTTGAAGCATTTGATATGACAACGGGTGAATTAAAGACTTTCAATAGGGAGGAGTGTGCTTTCGGTTATCGCTCAAGTGTTTTTAAAACCCGGGAAAAAGGGAGATACTTCATTGTGAGTGTCACTTTCCGGTTGTCGAAAAAGCCAAAATTAAATCTGTCATACGCACCTTTGAAAGAAATTTTCAAAAACAGGAATGAGAAAGAAATTACGGTGAAGGAAGTAAGTGAAGCAATAAAGAAGATCCGCAATGCTAAGCTTCCTGACCCTGATAAATTGAAAAATGCCGGTAGTTTTTTCAAAAATCCGGTGGTGCCGAAAGAACTGGCCGACAAGATCAGAAAAAAATATCCCGAGATGCCGTATTACCTGCAAAATGGCAACAAAGTGAAGCTGGCTGCCGGCTGGCTGATCGAGCAATGCGGCTGGAAAGGAAAACGGGAAGGTGATGTGGGGGTGTACGACAAACAGGCACTCATTCTGGTCAATTACGGTGAAGCCAGCGGAAAAGATATTTTACAGTTTTCCCGAAAGATCAATGCCAGTGTGATCAGAAAATTTGGTGTAAAGTTGGAAAGGGAAGTAATTGTAATCTGAGGACAGAATCCCCGGGGTTTTACCATTTTTTATTTTGCTATCGAAGTGTGATCGTGAACGATGCGCCACCCGCAGGGAGCTTTCCGGAAAATCAGCGTGAACAATCCCGACGGATGATCACCGGCGCGTTCAAGCTCCCATTTACCAAATACAAAGGCAGACGATTCTGAAAGCATTTTGATGTCGATATCAGAAAAGACTAAAGTTCCCATCGCGGCTTTATCAGGATATCCTTTTTTGTACCGGTTAAGGGTGGTTTCCCAGCCATACGACACATGGCCTCCCGAAGCAAACCGTAACGAGTCGCTTTTGTAATATCCCTGCATGTAGGTTTCGATGTCACCCTTGTTCCAGGCGTCCTGTTGTGCCATCATAATGCCGAGAATCTCTTCTTTGGCCTTTTCCGCATTAAACGGATCGGGCGACTGGCAGGAAAACGCGATAAATATCAGCAATAAAAATAAGGGTCTCATAATCAAAGATTAAAAACGTAATGATAAACAACTGGCGCCGCCATCCAGTTTCCGAAACTCCGACAGATCTACTTCAATGACCGGATAAGCTCGCGCAACGATTCTTTCTTTTAACAAAGGATAACCGGCCGGCATGATCACAGTTCCATTCACCCAGATACAGTTGGCGGCATAGGCTTCTTTCTCATCTACCTTTATTTTATCGAAAGACCGGAAAGCCGGATGGGAAAACAACTCGCCGGCAGCTATCAGATTATTGTTTTCCAGGTAGGCCACACCTGTTTTCAAATGCAGCATCTCTTTCAGCTCAACTGTTGAGGCATCCATTCCATGTTTACGGAGGATAGCTGTCATCTGGCGGGCGCCCTCTTTATTTGTCCGTTCCGACAGCCCGATGTAATAATGGTTGCCCGTCATCATAATGTCGCCTGCTTCAATGGTGCCGGGTTCCCGGATGAACTCAATGTGTGTATAATACTTTTCAATGGCGGGCAAAATGGTTTTTTCCTCCCCTTTGCGGGAAGAGGCGCCGGGGTTGGTAATGACAGCACATGTGGGGGTCAGTAAGGCAACATCCTCGATAAATGTGGAATCAGGAAAGACTTCGTCGGCTTCAAGTACTTCTACCTCCAGACCGCATGAAACTAAGGCGTTTAGATAGTTTTCATGTTGCCTGACAGCTTGTTCATAATCGGGTTTGCCAAGCTGGGACGAGGTTATTCCGTTCACCAAATTTTTACAAGGTTTCCGGACGATAGCATGGCGGAATCTTGGGGTGCTCATTTTGATAACCAGTTAGCATACAATTCCGGACGACGGTCTTCCATAAACAAGCGCCGGGCATGAGAATGTTTTACAAAATCCAGGTCGATGTCGCAGAGTAAAATTTCGTCTTTTCCTGAAGCAGCCCTGGCCAATACAACACCTTCCGGACTGCAAACAAACGACTCACCGGAGAAATCCAGTTTATCTTCTGTACCCACGCGATTGCATAAAGCGGTAAAATAGCCGTTTTGAAAAGCAGCTACCTGCATTTCTGCTTCATAAAGTCCGTCAGGCCACTCTCCGGCAGCTCCTGCCTGCGGTATGATCACCAGCTCGGCACCGGCCACAGCAAGCGCCCGCATATATTCAGGATAATGCCTGTCGTAGCAAATGGCTACCCCGATTTTACCTACAGCTGTATCGTAAACCGGAGCGCCCGTATTTCCTGTTGTGTAGTAAGTTTTTTCGTGGAAATATTCGTAGTCCGGTATATGCATCATCCGCGTTTTTCCCAACAGGCTGCCGTCTGCATCAATGACGGGGGACGTGTCGTAGGTTAGACCGTTCTCTTTTTCAAACAGGTTCAGTATTGTGACAACGCCGTATTGTTTCGCTAGTTTGGTAAAAATATCAGTTATAGCTCCGGGGATGGTTTCGGCCAGATGAGTTACATCCCCTTCAGCTCTTTTTTGCGGGTAGAACGGCTCGAAAGCGAGTTCGGCAAAACAGATAAGTTGAGCGCCTTCACTTGCAGCTCGCCGGTAGGCACCGACTGCACGTTCCGTGTTTTCCCGTTTATTCTGGCTTGCGTGTTGTTGAATTAAAGCAATTTTCATAGTGATATATTTATCCATTCCGGTAACGGTGCCGGCGCAGGTTTGCGTCCGTAAAAGTAATCATCCATCTGCAATGCCAGTTTTCTGAACAGGGAAGAATTGCGGATGCCTGCCCTGACGACATTATGCAACAAATTATCCGGATGGGCATATGGGCAAACGCTGATACACCGTCCACAATCCGTTCCCAGTGTACACCACAGCGTAAAGCAGGCCTCCTGGTTGATCTGCCATCTTTTGACGCCGTTAATCTCTTGCTGCGGAGCAAATGATATAGCCTGACTCGGGCAGGCGTCGGCACATTTTTTACAGATGGTGCAAAAGTCGATAACCGAATAATCATTCAACGGTTCATCCGTTACCAGTGGCAGGTTCGTTGTTACAACCGAAA
>JAOZOO010000079.1:11705-14260 GCA_029933225.1 Bacteroidales bacterium | reverse complement strand
GTCTCAAAAACCAGTTCCAGTTTTGGAGTGCCGGTTCGACCCCGGCCTCGGGTACAAGACTAAAGCTTTTCTGAAATAACGGGAAAGCTTTTTTATTTCTCATATCGGGCTTTTCTGACGGCTTCTACTTCTTTGGTTATTTCTTCGAGTGAAGGTGCATTGTCAGCATTTCCTCTCAACTTGTCAAGTAGTTCTTTAAATTCAGAACTGACTTTTTCTTTTTGAATACAAATCAGATTTTAATCAGTCAGCGTTTGTAATAATGATTTAGCTTTTAGATTCAATATGTTTTATAATTGTTTCTATAACACATAAATTTGATTGAAAGTTAAGCTAATTATCTTGAAAATGGTTCCGGGTTAAAACCTGGGCAAACTTTTACTATTTCAGAAAATTACTCAAATCTAAAATAAGAAACGTCCTTATTTTAAAAAATGCACAAAATCTTAAATAAGCAACAAACTTATTTTAATTTTGAGCACGTTTGTTGTTAGAAAAAAAGACCTGAATTTTAAATGGGCGGTGCATTCTTCACCTTTCGGATTATTCCGGTGTCAATTAAATACAAAGGAATAAGTATCGAGATGTAAGCAAGCAGATCCCAAAAGTCAAATGTTGACTTATAAATCTTAAAATACTGCAGGGTTTCAATTCCAAAACATACTGTCAGAAATATTATCAGCGTTCTGCCGGGCGTAAAAAAACGTGTCCAGATGTTATCTGCTTTTGCCGTAAATAAGCCCCTGAATAAAATATATGCCCAGGCGGGACCTGCCATATCCAGCACATATCCTTTCCAAAATGAGCCAAAGTCAAACGAAATTGCCAACAGGCCTGTTCCCAGCAAAATAGCGAATGTTATAGCCCAATAGGGCGCATATTTATTGTGAATATTGCTTAAATCATTTTGCTGCATATTTCTTATTCCACGATCGTAATTTGCGCTATCCTGTCTCCTGCACGGATTTCGTCAATCACCTCCAGTCCTTCGTACACCTTGCCAAAGCAGGTGTGCTGCCGGTCGAGGTGGGCGGTGTTGGTGCGGTTGTGGCAGATGAAGAACTGTGAGCCGCCCGTATTGCGTCCGGCATGGGCCATGGAGAGTACGCCGCGGTCGTGATACTGGTTGTCGCCGTCCAGCTCGCAGTCAATGGTATAGCCCGGGCCTCCTGTACCGTCGCCGTTGGGACAACCGCCCTGGATCACAAAATCGGGAATCACCCGGTGAAAGGTAAGCCCGTCGTAAAATCCTTCTTTCGACAGTTTGACAAAGTTAGCTACGGTGTTCGGTGCGTCTTTCTCGTAAAACTTTACTTTCATCACACCTTTTTCGGTTTTGATCTCTGCATGCATAATATTGGAAATGAAATTTGTTTAAATATTTTGAATCCGGCAAAAGTAACCTTTAACTGTGTAAACCGGAAATTACAAATGACAAATCTCAAACAAATCCCAATATTAAAAACACAAATTACAAACAGATCCTCAATTAGGAAACTCAAACCTCAAAACAGAGTGAAACAGATTTTTATATCCAATAAGTTTTCCTTTTTCAATTAAATGGTTAATTTTGGCCGTCAAAAACCAACTTATGGGGTAAAAGTATCCGGAAATCAAATGAATCTAAAGGAGGAAGGGTTATGATAGAAACCATTAAAATAGGCAGGCTCAGATGGCTGCACGTACACGCCCCTTCCGACGAGGACTTTGAATTCCTGGAATCCACGTTCCACTTCCACCCCCTTGACCTGGAAGACTGCCGCCAGACCAACCAGCGACCTAAAATTGACATTTACGACGACTATTATTTCCTGATCCTTCATTTTCCGGTGTTCGACAAGCAAAACCGTTTTTTGAAAACACGGGAAGTAAAAATTTTCTGGGGAGAAGATTTTATCATCACCGTGGGCAAAACCCACTGGATTGTGGACGACCTGTTCAAGGAAGCTTACGAGCAGGATCAGCGGGGCGAGGATTTTGAGGTCGGAACATCGGACGCCTTGCTTTATGTGATCCTTGAAAAATTAATGAACGAAACCATTTATCTGCTGCGGAAAGTAGGGCTCGAGCTGGAACTGATCAATCGCGAGCTTTTCAGCGCCCATGCCCAGAAAATCATCGAGCGTTTGTCCATAACCCGGAAAAATATCATCCTGCTGAACACCATGTTCAAGCCGCAATTACGGGTATTTAACAAGTTTGAATCGGGTGTGGTCAAAGGTTTTGCCGACAACATGGAAGATTACTGGGGGAACATCCTTGACTACTACAACCGGATGTGGGACATGACCGAGGACTACGGCGAACTGATCGAAGGGCTCTCCACCACTTTCGACTCCATGCAGACCAACAAGACCAATGAGATCATGAAGATCCTCACACTGATCTCTTCCATCATCCTGCCACTCACCTTTTTGACCGGGCTGTATGGCATGAACGTGATGCTTCCCCTTCAGGAAAACGCCCGCGCCTTTTGGATCATTATCGGTCTGATGTTTGTCGTCAGCATCGCCATGATCATGTATTTCAGAAGGAAAAAGTGGATGTAAAAATAA
>JAOZOO010000079.1:9953-11605 GCA_029933225.1 Bacteroidales bacterium | reverse complement strand
ATTTTTTGTTTTTATTAAAGATCCTTGCCTGCCGCTGAATGGACTCAATGTGGATGAGGTTCAGCAGCCGTTTCAGAAAATTTTCTTCCATACCTAAATTTAATCCTATGGAAAGTCTGTCGCGGACGATGCCAGCCCACCGTTTCATCTGAAGGATGGTGATACGGTTTTCTTTTTTGTACTCCCCTATTTCGTCAATGATCTCCATCCGACGGGCCAGGATTTGCAACAACTCACCATCCAACTTGTCGATTTCCGTCCTCAGTTTTTCCAGTTTGTTCTGGAACGAAATATCCCCTGTCTTTTTCCTGATAACGAGCTTATCCAGTAATTTCTTTAAATCTCCGGGTGTAATTTGCTGGTTAGAATCAGTCAATGCATGCGGCGGGTCGAAATGGGTTTCGATCATGATGCCATCCATTTCGAGGTCGAGCGCTTTTTGCGAAACCTCCTGCAACAGATCGGTTCTGCCGCAGATATGGCTGGGGTCAACCAGCATGGGCAGGTCAGGGGCAATGGTCTTCAGCTCGATGGGTATTTCCCACATGGGTGCATTGCGGAAGGGTGATTTTTCAAAATAATGAAAACCGCGGTGAATGGCGATGATGCGTTTGATCCCTGCCCTGTTGACCCGTTCGATGGCACCCAGCCACAGTTTCAGGTCGGGATTTACCGGATTTTTCACCAATACGGGAATATCTACTCCCTCAAGCGCTTTGGCAATGGACTGAACCGAAAAGGGGTTGACCACCGTGCGGGCGCCGATCCAGATCATGTCCACGTTGTATTTCAATGCCAGTTCCACGTGTTCCGGTTCAGCGACCTCAACAGTGGTTTTAAGTCCGTATTTTTCTTTGACTTTGGCCAGCCATTTCAGTCCGTTTTCGCCGGCACCTTCAAAATCACCGGGCCGGCTTCTCGGTTTCCAGATACCTGAACGGAAAACGTTCACCTGCGGAATCCGGGAAATCAGTTCCGCTGTTTTCAGCACCTGTTCTTCACTTTCGGCACTGCACGGACCTGCAATAACGAATGGCCTTTCGCCGGGTGGAAACCACCCGGATAAGATGTCAATGTTTGTTCCCACGATTTGCAAAAGTATAAATAATGAGCCGGATGCTTCACAAACGGTTAAAAAAGCGACCTTTGCATCTCGAAAAATTACTCAAGATGCTATTTAAAGAATTCGGCCTTAACGATCAACTGCTGGAAGCCATTTCCCATATTGGATTTAAAGAGGCCACTCCAATTCAGATTAAAGCGATCCCCGCGATCATGGAGGGTCGTGACCTGCTGGGCAGTGCGCAGACAGGGACAGGAAAAACGGCGGCGTTTCTGTTGCCGGTAATCAATAACCTGCTGGATACACATGACCGGGCTACCAGCACACTGATCATTGTACCTACCCGCGAGCTGGCTGTTCAGATCGATCAGCATGTGCAAGGGTTTACCTATTTTACCGACATTGGCTCTTTACCGATTTACGGTGGCGGCGACGGCCTCTCATGGGAGCAGCAAAAGAAAGCCCTGACTTCCGGCGTGGATATCATCGTGGCTACACCGGGTAAGCTGATCTCGCACCTGAACATGGGTTATGTGAAATTCGACAAACTGAAATACCTGATCCTTGACGAAGCTGACCGGATGCTGGA
>JAOZOO010000079.1:7389-9853 GCA_029933225.1 Bacteroidales bacterium | reverse complement strand
TTGCGGCGTTTCAAATCGAAAAATACCCGTGTGCTGGTAGCAACGGATGTGCTGAGCCGGGGTATCGATATCAAAGAAATTGAACTGGTGGTTAATTATGATGTTCCGG
This sequence comes from Bacteroidales bacterium, assembly GCA_029933225.1. GTDB lineage: Bacteria > Bacteroidota > Bacteroidia > Bacteroidales > F082 > JAADID01. Next base: position 9,744 of record JAOZOO010000079.1, on the reverse strand, counting down.
GTGATGCGGAAGATTATGTTCACCGTGTGGGACGTACGGCACGGGCCGATGCTTCGGGTGTAGCTGTGACGTTTATCAATGAAGAGGACATGTACAAATTCCGGAAAATTGAGAAACTGATCGGTCAGGAAATCACCAAGCTGATCCTGCCGATTGACCTGGGAAAAGGACCGGAATGGAATCCTGATGCCCGGGAAGTTCAAAAATGGGGAGGGAGGAAATTCTCCAAAGGCAGGCAGGGGAGAAAACCTGCTCATCGGAAGAAACGGCGGTAAGTTAGCAGAAATTTATATTAAACGGTTTCTGCATTTTTAAAGACTTTCTTTTTTAATTCAGCCAATTGCGTTTTAATGAATTCTTTTTCCTGTTCTAAGGTCATTTCCATTATTTCACTGCTGAATTTATCCCTTATTTCCCTCATCTTCTTTACTATTCCTGTTTTACTTTTAGGGTGTTTCATGATCAATAATTTCTTTTGGAGTTCTTATTTCTAACATTTGATAACCTTCTTTCAAATTCACTGAATTGTATCCTCGGATTCGTTCCAGATTAACAATGTGTTTAAAATTCCAGCTTACCAAAACATCTGCTCTGAAAACACTGGCAAATGCAATGTGTTGACAGTCAGCCATACTGGTTTTTCCTACTACTTTTTCTTCAACATACTTTTCTGCCAAATACCGAACTTCATCATTTAATTCAACCCGTTCAATCATTTCATAAGGAATTGAATTAAAAAAATCCCTGACAAAGCCAGGCCCTCTATATATTTCAATTTCAAGGACGTCAGATACAATAATCGTTCTCTTTTTTTGAATTGTCTGTTCAAAAAACGGTCTTGTATCAAAATCAAATTCCTTGTCAAAATATCCGCCAAAAACAGATGTATCTATGTATATTCGCTTTATCACATTCACAAAGGTACAACTTTTCAAGATTAAAATTATCACTCTTACCTGTTTAAAGTCCGACAAAAACACCTGTCGTGTTGATATTCATTGTAAGGTTCGACCCGGTGGACGCAAGTCCGTCCACCGGGGTCAGCATTCTGTCAATTCAGAAAATATTCCTTTAACAACGTATGTATCTCTGATTTTTAGTTCCTTTGCAAAGTTTTATAAAATTGGAAAAAGTGAAAAGAACAGAGATAAAAACCCTTTTGGAATCAACCGATTACGGGAAAGATATCAATGTGAAAGGATGGGTTCGAACCAAACGTGAGAGTAAAAATGTGGCGTTTATCGCTTTGAACGACGGCTCGACCATTAAAAGTGTTCAGATTGTTGTGGACAAAAATCCTGAAATCGAAAAAGTACTTGACAACATACATACAGGGGCTGCCTTGTCGGTTAACGGAACCATAATCGAGTCGCCGGGTAAAGGGCAGAAAGTAGAAATCCAGGCAAAAGAAATCGAAGTCCTCGGCCCTGCCGATCCCGATGAGTATCCGCTTCAACCCAAAAAACACACTTTGGAGTTTCTTCGTGAGATCGCCCATTTGCGGTTTCGTACCAACACTTTCGGCGCCATCACCCGGATACGCCACGCCATGATCTTTGCCATTCACAAGTATTTTACCGAAAACGGATTTTACAATATACATACACCCATCATCACGGCGTCGGATGCTGAAGGGGCGGGTGAGATGTTCCAGGTAACGACACTCGACCTCGACAACGTTCCCAAAAATGAAGAGGGTGAAGTGGACTTTCGCAAAGATTTCTTCGGCAAGCCTACTAATCTGACTGTTTCGGGACAATTGGAAGCCGAGCTGGCTGCACTTGCCTTGAGCAAAGTTTATACTTTCGGGCCCACCTTCCGTGCCGAGAATTCAAATACTTCCCGGCACCTTGCCGAGTTCTGGATGATCGAGCCCGAGGTGGCTTTTTACGACATCAACGACGACATGGACCTTGCCGAAGACATGGTGAAATACCTCATCCGCTATGCGCTTGACAACTGCAAAGACGATCTGGAGTTTTTAAGCAAACGCCAGCAGGACGAAGAAAAAACCAAAAAGCAGGACGAGCGTTCCATGGAGCTGATTGAGAAAATGCGTTTCGTGCTGGACCAGGAATTTGAACGCATAACCTATACGGAAGCCATTGACATCCTTCGCAATTCCAAACCCAACAAAAAGAAGCGGTTCCAGTACGTTATCGAGGGTTGGGGTGCCGACCTGCAATCGGAGCATGAGCGTTACCTCGTTGAAAAACATTTCAAAAAACCGGTCATTATCACCGACTACCCCAAAGAGATCAAGGCCTTTTACATGAAGCAGAACGACGACGGCAAGACTGTCAGGGCCATGGACGTGCTTTTCCCGCAGATCGGGGAGATCATCGGGGGCTCGCA
>JAOZOO010000079.1:0-7289 GCA_029933225.1 Bacteroidales bacterium | reverse complement strand
ATGGTGTCGCTGTCTTCACCGCAGGCATTGGTAACCTGTACCGAATAACTGCCCGTTTCGGAAACAGTGATTGTTTGTGTGGTGTCGCCTGTGGACCAAAGATAATAGCTTCCGGTATTTCCCGCATCCAGCGTGATGCTTTGCCCTTCGTAAATGGTTGTATCGTTGCCGAGGTTTACCACCGGGAAGTCAAAAGCCGCAACCATTAAGGTGCTTTCCTGATTACTTGTACCACAATCGTTTACGCCGTAAACTTCAATGAGGTAATCGCCCGGATCACCAAAAGTATATACCATGAAAGTATCAGTGGTTTCCTGCATTTCTCCTGCAACCCACCATTCACACCAGTTACCCTCGTCAACCGAAGTTGAATAGGTATGTATGGTGTTTTTACAAACTTCTTCATCACCGGTAATATTGCCGGGTATGGAGGGCACACCGGTTATCATCACCTGCAGGGAATCACTGAAAAATGTCCCCGAATCACAGTCAAAATATAAACTGATTGTAAAATCGCCTTCATCTGTCCAGATTACTTCCAGCGCGGAGGAATCGGAACTTTGCAAAACGGTGTCGATGTACCAGTCTGCCGAACAACCCACCGGGAGTTCAGCAGAGTAAACAGCCGTATCACCCACGCAGCTTTCTGCCGGGCCCGACAAAGTGTCGGGGAAATCAGGCGGCGGGGTGATTGTATCGGCCACGGGGGAAGCAAAACTTAGGGAATATTCAGGCATCCGCATATTCAGAAAAAGCGAAAAAATAATAGTTAAACTGAACAGCCAGTATATTGTTTTAATCCCGATCACCGTGAACATTCATTTTTTGTAAAAATACAAATAGAAAGAAATCAGAAATGAAAAAAAGACTTCCGGGTTACATATCGGGGAATATTTGCGATTTTATGGAGTGGGAGTCCAAATAATTTATGTATTTTATGGAGTATCAATCCAAATAATCATCATATTTTATGGAGTTGATTCTAAATTGTATTATTTAAAATTTGGATTTCGTTGCCCATTGAGCAATTAAAAAGGAAGTAAATTATTGAAAAAACCCAAAACCCAAAATCATGCCATCCGTATAATCTTTTTTTTACATTTGTGATGTGACAAACCGGAAGGGAATTATTTTTTAGGATGCTGAATCAAAGATTACAACAGAAGTTACTTCAAAAGCTGTCACCCCAGCAGATACTGCTGATGAAACTTTTACAGATTCCGGCGGTAGGGCTCGAGCAACGTATCAAGCAGGAGATCGAGGAAAATCCTGCATTGGAGATTGATTCACCCGAAGCGACCGACCAGGACCTGCAGGAAAGCAATTCGGAAGAAAGCGATGATGACGGTCTGGAAACTGATGAGAATTTCGAAGAATACGAAGACCTCAACAACAAAGAGGAAGAATACCAGATGGATGATTATCTGGATGATGACGAAATTCCCGAATACCGGTTAAGGCAAAACAACTACAGTCCTGACGACGAGCGAAAAGAAATCCCCTTCGTGTCGGGCACCAGCTTCCACGACCTGCTGAAACAGCAGCTCGGCTACCGCAAGCTGGATGAGCACAAATATCAGATCGGGCTTTACATCATCGGCAACATTGATGACTCGGGCTACCTGCAGCGATCCACCGACTCCATTGTTGACGACCTGGCTTTTACACAGAACATCATGACCACAAAGGAAGAAGTTGAAGAGATACTGTCCATTATCCAGGAATTCGACCCGGCAGGTGTGGGGGCACGAAATCTTCAGGAATGCCTGATGATCCAGTTGAAAAGAAAAGCCCGTGAGGAGTCTTCCCCCGAAATGGAGCTGGCCATGAAGATCATCGGACGGTACTTCAACGAATTCACCAAAAAACATTATTCAAAGATCATGAAACGGGCCGAGGTGGATGAGGAGCAACTGAAAAAAGCCATCGACATAATCCTTGAACTTAACCCGAAACCCGGAAACTCACTCAGCGAGACCACACGCACCAATCATTATATCATCCCGGATTTTACCATCACCAATACGAATGGTGAACTGGAGCTTTACATGAATTCCTGGAACTACCCGGAACTCAGGATCAACAATACATACCATGAGATGATCAATACGCTGGGCAGCCAGAAAAAGACCAAAAAACAACGTGAGGCCTACTCTTTTGTAAAGCAAAAAGTAGATTCGGCAAAATGGTTCATTGAGGCCATCAGACAACGGCAAAATACATTGTATGTGACCATGAAAGCCATCATGGACTACCAGCGCGAATATTTCCTCACCGGCGACGAAACCAGGCTGAAACCCATGATCCTGAAAGATATTGCCGACAAAGTGGGGCTGGATATCTCAACCATTTCGCGGGTGGCCAACAGCAAATATGTACAAACCCCGTTCGGGACCTTCCTGTTGAAAAGTTTTTTCAGCGAATCGATGCAGAAAAATGACGGCGAGGAAGTCTCTACCCGTGAAGTAAAAACCATTCTGAAAGACATTATTGAATCGGAGGACAAGAAAAAACCCCTGACCGACGAGCAACTAAAAAAGATGCTCAACGAAAAAGGGTACAATATTGCCCGCCGCACCGTAGCCAAATACCGTGAGCAACTCGGCATCCCCGTTGCCCGGCTGCGAAAAGAACTGAATTAGATGGAAAAAACAATTGCCCGCATCATTTCCGTGATCTTTCACCCGCTACTGGTTCCGACTTATGCCCTGCTGATCCTGATCAACCTGAAATCCAGCCTGCTTTCTGTAATGCCCGTCGGTCACCGTTACCTGACTGTAGTGATGGTATTCCTTATTTCGTTTGTCATGCCTTCACTCATTATTTTTATCCTCTACAAATTCGGCTTTATCAAATCGCTGCAAATGGAAACCCGCCAGGAACGGGTGTTACCCTTGTTTACCGTTTCCATCTTTTTTTATGCGACCTATTATCTGCTGAAACAGGAATCTTATTATGCGTTGTTCAATATCTTCATGCTGGGTGCTACTTTGCTAACCATTCTTTCGGTACTGATCAATTACTTCACTAAAATTTCCATCCACATGGTGGCTCAGGGCGGATTGTTCGGCACACTGGCCGGTTTTGCCATTGCCTATGATCAATCATTGAGCGGGCTGTTGTATTTGCTGATTATCATTGCCGGACTGACCGGTTTTGCACGGCTGAAACTCAATGCACATACTCCCGGGCAAGTCTATGGCGGCTATTTGTTGGGGTTTGGCTTGATGCTGGGGTTGTTTTTGATGATAGCTTAGTGAAATCTTTTTTTGTATAAAAATATTTTATTGTAGTTTTGAAAACCAACAATAATTACTGAAACTATTGATAGCTGATTCGTAAAACGAGAATATAAAATGAGGCTTAATATTAGTCTGACACGAAATATGCTTTTCTTCTTTTTAACGAAAACGAGGAACCTCTTTTGACAATGATTAACCGAAATCATCCTCTTGATAAACGCAAAATATAGAGTGATCAACAAAAGTTTTATGAAAAATCAAATCAAATGAAATCAAAATCAATCAGTTCGTTGCTTGTTCTTTTTTTCCTTTCCATTTCGTTTGTTCATGCGGAGAAAGACCCCATGAAATTCGGAAAGGTAAATATTGAGGATTTGAAGATGACCGAGTATGCTGCTGATCCCAGTGCCCCGGCGGTCGTCCTGTGTTCTTACGGGTACTATGATAACATGAATTACCAATTTGTGCATCTGATGCGGGTGAAAATCTTTAAAAAAGAAGGATATGACTTTGCCACACGGAAATTTCCGACCGGAGATAAATCCTCCGTCAGAGGAAAAACATTTAATCTGGTGGACGGAAAGATTGTTGCAGAAAAACTTTCAAACAAATCTGTTTTCAGGGAAAAGATCATGGACAATTATTATATGGTCAGCGTGGCCATGCCGAATGTAAAGGAAGGTTCGATCATTGACCTGGAGATCAAATACACCGGTTTCCCCACGGTGTGGTATTTTCAGGAAGAAATACCCGTCGTCTGGAGTGAACTAAGGATTGAACCGCTTGATTATGTTTCGTACCGGAAAAATTATTTCGGTTATGTACCGTTGACCATCAATCAGAGCAGCCGTTGGGTGGCTAAAGATGTTCCGGCTTTTAAAAAGGAACCCTATATGGATTCAAAGGAAAACTACATCGCCAAATTTGAGTTTGACATTACCGAGATAGCCATTCCGGGATATTATTATAAAGAATATGCAAAGACCTGGAACGGATTGTCACAAATTTTGATGGAAAGCCCTGATTTCGGCGAGACGTTGAAGTCGGGATTTTTCCTGAACAAAGTAGCCAAGCAAATTAAAGCTGAAAATCAATCGGATTCGGACAAGCTGAAAGCAGCAGTTGACTTTGTTAAAACAATTGATTTTAACGGAGAGGACAGGTGTTTTGCAACGATCAATAATCTGGGTAGTATTTATGCAGATAAGATCGGCAACTCGGCAGACCTGAATATCATGTTAACCCGCTTACTGCAAAAGCTTGATTTTGAAGCCAAACCTGTTGTGTTAAGCACCAAGGACAACGGCCGGTTGTCATACAATTTTCCGAGCATCCGCCGCTTGAATTATGTTCTGGCTTATGTTAAAGTAAACGGGAAATTTATACTTGTTGATGCCACTGACAATCTGCTTCCTTACAATCTGATTCCTGAACGATGCCTGAATGGAAAAGGCAGAATGGTTGATCCGGACAGTTCAAAATGGGTTGATCTGGAAACCGGAGGAAAATTCAAAGAACTGGTTTATTATGACCTGCGTCTAAATGAAGACCTTTCGCTTTCCGGGAATCTGAGCCACCGCAGAAATAGTTATGCTGCCCATCGTTTCAGGAAAAAAATGGAGCAGTTTGCCGATGTGGATGAGTATGCCGAATCGCTGACTGAAAAATATCCGGGTCTTCAGATAGAAAACATCGAAATAAAAAACCTCGATAACATTGACCAGCCTGTTTCGGATAAATACGAGGTGAACATCACCGACCGTGTTTTTGAAATGGACAGCACACTGTATTTGCAGTTGGCTCTTTTCGAAAAGATAGAAGAAAATCCTTTCAAAGCCAAAAAGCGGATATACCCGGTCGATTTTGGCGTGCCAATCGAAAGGGCGGGTATTGTAAAAGTGGCCATCCCCGATAATTTCAAAATAGTTGAGGTGCCCAAAAGTGTAAAGCTTGCACTCCCGAATAATGCAGCCAGTTTTGTTTTTAATGTTGTGCAAATAGGTAATACGCTTACCCTGCAATATAAATTGAGGGTGAACAAAACCATGTTTATGATTACAGAATATCCCGATTTAAAAGCATTTTACAACGAGGTGATCAAAAAAGAATCGGAACCGCTGGTTTTAAAAACCCTGTAAGATGAAATCAAAGCTTTTCCCGCTTTTTCATTTACTGATCTTCTGTCTGCTTTTGAGCAACGCCTCTTTTGCCGGGCATGAAAAGAGATATCCCGTAAGCGCCATCCCCGACAGTCTGAAAAAATCGGCCGTTGCAGTCATTCGAAACGAGCGTATTGTTTTCGACATCAAAAACATCCAGAAAGCGACCATGAGAGTTACTTACGTGGTAACTATCCTGAAAAAAGCGGGAATTCAGCACTCTTATTTTGTAGAGGATTATGACCGTTTTAAAAAGGTCAGCATTCTGAAAGGAGTCGTTTATGATGCTGCGGGAGACATCGCTAAAAAGATCAAATCGGATGATATTCACGATGTGAGCATGACTTCCGGAAGCTCGTTGTTCGTTGACAACCGCCTGAAAGCCATTGATCCGGAATACCTGAAACTACCTTTCACGGTGGAATACGTTTACGAGGTGAATTACAACGGGTTACTGAATTATCCCGACTGGTATGTTTATAAAGATTACAATGTTTCGGTTCAGCATGCTTCATTCACGCTTGAAAAACCGGCTGACTTTGAGGTGAGGATACTGAACAGAAATTTTGATGCGAAACCGGAAATAAAAAAAGAAGACGACAGGGAAATATTAACCTGGAAAGTGAACGGCATTAAAGCGTTGAAAAAAGAGCCGTTCAGCGAGCCGTTGTCCGAATACTCTCCTTCTGTTCAACTGGCCCCTGCCGATTTTTTAATCGACGGTTATAAAGGAAACTGCGAAACATGGAAAAATTTCGGGAAATGGATCTACACACTCGGTGAAGGAAAGGATGAGTTGCCTGAAGAGACAAAGGAAAAAATAAACAGTCTGATATCGGATGCCGGCTCCGATTATGAAAGAGCCGAGATACTATACAAATATTTACAGAACAACACCCGTTATGTGAACATCACCATCGGTATCGGGGGCTGGCAGCCCATTGATGCTTCTACCGTTGACAAAGTTGCTTACGGTGACTGCAAGGCACTGACCAATTATATGAAGTCTTTGCTGGAAGTGGCAGGAATTGAATCATTTTACACACTCGTAAAAGCCGGATCCAATGCATCGAAGATCATCAGCGACTTTCCGTCCAATCAGTTCAATCATGCTATTTTGTGTGCTCTCATCGACTCGGATTCCGTCTGGCTTGAATGCACCAGTCAGCGATTGCCTTTCGGGTATATCGGTTCCTTTACCGATGACAGGGATGTGCTGCTGGTCAATGCGGAGGGAGGTACCCTGGTGAGAACAACAAAATATTCGGATCAGGACAACCGGAAGATATGCACGGCAACTATTGACCTTGACAACGATGGAAATGCCTGGGCAAAAGTTTCAACACAATACAAAGGGTACTATTACGACCGGAATCTGGACAAGCTTTTGTCTGACGAGGAAGACAAAAAGAAGCTGATCAGAGAAGGACTTCACCTGCCGGATTTCATGCTGGAAAATTATTCCCTAGAAGAAGAACACGAAATGATCCCTTCGATATTTGAAAATCTTGAACTGGCAGTCAACGGTTGCGGAACACCTTTCGGGAACAGGATGGTCATCAAGCTGAACCTGCTGAACAAAGTGAGAAAGATACCCACGGAAACGCAATACAAGCGCAAATCGGACATCGTGTTCCACCGGTCGTTTATGCAGAAAGACTCGATAACTTATAAAATTCCCGACGGTTTTCAGGTTGAAAAAGTATCTCCCGGCAGGGACATAAAATCTGAATTCGGAGAGTTGAACACCGTTGTTTACAACCGGGATTCCCTGGTGAGTTATGTCAGAACGCTTACCATCCGGAAAGGAGATTATCCGCCCGAAAGTTATGGCCGTTTTGTTGATTTTTACAAAGCAGTCAAAAAAGCCGACAACGACAGGATGATA
>JAOZOO010000016.1:25356-40537 GCA_029933225.1 Bacteroidales bacterium | reverse complement strand
CCACCACCACTTTCTTCGTCACACTCCCTTTTTCTGTTGTTATCCGGCAGAAGTAGAGACCGCTTTTCAGCCTGCGCACATCCACTGTTATTTCTTTGCTTTCCTTCGGGATTTGTTTTTCGAGTATCTTCCTCCCGTTCAAATCGTAAAGCTCAATCGTAGCGTCCCCAACTCCAAACTCCAAACTCCGAACTCCAAACTCCTTATCAGCCGGATTAGGATAAATCTCAAAATCAATCATTTCATGCTCTCCGATTCCCGAAACCCCAGTTGTGAACTGCCAGGTTTCGCTCCAGTTGCTTTCGCCGGCGGGGTTGGTGGCCTTCACGTGCCAGTAGTAGGTTGTCTGCGGCTGAAGCGTTACAGCAAACTGTGGTTCGGCCAGATCACCGGTGTCCACAACAGGATCGGAGAAGCTGTCATCCTCCGCGAGTTGCAGGTGATAATAATCGGACACGGCCGTTTCGCTCCAGGTCAATATTGTATTTGGGTTTACGTCGGAGCTGTTGTCCGCAGGCGACGTGAGTTCCGGGGTATCGGGCAGCACCAGGAAGTCTTCAATCTGAATAAACAGATTTCCGCCACCCTCATTCAGGATGTCGTTGGCCAGAATTTCTTCTTCCGTAGTATGATCCCACAGGTTATATTTTGCAAAGAGGGTATCCTGTTCTTCCGGTTGATATTTGATGTGCAGGTCATAGTATCCATTGTTTTGCAATGTGTTGCGGCCTTCGCCATTTTTATCTCCTCCGCCCAGGTCAACGGGATAATAAGTGACAATGCCTGCGCTGTCGTTGTCAATGATGGTGTTGTTTTGCACCGGGCCGGTCAGCCCTTTGGCAATGAGCCCGTTGCCGGTACAGTTTTTAATGGTGTTGTTCTGAACCTTTTCCGCTCCTTTGCTGACGAATCCCGTGTGGGTTTTTGTAATGGTGTTATTTTCAAACAAGGTGGCTGCACTGCTGCTGACGTATCCTGTCCAGCCACCGGATATGGTGTTTCCGGTGACAACACCTTTCCCCGCTTTTGTATCAATCCCCGTCATTCCTTCTACCGGTGATCCGTTGTTCAAGATGATTGTATTGCCGGTAACATTTGTCGGGGTGCCGCTATTCAGGATCATTCCGCTTCCGGGACCATTGACATTGATCGTATTGTTTTTAACCGTGATGGAAGTAGAATTGGTAAAAATTACCGCTTCATCCTGTCTGTCTGTGCCGGACCAGTTGAATTCGTTACCTTCGACTATGTGGGCTTCCACACCTTCGGGGGCGCCTCCCGAATCGTAAATGCCGCCATCCGTGAAACGGTTATTTCGTACGGTAAGATAATTGCTACCGCTGGTATTGGTTATATATCCGTCAATGGTACAATCTTCCACAAATAATTTGTATCCGCTGCCTGATGAGAACGTCAATTCGTCAAAATGACATCGTTCGATTTTAATTGTCGCATTTCCGTCACCATTGGCAAAAGAATAACCGGGACAGGTAAGGCCCGATATCTTCGTAAAATATTTCATGGTCAGCTCACCGGTATAAAACGGGATGGCGATGATGACACCGGAAGAATCTTCCCCTGCGATGATTACCCCGTCTTCGATGGGCAGCTCCGTCAGCGGTGTTTCGAGGTATTCGCCGGTGAAAATGTAGATGCTGTCTCCCGGAAGCGCTGCGTCAATGGCTTTCATCACAGTGTTATACGGATATTCGAGTGAGCCGTCTTCCGTTCCGCTGTTGTTGTCATCGTCCACGTAAATTACATTCACCTGGTTGCTGCCGCCGTGGATGGTGTACTTGATTGTGCCGCCTTCGCCGCAAACCCAGCCCTTTTGGTCGTCAATAAAATAAACCGATGTGATAAAGTTTGTGGCCACCCCGCTTGCCTGGCGATACCAGGTGGCGCCGCCATCCGTTGAATGCATGATCATCCCCTGGTCACCCACGGCCCAGCCGTTTTCGGTATCAATAAAAAAGATGTCGTTGAATATTTCAAAAGTTCCGGTTTCCACTTCCTCCCAGGTGTTTCCTCCGTCGGTTGTCCGCAGGATGCTTCCGTCAATTCCGGCAATCCAGCCATGCATGTTGTCAACAAAATATACTGATGCAAAGCGAAAGCCCTGTGAGGCGTTCACATCAATCTGCACCCATGTTTCTCCGCCGTCGGATGTTCTGATGACCGCTGCTTCCAGTCCCACGGCCCAGCCGTTGTTCTCATCGAGAAAAAACACGTCATGCAGCGGCTTGTCTGATGGGTTGGTTTGCACTACCCAGTCATTTCCTCCGTTGGATGTATGTATAATTTCTCCCCAATTACTGGAACTTACAACCCAACCATTATTTTCATCTGTAAAACTAACCGAGGTAAATTTGCCTGATAATGGGTTTTGTTGTGTTGTCCAGACCTGTCCTCCTGTTGCGGTATGTAGAATTAATCCGTTTTTTCCCACAGCCCATCCCTGCGATTCATTCACAAATTTAATGTCTGACAACAAGGTTTGCAGGTGTTTTTGCACTTCCCATGTTTCACCGCCATCAACGGTATAGACAATGATTCCGTCGTATGTACCTCCCCAACCCGGATCACCTCCCACAGCCCATCCGGTATCGGCATTTACAAAATCAATGGCAAGAAACCAGTCCCAGAAAAAATCATTCTCAATCTCAAAGTCGGTGTCGAACCCATCATTTTTCATGATAATGCCATAGCGGCCCACTACCTGGTATGTATAGTCTTGCAGTGCAATTGACGAAATGTCGTTGAGTTCCCAGGTAAAACCGGTTTCTTTTTGTGTCCAAACCCCATCGGTTCCCCGGAGGATCATCCCCTCTGACCCTACAGCATAATCCGGTGCACCCGTGGAGGAAACAATGCTGTTGAGCCAGTAGTTAAGTGATTCGTTTTCATTTGTCCATGTGTCTTCATCCCAATCTTTGCTGATGATAATTCCAGATCTTCCGCAGGCATACGAGGTGGAATTATCATGCATATCTAATGCATACAGGTCCCACGAAGTGCCACTAAGATGTGAGGTCCAGGTCTGTCCTCCGTTTTCGGTGCTGATGATAAACCCATCTTCGCCGACGGCCCACGCCTCGTTGCAGTGATACGAGTCAATGCCGTAAAGGTTAAGAATTTGCGGAGGGCTGACATTTTCCCATGTGCCTCCATCATCGTAATAGGATTTCAATACCGTTCCCTTCTCGCCGCATACCCAGACACAGGCGTCATTCACAGCCGAAACGGAGTGCAGGTCAACTGTAACGCCACTTGTTTGTGCAATCCAGGTTTCACCATTGTCCTCTGTGTAATAAATCGTACCATTGTCTCCCACAATCCATCCTTTTTTTGTAATAGAATAGATGTCAATATCATTTAGATTTTCGGTTGTTCCGATATCCACAAGTTCCCAATAATCGCCAGGGAGCACTTTATGGATTACTGTGCCATGAGCTCCAACAGCCCAGTTGGTGCCTTTTGTTGAAACGGCTTTTAATTCGTTTCCCTGCGGATCGGGTTTCTGCCACATCCAGCCGGTCTGGGAAAGTAATGACAGATGAGCGAAAAGAAAGAGCAGGAAGAGAGAAGTTAGTTTTTTCATGGGTTTGGAGTTTTTGTTATTGGATAATTGGTCATTGGTTATTGCTCATTGGCTTCGTTTGGTTGCTTCATTTGCTTCACCGTCATTTGCCCTTCGGGCGTCATTCGTTGTCATGCAATGGTCAATTGCCTTTCGGGCGTCATTTGCTGTGCTGTCATTTGGCTTCGCCGTCATGCACTGTCATTCATAGTCATTTGGTGTTTGTTGTCATTCCGAACCCAGCGGGTTAGTTTTGCGGGTAGGCGGTGAGGAATCTCCCTGGATCAGGCTTCTCTCTGGGGAGATTTCTCGTCACTCCGCTGCGCTTCGTTTCCGTCGAAATGACAACGATTTTCATTTTTGAATGATTAATTTTTTCGTTACACTTTTGCCGTCAATACTCAGTTTACAGAAATACATTCCGCATTGTAAATTATTAACATCTACTTTCACTTCTTTGCTGCCTGCCGGGATTTGTTTTTCAAGGAGTTTCCGTCCGTTGAGGTCATAAATTTCAATTGTTCCACCCCCAACTCCAAACTCTAAACTCCGTACTCCAAATTCATTATTTGCCGGATTGGGGTAAATCATTATATCATCTCCAACTGTTTCATCTTCAGCAATCCCCGTGATCTCTATCTCCGAATAATATAAGTTGCTTTTATACGCTTCTTCCCATTGTTTGCTGTCTTCTTCCGGGTACGAATAAACTTCAGTTAAAAGCATGTGATGGTAATAAAGTTCCCACCAGGAGTCATCGCCATAAATTTCAACAATGGGAAGTACAAGGTCTTCGAAAGCATAATCGTTGTTATAGGTGTAATCGGATTTGTTTTGATCCTCCCAGGTGCCCGAGTCATCATTCCAGGTGTAATGGGTTTCTGTCGTCAGATTCCCGTTATCTTCAAATGTATTTTCATACTTGTCGTCATTCACCCAATTTTCATCATCCCAATAATAAACAGTTTCCAGTATCATGTTCCACTGATCATCATAAGCAAATTCCGTTTTATAATCATAAACCCACTGGTTTTCGTACCAACTGGATTCGGTGACACGAGTCAAGTAATTGTCACTGTTATATTCGATGTCTGTTTTGTAGTCATTTTCCCATTGGTTATCTCCCCATTCATAATCCAGTATCTGAACAGGATTTCCATTGTTGTCATAAGTGTATTCCGACTTGAAATTGTTGACCCACTGGTTGGAATCCACATCCCAGTCGTAGCCGGTTTCCCTGATGACATTCCCGTTTTCATCATATTCGATCTCCTGTTTCCAGTTCTCCTGCCATTGGTTGTTGCCCTGGTTCCATGTGTATGAAATGATCAGGATAAGATTGCCGCTGGCATCATAAGAATATACACTTTTCCACCATATCTCCCACTGATTGTTTCCGTTATCCCATAGTGAAGTGACTCGCTCGGTAAGCATATCATTTAAATCATAACTATAATCTACTTTAATGCTTCCCACCCACTGTTCTGTATCCCGTTTGGTCTCCGAATTGTAATAGACTTCAAGGATAACCTTTCCGCTTGCATTGTACTGATACTCATCTTTGTCGGATAAAATCCAGTCGCCGTTACTGTCCTTATAGGCATAGAATGCCGAGTCGAGCTTTTGTTTGTTATTGTTTGCTGTTTTTAAAAGATTGTCCTGTGTCTTTTTGTAACGGGCTAACGGGACGAAGTGATGTGTGTTTTCATGGCCGGTAAATTGAAATTTCAGTGCTGTTGGAGGTTGTTTACTATTATCCTTCACGGATAAATGGCTCTTCATTGTCTGGGCTGACAGCGAGGCAATGAAACAGCCTGCTACAAGAAATGTAAATAGTCTTTTCATGGATTTGGTTTTTAGTTGACAGGAAAATTTTAAATGTTTTTTAAAAATGCGGCTACAAGATACAAAATTTTGAGAGGAAAGTCAAGAGGGGTGGAGGCTGGAAACAAGAGGCAGGAGCCAAGACACAAGACATAAGACTTTTAGACATAAGACTTTTAGACATAAGACTTTTAGACATAAGACTTTTAGATATGAGACTTTTAGATATGAGACTTTTAGACAGGAGATTTTGAGGTATGGGTATAAAGAGGGGTATAAGGGTATAGGGGATATAAGGTGAAATTAGTTGAAATTGGGTGGTCGGGTGAATCGGTGCAGTGGATGGGTGAATGAATGGAAGGATGGAAGGTGAACGGGTGAATGAATGGTTCGATGGCTTGACGGTTGATGATTAAACTGACGAATGAAGATTGCCAACCGCCTTCCCGTCCGTACAGGTCATTTGACAGAAAAGGAGGGGATGGTTGAATGGTTTGGAAGAAGACTTAAAAATAAAAAAAAAGGCCGGCTTGTTTCCAGGCCGGCCTTTCATTCACATATACTGCTAAATCCAATTTTGAAAAAAGTTTAATCTTAACGGAACATTAATATTTGGCTGTTCCTGTGAAGGTTATCGTTTCCTGATTGTAATACCCCTTCAACGTAACATTGAAAGTTGCGTTGAAAGAGTTATCCCCGGCTTCCGTAACCGTTACCGTTCCCGAAACGACTTTATAAAATTCATTTTCGGTTCCGTGTACGATTAGTTCTACATAACCGGGTTGATCATTGCCACACTGATAAGTGCCCGGGCCGGAAAATTTATTGTTATCATCACCTATCTCAAGCATGCATGAATATATTGGTTCTCCAGTCTGATTGGCTGTTAATTCCACTGAATGATCATTAACAAAATTAAAGGTTACCAGATTGGAGAAACAGTAATCCTGTGTTATAAATCCTGATGAAGAAGCTGAAATGTAGGCATCACAATCGGGATTGCCCGAGTCTTCATCTTTTTTACATGCTGAAAAAGTCATCAAAACGGCAACGAGGAAAATTGCACCTACGGAAAGGATCTTTTTTATTTTCATTATTTAATTTGGTATTAAGTTGAACATTTTTAATAATCTTATCGGATTATTAATTTACATTAACACATTTATTTACGTAACAATACTTATTAAGTTACTACTTGTTTTAAAAAACATAGTTATTAAGAATGATTCTATTGAACTGAAAAAATATTGTAAGTTAAACGGGTCAGACAGGTGCTTTGATAAAGAATTTATTTATATTTTTGCTGCTCATTATTTTTGTTAAACATTAAACTTAATAATCTATGGCAGTATTAGTTGGGAAAAAGGCTCCCTTATTTGAAGCTGACGCCGTTGTGAACGGTGGCGAGTTTGTTGAAAAATTCTCATTGGAACAGTACATTGGCAAAAAACATGTTGTGTTCTTTTTCTACCCGCTCGATTTTACTTTTGTATGTCCTACTGAAATTTTGGCTTTCCAGGAAAGGATGGATGAATTTGAGAAAAGAAATGTAGCCGTTGTCGGTTGTTCGATCGACTCCAAGTTCTCACACTGGGCATGGCTCAATACACCCAAAGATCAGGGTGGTATTCAGGGTGTAAAATACCCTCTGGTTTCCGATCTTTCGAAAACGATTTCGGAAAACTTTGATGTGCTTGCTGGTGAATATGATTATAACGAAGATGGCGAAATGGTATTTGACGGAGAGGCAGTAGCATATCGCGGTTTGTTTCTGATCGACAAACAGGGCGTGGTGCGTCACCAGGTTGTGAACGACCTGCCTTTGGGTCGTAGCGTTACCGAAACCCTCCGCATGGTGGACGCTTTGCAGTTCTTTGAAGAGAACGGTGAAGTTTGTCCTGCCGACTGGCATCCGGGTGAAGAAGCCATGGAAGCTACCATGGAAGGTGTTGCCAAATATCTTAGTCACCATTAAAACGGGTTCCGATAATTTTTGTTTTCGGAACAACTCACAAGATAAAAAGGTACGGATTATCCGTGCCTTTTTTTGTTTTGGATTTTTGTATATTTGCTGCTAAAGCACATCAATGGCAGTAGATATACAGGCCCTTTTCAATAAAAAAATCAAACCCCTTAAATTTGAAAGATCAATAGGCCTGTTCGGAGCAACCACCATTGGTGTGGGGGCGCTCTTGGGCGCCGGCATTTATGTGCTGATCGGTACTGCTGCAAATGAAGCCGGGCCTTCTGTAATATTTTCCTATATTCTTTGCGGGTTTCTGGCTTTTGTTACGACCCTGATGTATGCCGAACTCAGTCGCATTATCCCCCGTTCCGGAGGCGGATATACCTATGCTTACGACATTTTAGGGAGCCTGGGCGGGTTTACCACCGGATGGTTCCTGGCATTGGGCAGTATTCTCGCCAGCAGTTTATATGCCATTGGTTTTGCCGAATATGCTGTGTCGCTGACAGGTTCGGAGTTACCGCATTATCTCGTTCGTTCCATTGCCATCGGCATCACTTTGCTGATCACGCTGTTCAACCTTCGTCCATCACGGGAAACAAAGTTCAATCTTCAAAACTGGATTGTCTGGGGTAATGTGGGAATATTATTGGTACTCATTATCTTGTCTTTCTTTTTCCTTGATGTTGAAAAAGCCAAACCCGTTTTTCCTCACGGATTCGGCGGTACCCTTGGCGCCATATCCCTCATTTACATCTCTTTTTTCGGCTACCAGTTAATCGCCAACAATGCCGATGAGATCATCGAACCGGAGAAAACCGTGCCCAAAGCCATGAAACTTTCGATGATCATTGCCATTGCCATTTATGCTCTTGTGGCCATTGCCGCCATCATGACGGTTTCGTGGAAAGAGCTTGCCGAAAGTCATGCACCTTTGGTTCTTGTGGCAAACAAAAGCTTTGGTGGAAAAGGATGGGTAATCATTTCGCTTGGCGGTGTGCTTGCCTCACTGGGCGCATTGAGCAGTACACTGGTTTCGCAGAGCCGGCAATCTTACAGCATGGGCAAAGACCGTTTTTTTCCGGATGCCATCGGAAAACTTAACGAAAAAACCAAACAACCGCAGTGGGCTTTGATAACAGGAGGTGTACTTACCAGCCTGGCGCTTGCTTCGTTCAGCCTTGAGACAATTGCAAAAGTGACAAACTTCAGTCTGCTGCTTTCATTATTGCCGGTTTCACTCGCCATGCGGAAACTTTATAAAAACAATCCGGCAGTAAAACCCAAAGCAAAATGGAAGAGGATGCTCCCCGAAGTGAGTCTTGTTATCAATGTGGCACTTTTATTCACGATGGATATCTTCTCGCTGGCGCTGGGGCAGCAACTGGTTATTGCCGGAGCTTTGATCTACTTCTTTTATTCCAGAGGAAGGGAAAAAACAGGCAGGGAAGGGCTCAATATTGTTTTGGATGAACAAAAACGGTTTTCATTCTTCAAGCAGAACAAAATCCTCGTTCCCATGTCTAATCCGGATACCCAAAAGGCACTTTTGATGTTTTCCAATACCTTGCTTTCAAAAAAAGGAGGAGAGATCGTTGTGCTGGCTATTAAAAATGTGCCGGGACAAATGGATTTCTATGAAGCATTGTCGGAAGCTGAAGAAACGCTGGAAGTGATCAAGCGCAGTATCGAATTTGCCAAAACACAGAACATCCGCCTCAAACCCATCATCCGGGCATCGCGCAAAATCTCACAAGGCATTGTGAATGTAGCAAGAGAAGAAGGCAGCGATCTGATCATCATGGGTTTTCCGACAGAAGAGAGTAATTTCAAGGATACTATTTTCAACCAGGTTCTCCGTTCGGCACACACGGATTTGCTCGTGCTCCACCTGAAAACTGATCCCGAAACCTTTGTAGCTGAAAAAATCGGAGTCTATATCAGGGATACACACAACCTTCACCTGATGTTGATGTGTGCTACTGCTGTTGCCGAAAAACGCAAAGCCCGTATCGTTTTGATCAGCTTCCTGCCGCCCGATTACAACAGACAACAAAAAATCAAGGCGGATAAAGTTCTGATTGAAAGTCTGGAAAGTCTGAAATCAACGGCCCTTTACGACATCAAGCTGAATGTGAGTGATAACCCTGTTGAGGAACTGATAAGAATGTCGGCTGATTTTGATGTCCTGATTGTGGGAAAAGAACCCAGAAACCCGGGGAAAACAATTGAAGACTCGCCGGCTTTTCAAATTGTCAGCGATGCCAAATGTACTGTTGTAATGGTGAAAACGGCCAGACGGTTTGCCAAAAGATAAGATTGCATTAATTTTGCAAAAAGTCGAGAAATGACGGGAGCACACGATGGGATTTTGCCGGACCTCGGGCCGGTATATCATGAAACACATCTGAACCGGCTGATCGTGGAACCGTTCAATGCGGTTTCGTCACTCTCCATGTCCGTTGCTGCACTTATGATCCTGGTGCTGCTGATCAAAAAAGATTACAGGACTTATCCTTTTCTTTCTTATGTGTATGTTCCTTTGATATTTATCGGCGGCATTGGCAGCACAATTTATCATGCTTTCAGGGCATCGCCGTTATTTCTGTATATGGATGTGCTGCCAGTGTTATTGCTTTCCATACTGCTCTCGCTTTTTTACTGGTACAAGGTTTACTCCAATTGGTTTTTCCTGTTTTTCATGGCCATACTGATCGTTCTTTCCCGTGGTCTGCCCGTTATGTTTTTGAAAGGGGCAGATGCGATTAATGTTTCCTATCTGTTGTCGGGGTTGCTGATCATCATGCCGCTGACAATCTTTATGTACAGAAACCGGTTCGTTAATTGGCAGAATGTGCTTTACAGTGTGGTTGCCTTGCTGCTGGCGTTGGTGTTCAGGTATATGGATGATTTTGATAATCCTTTGCTGCCGATGGGTACTCACTGGTTGTGGCATGTTTTTTCCGGTGTGGGTGTCTGGTTTCTCGGGGTTTATATTTACCGGACTTCGGAGCCGCAAGAGAAACGGGAAAAGATCAGGTTGGAGAATTGAGGAATTTGGGAATAAAGGTATAGGGGTATAAAGTGCGTCTTGCACTGAAAATGAATTGGGAACCGGATTTGTGCCAAAGGCACTCCGAGGGAGCAATCCGGAGGCATGATAACGCTTTTATCTTTGTTGAACCCCGCCGGGGTTCTTGTCGTGTTATTGTTCCCCCCGCACTTCGTACGAGGCTATTCATGTTGAATCCCGTTGGGATTCTTTTCTCACTTTTTTGGGATGGGAATGGCTTAATTTCGTCAGTCGTTTTCGTCAATCGCTTTCGTGCTTCCTCTACATCCCCAGCTCTTTGGCTTTGTTCCAGTAAAGGTCCATTTCTTCCAAAGTCATATTTTCGACGCTTTTGCCTTCTTTGATTGATTCGGTTTCGATGAACTGAAAACGGCGGATGAATTTTTTATTTGTCCGTTCCAGTGCATCTTCAGGGTTGATGCCGATGTAACGGGAGTAATTAACCAGTGCAAACAGGAGATCGCCGAATTCATCCTGGATCTTCTCTTTGTCTGCATCGCTTTCCACCTCGGTTTTCAACTCCTGCATTTCCTCCATCACCTTATCCCAGACCTGCTGAACTTCAGCCCACTCAAACCCCACGCCCTTAACTTTCTCTTGTATCCGATAAGCTTTGATTAACGGGGGCAGTGACTTTGGCACGCCTTCAAGCACTGATTCCTTGCCTTCTTTGAGTTTTAGCTTTTCCCAGTTGTCTTTCACCTCTTCAGCACCCGACACCGTAACATCTCCGTAAATATGCGGATGGCGGAAGATCAGCTTTTCCGAAATATTTTCCAGCACATCCTTTATGTCGAAATCCCCCGTTTCGGAACCGATCTTTGAATAAAAAACCAGATGCAGCATCAGGTCGCCCAACTCTTTTTTTATTTCCTGCATGTCCTTTTCGAGGATGGCATCCGACAGCTCATAAACTTCTTCAAGCGTAAGGTGGCGAAGCGTATCCAGGGTTTGTTCCTTGTCCCAGGGGCAGCCTTTACGCAGGTCATCCATGATGTTCAGCAATCGTTTGAAGGCCTCCAGTTTTTCATCCATGGTGGACATGGATTCATTTTCTTTATTCATTCTTTGCAGATAGTCGTTTGTTTTCACTGATTCTCCTAATTTTGTGCGAAGATATAAAGAAGCATTGAGAAGGAAACACATCATAAAAAATCTTGTACTTATCATTTTTGTTTTGACGGCTTTCCAGACTGCCCGGTCGCAACAGCGGAAGCCGTTAAGTAAAAATAACCTGATGGCCGAGTTCAAGATGGAATACGGTTTCCTGATGAGTCATCACCTGGAACTGGATATTTTTCAGTCCCATTTTCCGGCATTAGAGTTCAGCATTCAAAAAGCCACATGGGGCAAGCATCGCTGGGAAACCATGTACGGTTATCCGTTGATTGGCCTCAGTGTGTGGTATTCCCCACTCGGTGGTTTTAAGGAGATCGGCTCTGCCATTGCTGTTTATCCGTTTATTAATTTCCCTCTTTTCCAGGGGGCGAAGCAAAGTTTCAATTTCAGACTTGGCGTTGGTGTGGGATACCTGACGAACTATTTTCATCCGGTTGAGAATTATAAAAACTTTGCCATCGGATCGCATTTTAATATTGCCGGAAGTCTTTATTTTGAATACCGGAGGCACATTGGCAAAATGCTTACAATCTCGGGAGGGGCCGGGCTGACTCATTTTTCAAACGGTTCAATGAAAACGCCCAACTACGGGCTGAACATCATCACCGCAACAGTAAGTATTGCATCATACCTGTCGCGACCCAATCCGCACCTGAAACAGAAAGTGCTTCCCGAGTTGGAACCTTTTGAATTTGACGGAAAGAAAACACTGGATTTCGACATTGGTATTTCCGCCGGGATGAAAGATATGTCCCGGGAGTTTGGTAAAAAGTTTGGAGTTATCGCGCTCTATTCCAATCTTTTCAAGCAGGTTTCATTCAAAAGCAAGTTCGGCCTGGGTTTTGACCTGACTTACGATGCATCGGATAAATTTTTGCTGGAATGGAAAAATGATACGGCAAAAAACGATTTGCAGATATTGAAACCGGGTGTTAGCTTTGCCTATCAGCTCGTGTTTTCAAAGATATCGTTCGTGTTTAATTTCGGTATCTTCCTTGCGGGAAAAGAAATGAGCGAAGGCAGGATGTATCAACGGTTGACATTAAAATATCTGTTTGTTGATAACTTTTTTGCCAATATTGCATTGAATACGAACTTCGGAAAAGCCGATTACATCGGTTTCGGGATCGGATACCAGTTTAACTTTATCTATAAAAGAAAAATAAAACACTGACGTGAATATGTTCAGACGCAAATACTTATGGGGTTTTCAATGGCTGGCAACAATCTTTTTGACCGGAATGGTTTTATTGTGGACGGGTTGTGAGAAAACGTCGGTGACCGATTGTTTTGTGAGCACAGGAAAGGTCATCAAAACCGAAAGGTATGTCAGCGCTTTTCATGCCGTTGTGTTGAAAGATAATGTGAACCTTTATCTGAGGCAGGCCGACACAGCCCGTCTGGTACTTGAGGCAGGCAGCAACCTGATGAGAAAAATCTACACCGAGGTAAAAGACAGTGTTTTGTATATCGGCAACAACAACAGTTGTAACTGGGTGCGAAGCTACAATAAACCGGTTAACGTGTTTCTTGATTTTATCCGGTTTGACAGCCTGGAATACAGGTCAATAGGCAATGTTGAGAATTTCGATACCTTGCGGCTTGACAGTTTGAAAATTGAAGTGAAAGAAGGTGCCGGACTGATCGCATTGATTGTGGATATAAAGGAACTTCATACGAATCTTCATTATGGAACCGCTGACCTAAAGATGTCCGGGAAATGTATTTTGAGTTATGTCTATTCAGCCGGATTCGGTTTGATTGATAACCGGAATCTGGAAGCGAGGCAGATTTATGCGGACAACAAAAGCAGTAACGATGTTTATCTGAATTCCACAGAGGTTTTGGAGGTTACGATACATAACATCGGAAACGTTTATTACACGGGAAATCCCGGTAAGATAAAACTGAACAGGATAGGGACGGGGGAGTTGATCAGGCTGGAGTGAGAAGGCCTGATCAGGTATAGGGGCTGGATTGTGATTGGGGAGTTGTGATTAGTGATTGGTGATTTGTAAGGTGGAAAAGATGAAGCGGCGGTTTGATACCCGCCCTGGCCCCACCTTGAAAGGTGGGGAAACTGACAGCGAAGAATGTATAACGTTATGAAACAAATCAGTAGCTCAGCCCTTTAGGGTTGGGATATCAAAGCGAAGGTCATACAATAAAGCAAGTAAGCAATATAACCATGAAACAACCATCAGGAAATAACATCATCCGTATCACCCTGGCATTCATTGCCATTGTCCTGGTTTGGGCAGGAGCGAATCAATACTGGGGTGACAGTCGATGGAATAAAATCCTGAAGGATGACGGAACGGGCTATTATGCCTATCTGCCGGCAGTATTTATTTATCACGACCTCTCATTCGGTTTCTTTGATTCGTTGGCGGCTGACAAAAGCAGGCCCAATTTTGCGTATGATTATCGTGTAAAGTTTGAAACCGGAACCACAGACAAATATTATTGCGGCACAGCCCTGGCACAATTGCCGTTTTTTGCTATTGCACATTGGGTAACTCTTGCTGCCGGTTATCCTGCTGACGGATATTCAGCATATTATCTCATATTCGTTCAGGTAGCTGCAATTTTTTATGCTTTGGCCGGTTTGTTTCTGATGGTGTTTATTCTCAAAGACTTCCAAATTGATGATAAACTGATTGCACTCATTTTACTGGCTTCTGTCTTTGGTACCAATCTGTATCATTATGTGGCGAATGAACCTTCCATGTCGCATGCTTACTCTTTTGCTTTTGTAAACCTTTTCGTGTTCAGTGTTTTGCGATTTTTCAGGAAACCTTCTAACCGGTATTTATTCATAAGCTCCATAGCCCTCGGAATGATTTTTCTGATACGTCCAGTTAATATTTTAATCGTTGCCTCTCTGCCTTTTCTTGCCGGAAGCAATGAAAACTTAAAAAAGGGATACGATTATCTGAAAGTTCATTTTTTGCAATTGCTCATGGCTGTTGTCCTTTTCTTTATTGTGGCTGGCGTTCAATTCGTAATTTATAAAATACAAACCGGCAGCTTTTGGGTGTATTCTTATGGAAAAGAAGGCTTTAACTTTTTTCATCCCCATATCATCAGCTTTTTGTTTTCCTACCGGAAAGGGTATTTCGTTTACACACCTATTGCCTTTCTGGCGTTGTTCGGATTTTGGTTCCTGTTTAAAGAAAGCAGGTATCGTTTTTATAGTTTACTGATTTTTCTGCTGCTGGTTGTGTATGTGCTCTCATCGTGGTGGATGTGGTTTTACGGTGGCAGCTTCTCACAAAGGGTGATGATCGAGTACTGGATATTTTTTGCGATACTTCTTGCTTTGTTGCTGAAAAAAGGCAAGTATCGAAAATGGCTTACTTCATTTGTGGTTGTTTTGATCATTGTTTGTCAAATTCAAACTTACCAGTACCGGACGGGTTACATTCACTGGTCCGATATGAACAAGGAGAGATACTGGGATAACTTTCTCCGGATTGACAAAGTTCTTCGGAGGGAGGACAAGGAATGGTAATTTTCAAGACACAAGACACAAGAATCAAGAATCAAGACTCTAAACTCTGAACTCCGAACTCCAGACTCCGAACTCCAGACTCCGAACTCCAGACTCAAAACCCCT
>JAOZOO010000016.1:22986-25256 GCA_029933225.1 Bacteroidales bacterium | reverse complement strand
ACTCCGAACTCCAGACTCCGAACTCCAGACTCCGAACTCCAGACTCAAAACCCCTAATACGCTCTCGCAAAGACCACCCGGCCTTCGGAAGGATTCCCTGTATAAATGCAGTTTCCTTTTTCCCTTTTCTGATCAAGGGGAATCAGCCTGATGGTGGCTTTGGTTTCGTCTTTGATCTTTTGTTCGGTCTCGGGTGTGCCGTCCCAGTGTGCGAGAACAAAGCCTCCCTTTTCAATCCGGTCTTTGAACTCATCCCATGTATCGGCACTGAAAGTGTTCTCATCCCTGAAAGCAAGCGCTTTCTGGTAAATGTTATCCTGTATTTTTTTAAGCAGGTTCTCGATCTTAATCTCGATATCTTCCATCTTAAGCGTCTCTTTTTCCAGCGTATCCCTGCGGGCAACCTCAATGGTTCCGTTTTCAAGGTCACGCGGGCCGATAGCAAGACGAACCGGAACTCCTTTCACTTCCCACTCTGCAAATTTGTAGCCCGGTTTGTATGTATCGCGATCATCGAACTTCACTGAAATATTCTTTTGTTTCAGCCTGTCCATGATCTCATGTGCTTTTTGGCTGATGGCTTCAAATTGATCTGACTTCCTATAAATTGGCACGATAACCACCTGAATAGGAGCAAGCATTGGAGGCAACACCAGACCATTATCGTCCGAATGTTCCATGATCAGTGCTCCGATAAGCCGGGTGGATACGCCCCACGAGGTAGCCCACACATATTCCAGCTTGTTTTCTTTGGTAAGATATTTCACGTCAAATGCTTTCGCAAAGTTCTGACCCAGGAAATGTGATGTTCCTGCCTGTAATGCTTTACCATCCTGCATCAAAGCTTCCACACAATAAGTTTCATCGGCACCGGCGAACCTTTCGTTAGGCGATTTTAATCCTTTCAGCACAGGTAATCCCATCCATTTTTCAGCAAAATCAGCATAAATATTTAAAATCAGCTCTGCTTCTTCAATGGCTTCTTCTCTTGTTTCGTGAGCTGTATGTCCTTCCTGCCAGAGAAATTCGGCAGTACGCAGAAATAACCTCGTCCGCATTTCCCATCTGACCACGTTGGCCCATTGATTGATCAGCAGTGGAAGGTCACGGTAAGATTGAATCCATCTGCTGTATGTGTCCCAGATGATGGCTTCGGAGGTTGGCCTGACAATCAGTTCTTCTTCAAGTTTGGCGTCCTCGTCCACAACCACACTTTTTCCGTCTTCGCTGGTTTTTAAACGGTAATGGGTAACAACGGCACATTCTTTGGCAAATCCTTCCACATGAGAAGCTTCTTTACTGAAAAAGGATTTCGGAATGAAAAGCGGGAAATAAGCATTTTCGTGCCCCGTGTCTTTAAACATTTTATCGAGCGCCGCTTGCATTTTTTCCCAAATGGCATATCCGTAAGGCTTGATTACCATGCTTCCGCGAACGGCAGAGTTTTCTGCAAGCCCTGCCTTGTTGACAATATCATTGTACCATTGTGAATAATTTTCGTCTCTCGGTGTGATTTCTTTAGCCATTTTTTATCTTTGGTATAGTATTTGTAATTTTTCTAATGAATTGCAAAAGTAAGCATTGTTAAATAACCTGCAAATCATAAAAAAATGAAACGGAATATAAAATACATGCAATGGCTGGGTGTCTTGCTGATCGTAGCATTCCTGTCGTCATGTTCTTCGGTAAGCAACTTACCGAATGATGAGGTTTATTATACAAAAAAAGCTAAAAATCCTTCCGAATATAACTGGGATGATTTCCAGAAAAATGCCGAAACGTATTCAAAAGGAAATGTCAAAGTTGATAACGAAACCGGCATGAAAGAAGGTGCGGTTTCCAGTGGTGATATCGCCACAACTGTTGATGCCAATGATACCAATGGCGATTATCAGTATATTGACGAACATTATGACGGAACGGATTACAGCAGCCGGATAGAGCATTTCAGTGATGAAGGAACAAGCAGCGGATTTGGCTATTATGACGGTTATTATGGCGGCGGCGGCGGTTACGGCATGTCCAACTGGTCGTTGAGCTTTGGAATGGGGTTCGGTTACGGATATCCTTATGGCTATTCAATGGGCTACGGTTATGGCTGGCCTTCCTATGGTTATGGCGGCAGTTACTGGGCCGGTTACAATGCAGGTTACATGAACGGTTACTGGAACGGCTACTACGGATATCCTTACTATTCGTGTGGATACTGTGGTTATGGAGGCTATTACGGCGGCGGCTACTATGGCGGCGGCTACTATGGCGGAGGTTAT
>JAOZOO010000016.1:15291-22886 GCA_029933225.1 Bacteroidales bacterium | reverse complement strand
TATGGCGGAGGTTATCCTGATTATATTGCAACCCCTTCGGTTGTTTACGGTCCGCGTGGCGGAACTGCCGGCGGAACTACGATTCCACATTCTCGCGGTGAAGGTCCCTCAGGACGACCCGGTGACAATACCGGTAAAAGCGGAAGTGCCGGTGGCAGAGGTACTGTCGTGGCTGCACCTGCAACTACAGTAAATACGGCTGGCAGAACGATAGAAAACGGTGACAAAACAGGAAGAATCGGGAAACCGGCTTCAGGTTCTGTTGTTACAACTGCTCCGAAAAGCGAGTATTACAGAACCCGCCCGGTTACTGAAAATATAGCACAGGATAAACTTGCAAAACCACAAACAAGGCAACAAACGGCCCAGCAAACAGTTCCTCAGAAAAGATATGAGAAGCCTTCCGTCAAACAAAGAGCAGGTTTGCCTGAACCAAAATATCAGAAACCGAAATCATACCAGAGTCTGCCTTCGAAAAAACCGCAGTCGAGCCAGGAATATGTTCGTCCGACAAACAGGATGACGAGGACAACCACAAAGAATTACAATCCTTATTCCAGAACCCGTCCGGCAACTTCGCCAACAAGTACCCGGAGTAATTTAAATACAGGGTCATCAAGCCGGAGTTACACTCCCGCAAGGTCTTCGGGTACAAGGTCGTATTCTTCACCGACCCGGACAAGCACCGGTACAAGAAGTTACAGTTCCCCAACACGCAGTTCGGGAGGCTCTTCTTTCAGCCGTAGTAGCAGCAGCGGAACAAGGAGTTCCGGTACCCGGTCTTCGGGTTCAAGTTCACGAGGGGGTGGCGGAATAAAACGTTAAAAGTTTTTTATACCCCGTTCTCTTTTTTTGATACTTTTATTATCCTAATCTAATTAGCTGTGAAAAGAATTCTTTTGATATGTGCTTTAGCTGTGCTCAGTACAACCCTGCATGCCCAGTATGCCGAGGACGCTTTGCGGTTTTCCCGGGTTTACTGGCAGGGCACGGCCAGAAATATGGCAACGGGCAGCGCCTTTAGCGTGATGGGAGGCGACTTCTCTTCTTTGAGTATCAACCCCGGCGGAATCGGAGTTTACCGTGCAAAATACTTTTCGGTGACTCCCGAAGTTTTTACAAATAAGATCAACTCACAATACAATGGCTCGGCCACGGAGGATTCCAAAACCATGTTCGATCTGAGTAATTTCGGATATATCTTAACCAAACGACTGGGAAGGGGTGCCTCTGGATGGAAGTACTGGCAAATGGGATTCGGCATGAACCGCCTGAACAATTACAACAGCAATTCATTAATGCAGGGGATCAACACTGAAAACTCCAAGCTTGATGTTTATAACGAGGAAGCCAACGGGGTGGATTATCGTTTGCTCGATGATACACACGGCCCTTATGCATTCGACCTGAGCCCGGCATGGTATGTTTATCTTCTGGATACAATCCCTGGCACTACCGACCAATATTACACACCTGTTCCTTATGCAGGTGTGCTTCAGACTGAACAGATTGCTACGAAAGGGTCAACCAATGAATTTTTGGTTTCGGGCGGGGCCAATTTTGATGACCTGCTATATCTCGGAGCATCGCTTGGATTGCAATATACACGTTATTACCGGACGTCTGTTTATACCGAATCGGATATAGCCGATACGATCCCATATTTTAATATGTGGAGTTACACCGAATATCTGAAAACAAACGGATGGGGGATCAATTTAAAACTCGGTGCCATCATCCGCCCGATTGACCTGATCCGAATTGGCATTGCTTTTCATACGCCCACTTATTATTTCAGTATGAAAGACACCTGGTCAACAGATACTTATGCTGATCTTGGAGACGATTTTCAACAGCTTCAGCCTTCACCCACAGGGGAATACAAATATCACCTGACTACCCCGATGCGAATCATCGGAAGTCTGGCATTTGTGATCAAAAAAATAGGTTTTATTTCTGGGGAATACGAATATGTTAATTATTCACAGTCGAAGCTGAAAGCAAAAGATTATGACTTTCCTTACGAAAACAGCAACATCAAGGGGTCTTTTAAGTCGGCAGTGAATTTCAGGGTGGGAACGGAATGGAGGATATCAAGAGTTTATTTAAGAGCCGGATATGCTTCTTATGGCAGCCCTTACCAGAATAACCTGAATGATGGCGCAAGACAATATATTACGGGTGGTATCGGTTACAGGGCCGATAAATTTGAGCTTGACTTTGCTTACACGCGGGCCACCAGCAATCTGGATTATTATTTCTACAGCACCGATAACATTCAGTCAAATGCGGTTACCAATGATTTTCTTACACAGCAGTTTGCCCTGACTTTTAAATATATCATTCGGAAGACAAAATAGGGGAAGCGGTGGGATAGAAGAACCAAGAGCCAAGACACAAGACCAAAGACACTTATAACCTAACAAAATAACACAATGATTTTCCCCCCTTTCCGCCTGCCAAAGCGAAACGGCAGACAGGCGGAGATGCCGAAGGCAGAGGGGGTTATTTCTCTTTCGTCAGATGAGGGACCTATGCCACAGCGAGGTTCTCCACTGGTTAATATGTTTTGTAAAAAACAAACTAATATTTGGTCAGTATATTCTGTTCTATCCATATCATAGGGATGAAATGTTTTAAATCGGTATAAGGTCTTGGTATGTAGTATGTCGTGAATAAGTCCCAAGAAACAATATTGAACAAAACAAAAGAATTTCCCGTACTTAATTTTTAGCATCCGGACGGAAACTGTGACCAGTGGCGTACATTTGAATTGTTAAAGAAATGACAAATTTGGGTTAATGTACTATTTTTGCCCAATCTAAAATTCAACCATGCGATTTTTAAAATTATATGCTCATTCGACGATAAACTGCAAGTCGCATTATTTACTGTCAAAAGAAAACAAAAGAACGACCATGAAAGGAAAGACATTCATTGAAAAAATACTCGGGGCCGAAAAAGGCAGCATCGTTTTCAAAAAACCCGATATCATCCTTACCCACGACAACACCGCCAGCATCTACAACACATTCAAAAAGATGAACGGCGACAAGGTGAAATATCCGGAGCAACTGATGATTGTCCTTGACCACAATGCACCACCCACCAGCGCCGCACTGGCTAATCAGTACCAGAAAGTACGTGATATTGTCCACGAGCAGGGCATCACCAATTTCCATGATGCGGGTAAAGGCATCTGCCACCAGATTATGGCTGACTATGCCAAACCGGGGATGATCATCGTGGGCAGCGACAGCCACACCTGTACCGCCGGAGCATTCAATGCACTGGCAGCAGGCATTGACCGGACAGAGGCAGCCGGTCTGTGGCGCCAGGGCGAGACATGGTTCCGCGTACCCGAATCGCTGAAAATCACACTGACAGGCAAGCTGAATCCGGGCGTTTATGCCAAAGACATCTCGCTGTGGATTATCGGGGTGATCGGCTCCAGCGGTGCCGATTATATGTCCATCGAATACCACGGCGATGGCGTGAAAACGCTCACCATTGACCAACGGATGACCCTTGCCAACCTCGCCTCGGAAATGGGCGCCAAGAATGCGGTGTTTCCGTACGACGAAGTGTTGCAGAACTGGCTTGGCCAGGATTACGAAGGTGTGTGGGCAGATTCCGATGCCGAATATGCCAAAGAAATTGAGATCGACCTTTCGGAAATATTCCCGTTAGTGGCAGCTCCCCATCAGGTGGATAACGTGAAAGCCGTGGCCGAGGTGAAAGGCACCAAACTGCAGGAAGCCATGATCGGTACTTGTACAAACGGGCGGTTCGAAGATCTAAAAATTGCGGCTGAAATACTGAAAGGTAAAAAGATACCTGAAGATTTCCAGTTGATCATCGTTCCGGCATCCAAAAAGATCTATTTGCAGGCCATGCATGAAGGCATCATCGAAACCCTGATGGAAGCCGGAGCTAATGTATTGTCAGCGTCCTGCGGTCCATGCCTGGGAACAGGGCAGGGAATACCTGCCGACGGATACAATGTGATCTCAACGGCCAACCGTAATTTTAAAGGACGGATGGGAAACAAGGAGGCCTTTATTTATCTGGCTTCACCGGCTACTGTGGCTTACTCCGCGCTGGCAGGCGAGATTGTGGATCCAAGAGGGTTTGACAACAATGAGAAATTCCCGTATGCTGCCCGCCAGACAACCACCGTGGTCATTCCCGAAAACGAAAACCGCCGCATCAACGGCGTATGGAACTACAAAGATGTCAACGATCTGAACACCGACCAGATGTTTGCCGGAAACCTAACTTACAAGGTGCTTAGCTCCGATGCGGAAAGCATCATGCCCCACCTGTTTCAGGGATTTGATGTAAACTTCAACAAAAACGTAAAACCAGGAGACATCATCATCGCCGGATCCAATTTCGGCTGCGGCAGTTCGCGGGAACATCCTGCTGTCGGGTTATCCTACGCAGGCGTCAAAGCAGTGATCTGTAAGTCGGTCAACCGGATTTTCTACCGTTCCTCTGTCAATCAGGGTTTGCCCATCATTATTCTGCCCGAGGCAGTGGATGCCTATCAACCGGGAGATGAAGTAAATGTTAATTTTTCTGAAGGAACGGTATCAGTTGGAACAAAAACATTTACTTTTGCCGCGCTTCCCGAAAAGCTGATGAATATTTTTGAAGCCAGGGGATTAGTGAATTATATAAAAGAAAAGGTCTGAAGATCGAAAGAGTAGAAACAATATTGTTTGCCGGATGAAGTCGAGGGTGATTTATTTTCTGTTGCCGGTACTGTTTGTTCTGGGATATTTCCTGATAATTTTCAGCATGCCGAAATATGCAGGCAGCTATTTCATTTTTGTACTCCTTATCCTCGGCGATCTTTACCTTTGGTCATCCATCAAAAAAGCCGTCTTCAATTACCGGAAATGGCTGATGATGCTCATTTCCATATTGTACTGGCTCCCTTTCCTGGCATTGATCTTCCTGGTTATCGGTTCGCTGATTTTTCCCATTATTGACTGGAACGATGTGTTCAGAACTTACCTCGTGGGATTTATCCTCGTGTTTTACACTGCCAAACTGTTTCCGATCATTTTTCTTTTGCTGGCCGATATTATCCGGCTGATCGACCGGGTGTTTCACCTGATGGATAAAGAAAAAAGAGAAAAGGTAAAAGAAGAACAAAGTGGCATTACGCGTAGTCGTTTCCTTCAGTACCTCGGATACATCACCGGAGGACTGGTGCTGGGAACCATGTTCACAGGAATGTTTAAGTGGGTCTATCAGTTTAATGTGGTGAAGGAAAAAATAAAAATTCCCGATCTGCCAAAACCTTTCAACAACCTGAAAATTGTTCAGATATCGGACATGCACCTCGGAAGCTGGACATCGGAGAAGCCACTGGAACAGGCCATTGAGATGATCAACAGCATGAAACCCGATATGATCCTGTTTACCGGCGACATCGTTAACTTTGCCACAAAAGAAGCTTTCCGTTTTGAAGAAAACCTGAAAAAGCTGAAAGCACCGATGGGGGTCTATACAACGTTGGGAAATCATGATTACGGTGACTATGTGAAATGGCCCACACCTGAAGCCAAACAAAAAAATATGGATGATCTGTATGATTTCTTCGACAGGATCGGCTGGAAGATGTTGAACAATGAAAATGTCGTTTTTGATCGTGATGGTGAAAAATTTGCTCTTGTGGGCGTTGAAAACTGGGGCGCCAGCCCGCGTTTTCCGAAATACGGTGACATTGACAAGGCTCTGCTGGGTACGGAAGATGTCTCTGCCCGCATTCTGATGTCCCACGATCCCACACACTGGGATGATGTGATCGTTCCCGGCGGCTATCCTGTTGACCTGACCCTTTCGGGACATACGCACGGCTTTCAGATCGGTATTGAAACACAGGAAGTAAAATGGAGCCCCGCCAAATGGATGTACAAACACTGGGCAGGGCTTTATCATAATGGTGACGGTCGTTACTTATATGTCAACCGCGGCCTGGGTGTTATCGGCTATCCCGGACGTATCGGCATCCTGCCGGAGATTACGGTGCTGGAACTGGCAAGTTAAACAAAAATCCTGTTATTGGAGTTCCTCCAACGACATATCCCAACGAAACAGTTGCGGTTGGTGGGGACACCAACCGAAGGGAACACTTTTTTCCGTTGTTGGAGTCCTCTCTGCTCCCGTTGTTGGTATCCTATCCTTACCAACAACAGTCCCCACGATATAAGGCGAGGCAGACCAAACCGTCGGAAATTTTTTTTATTCCTTATTTTTTATTCAATATTTCTCATTTCTTTCCCTCCAACCCCATTGTTGGAGTCCCCTCCAACAACATTAAACCACAACCATTTTTTATCGGCATCCGCGCTGATAAAAATTATCAGACATTGAAAACCGGTTCTGTTTTAATTTATCACACCCAGTTCTTTACCCACTTTAGTAAATGCTTCGATGGCCTGGTCGAGGTGCTCGCGTTCATGGGCTGCCGAGAGTTGTACGCGTATCCTGGCCTGTCCTTGCGGTACAACCGGATAATAGAAACCAATCACGTAAATGCCTTCGTCAAGCAGCCGTGCGGCCATTTCCTGCGAAAGTTTGGCGTCGTAAAGCATAACAGCACAAATGGCTGACTGGGTCGGTTTGATATCAAATCCTTTCGACAACATTCTTTCCATGAAATACTCCGTATTGGCATGCAGTTTATCCTGAAGCGTGTTGGTCTCGCTCATCATCTCAAACATTTTGATACCTGCATTCACGACCATGGGAGGCAATGAGTTGGAAAACAAATACGGACGTGAGCGTTGACGCAGCATTTCAATAATCTCCTTGCGTCCGGTTGTGAAACCGCCGATGGCGCCGCCGAAGCTTTTGCCGAGTGTTCCCGTGATCATATCTATCCTGCCGAAAATATCAAAGTGTTCACTCACGCCTCTTCCGGTATGTCCGACAACACCGGCTGAATGGCTTTCGTCAACCATTACCAGCGCATCATATTTTTCAGCCAGTTCCACCATCTCGTCAACGGGAGCCACATTGCCGTCCATGGAGAACACACCGTCGGTAACAATGACGCGGAAACGTTGTTCCTGTGCCTGTTTCAGCACCTCTTCCAGGCCGTTCATGTCAGTATTGGGATAACGATAGCGTTTGGCTTTGCACAACCGCACACCGTCAATAATGGAAGCATGGTTCAGCGAGTCGGAGATGATGGCATCTTCTTGGGTTAACAGAGGCTCGAAAACACCGCCGTTGGCATCAAAACAGGCGGCATACAGTATGCTGTCCTCTGTTCCGAAAAAGTCGGCAATGGCCGCTTCCAATTTTTTGTGCAGGTCGGTAGTGCCGCAGATGAACCTTACGGACGACATGCCGTAGCCGTGACTGTCCAAGCCTTCTTTGGCCGCTTCAATCAGCTTGGGGTGGTTGGACAGGCCGAGGTAATTGTTGGCGCAAAAATTCAGCACTTCCTGCCCCGTATCCAGTTTGATGACAGCGCCCTGCGGGCTGACGATGATGCGTTCGGATTTATAAAGTCCGGCTTCTTTAATGTTGTTGATCTCTTTGATCAGATGGTCTTTGAACTTTCCGTACATGAT